>CAZAGK010000019.1:0-40803 GCA_964484775.1 uncultured Gemmatimonas sp. | reverse complement strand
TCGCGGTGGTGATGCTGGCGGCCGTGGCGGTCGCGGTGGCGATGGCGGCGGCGGCTTCGGTGGTGGTGGATTCGGCGGTGGTGGCCGTGGTGGTCGCGGCGGCATCGAGCTCCAGCCGATCAACATGATCTCGCCCAACGAGATGTCGGACTACATCCCGCCCTTCACGCCGGGTTCGGCGCGCGGCGACATGGACGGCAATCTCTGGGTCCGCACCACCCGCGGCATCAACGGCGGGTCGATCTACGACGTGATCTCGCCGAAGGGTGAACTGCTCAAGCGTGTGCAGATGCCCCCGGGACGCGTGATCTCGGGCTTCGGCAAGGGCGGCATCGTCTACATGGGTGTCCGCGAGGAAGGCGGCGTCCGGCTCGAGGCGGCGCGCGCTCCCTGATCCCGTAGCATTCCGAATGATAGAGCGGGGGTGTTCAACGGTCGCATGCGACCAGCGAACACCCCCGCTTCATTTCACCCGTGCGCTGCAGCTTCGTCGATCAGGAGAAGGGGTTCATCGCCGAGTTCTCCTCGAGCTCGGCCGCGGTGAGCCCCTTCCGCGACTTCATGCCGAAGAAGGCGAGCATCTTCCCCACGAGCTGCGCCGTCAGCGACTTCTCCTCGGCGACCGCGGTCACGCTGTTCGCGTCGGCCGCTGCGGTGGTGTTGCGCAGCTTGCGCGCCGCGACGGTGTGCGCGATCGCCTCGGCCAGCCCGGCCCGGGCCTCGATCAGTCCGGAGAGATCCTCCTTCGAGATCTCGAACGCGAGGGCGTCGGTCGCGGCGACGATCGTCGCACTGCGCGGCTCACCCGTGAGCGCACTCATCTCGCCGAAGAAGTTCCCCGCCTGCAGACGCGCCACGCGCGTCTCCGGCTGCCCCGGCGTGAGGGCGATCATCACATCGAGCAGCCCCTCCGAGAGCACGAACATCGTGTCGCCGGCGTTGCCGCGGGTCATCACCGTGTCGCCGGCCCGGTAGAGACGTTCACGCATCTGCGCGCCGAGTTGCGCGCACTCGTCGTGGGTGAGCTCCTGGAAGAGCTCCACCCGGGAGAGCAGTTCCGCACGATCCTCGGGCGAGCGCATGTCGAGATGCCGCTGCGGCATCGGCGCGTTGTAGACGTCCTGCTTCGGCGAGGCCGGCTCCAACCCGGCCCGATGCAGCTGATCGAGCACCGCACGCCACACCGCGTCGCGCGCCTTCCCCGGTCCCGCGATGCGCGGATCGAGGAAGTACTTGATCTTGTATTCCACCCCCTGCGCCACGATCCCGCGTACGCGCGCCTTGGGGATCGGATTCTCGAGGATCCCCGTCGTCCCCGATACCGAGATCACCGCTGCGTTGAGCACGCGCAACGCACGGTCCGACGGCACCTCGAAGCTCAGGAACACCGAGATCTCGAACTCGCTGATCGGCTCCGGCCGGGAGAAGTTGGTGACGACCATGTCGCCCAACTTGCCGTTGGGGATGATGATCAGATTCCCCTCGCCCGTGACCAGACGTGTCGTGCGCCAGTTCAGCTCGAGGACGCGTCCGGCCGGCCCGCCGGTGGCACTCGTCGCCAACTGGATGAAATCACCGATCTCGAAGGGACGGTCGAAGTTGACCGCCAGCCCGATGAAGATGTCGAGGATGACGTTGCGCAGCGCGAGGCCGATGACGATCGCGCCGGCACCCGACGCCGCCCAGAAGGGGCCGATCGGCTTGTCGAAGACGACGCCGACGATCCCCGTGATGGCGATGATATAGATGAAGACCGCCGTGACGTCGCGCAGGAGCCGCGGGACCGGCACCTTCCGATGGATCGGATCCCAGAGGAGGATCCCGATCACCCGGTTCGCGAGATGCGCCGCCGACAGCCAGATCGCCGTGCGCAGCGCGTAGGGGATCGCCCACCCCAGATTCCCGAGGCCGAGCCGGTCGATGATCCCCTGCTCGTAATAGGCCCCGAGCATGAACAGCGCCATCACGATGACCGGCAGGAGCAGGGTCCGCGCGGACTGCTTCACGAAGCGACTCCGAACTGTGGTTGCGCGGCCTGATCCGTGGTCATAACTGTACGAGAGGTGAAGAGTCTCGAAATCTATCTGCGGGACCCCTCGCGGAACCCCCCGTGGAGTGTAGCTTCACCGCTATCCCTTCCGTAAGGCGACCCTGTCATGCGGTTTCGAGTCCACTCGGTGATCGTACCCGTCGTTTCGCTCGTTTCGCTCGCTTCGGCGCTCGCGTCGGCGCTCGCGTCGGCGCTTTTCGCGCACGGCCTCGGCGCTCAATCGGCGCCGCGATCCGCCCTGGGGACGACGGTCAGCGGAGTCGTCCGGGACAGCATCTCTCGCCAGCCCCTGGCCGGCGCCACCGTGCAACTCGTGGCCCCGGAGACGGCGGCCAGCCTGGGGCGGAGCGCGATCTCCGACTCGCTCGGGCGTTTCGCGCTGACCGACGTGCGCGACGGCCGCTACACGCTGGGCTTCTTCCACCCCCTGCTCGACTCGCTCGGCGTGGAACCGCCGGCGCGCGAGGTGCGGGTGGAGGAGCATCAACCCGTCCGGATCGACCTCGCCACACCCTCCGCCGAGCGGATCCGGGCGTCGGTCTGTGGCGTACGCTCGCCCGCCGACTCCGCCGCGCTGCTGCTCGGCGTGGTGCGCGATGCCAGGACGCTCGCCTCGGTCAGCGGCGTGAAGGTCGCCGGCGAATGGATGGAGATCGCCTTCAAGCCCGACGGGGTCGAACGCCATCAGCCGCGACTGATCGCCACGACCGGAGAGAACGGCTGGTTCGCGATCTGCAACGTGCCCCGCTCGGGGACGATGTTCCTGATCGCCAGCAAGGGCGCCGACAGCACCGACATGATCGAGGTCCAGATCCCCGCTGAAGGATTCATGCGCCGCGAGCTCTTCCTGGGGCCGGCGCGGCTCCTGAAGACCGAGGTCGCGGCCGATCCGAAGCGCGCGCCCGCTCCCCTGCGCGTCGGCGACGCCCGGCTGAGCGGCACGGTGATGGCCGCTGATGGCTCGCGCCCGCTCGCTGGTGCGCAGGTGCGCGTCGCCGATGGTGTGCCGACCCGGACCGATGCCCGGGGAGAGTGGACGATCGCCGATGCGCCGGCCGGGACCCGTGTGCTCGAGATCCGCGCCATCGGATACTATCCCGAGCGGCGCGCGGTCGATGTCTTCGACGGCGCAGCGCCGGTACGCGTGACGCTCTCGACCCTGAAGGCGGTGCTCGACACCGTGCGCATCTCCGCCTCGCGCGTCCGCTACAACACGGACCGCAGCGGTTTCACCGAGCGAGCGCGCTCCGCCGGAGCCGGTCGGTTCATCACGCCGGCCGATATCGCCCGACGCTCACTGACGGAGACGACCGACATCTTCCGGAATCTCCCCGGGGTCCGGATCACGCGCGACAGCTCCGGGTTCTCCAAGCAGCTGCAGATCCGCGGGATGGTCGCGGATTGGTGCACGCCGTCCATCTACGTGAACGGTGGCCTGATGCTCAGCTTCGACGCCGACGAGATCGACGCGCTGATCCAACCGGAGCATCTCAAGGGGATCGAGATCTACACCGGCCCCGGGATCCCCGCCGCGTTCCAGCAGGGGATGACCGGGTGCGGAGCCATCGTGATCTGGGCGCGATGATGATCCGTCGCGCGCTCACGCTCCTCGCGGTCCCCACGCTGGTCATCGCCCAGTCGACGACCTCCGCTCCGCCGCCGGCGGCGCAGAGCCCCTCGCCGATGGTGGAGAACACGCGTGCGCACGAACGGCTCGTCGAGAAGAAGCCGGACGGGGTGACGCGCAGTTTCGCCGGACCTGCGGGAAAGTCGGTGGAGTTGTTCATCCCGTCGCGTGCGCGCGGGAAGGCCGATCTCGATCTCCTCATCCACTTCCACGGAGCCGCCTGGGTGCCCGATCAAGCGGCCGCTGCGATCCTCGCGCCGACCGTCGTGGCCACGCTGAACATCGGCAGCGGCTCCGGCGTGTACGATCGCGCCTTCGCCGATCCCGCGGTCTTCGATTCACTCCTCACCGCGATCACGCGTGAGGTCGCCGCCGCCAACGGCGCCGCCCCGCGCCTCGCGCACGTGACGCTCGCCGGATTCTCCGCCGGCCACGGTGCGGTGCGCGCGATCCTGCGCACCCCGCGCCACTTCGCACGCGTGGACGCCGTGCTGCTGATCGACGGGATGCACACGTCGTACATCCCCGAGGGGACCGCGCTCGCCAACGGCGGCACCATCGACAGCACGAACCTCACCGCGTTCGCCGCCTTCGCCCGCGCCGCGATGCGCGGGGAGAAGCGCTTCCTCGTGACGCACTCGGAGATCTTCCCCGGCACCTTCGCGAGCACCACCGAGACCGCCGACTGGCTCCTCAACGCGCTCGCGCTGCGTCGCACGCCGACGCTCGAGTGGGGCCCGCGTGGTACACAACAGCTGAGCCGCGTCCGCGCCGGGAACTTCGAACTGCTCGGTTACGCCGGGAACTCCGCCCCCGACCATATCGACCAACTGCACGCGATGCCGGAGTTGTTGAATCGTGTGCTCTCGCTCCACACGAGCGTCGCCCAAGGGCCGCGCTCCGGGAACCCGATCCTCCCCGGCTGGTATGCCGACCCCGAGGCGCATCTGTTCAACGGCGAGTACTGGATCTTCCCCACCTACTCGGCACCGTATGAGCAGCAGACCTTCCTCGATGCCTTCTCGTCCAGGGATCTCATCACCTGGGTGAAGCATCCGCACGTGCTCGACACCGCGAATGTGTCGTGGGCCAAGAAGGCGGTGTGGGCCCCGTCGATCATCAAGAAGGGCGACTGGTACTATCTCTTCTTCGGCGCCAACGACATCCAGAGCGACAAGGAGAAGGGCGGGATCGGCGTGGCGCGCTCACGGTCGCCGAACGGGCCCTTCAAGGACCTGCTCGGCAAGCCGCTCATCGACGCCTTCCACAACGGCGCGCAGCCGATCGACCAGAACGTCTTCCAGGATGTCGACGGTTCGTACTACATCGTCTACGGCGGCTGGCGGCACTGCAACATCGCCAAGCTCAACGACGACTTCACCGCGATCGTCCCCTTCCCCGACGGCACGCTCTACAAGGAGATCACCCCCACCGGCTATGTGGAAGGCGCCTACATGCTGGTGAAGGACGGGAAGTACTACTTCATGTGGTCGGAAGGCGGCTGGACCGGCCCTAACTACGCCGTGGCCTACGCCGTGGGGAACTCACCCTTCGGTCCCTTCGAGCGCGTGGGGAAGATCCTCGAGCAGGACGCAGCGGTCGCCACCGGTGCTGGCCACCATTCGGTGCTGCACGTCCCCGGTTCGCCGAACTGGTACATCGTCTATCACCGTCGTCCGCTCGGCGAGACCGACCGCAATCACCGCGTGGTGAGCATCGACGAACTCCACTTCGACGCCCGCGGCTTCATCGAGCCGGTGCGGATCACGAAGGACGGGGTGTCCGCTGATGCCGTACCCACTGCGCCCCCTCCACGATCGCCAGCGCCACCGCGCCCACCACAGCGCCCACGATGACCTCGAGCACCATCTTGAGCGCCGACGCGGCGACCCCTTCGTGGGCACCGACGGCGCCTAGGGTGGACTCGATGAGATGCTCAACCGGCGGCGCGCCGTGCGCGACGATGCTCCCACCCACGAGGAACATCGCCACCGTGCCGCCGACCGAGAGCACCTTCATGAGCATCGGTGCAGCAACGAGGATCCCGCGCCCGACACGCTGACTCGCGGCACCGCCCTTCAGCAGTTTGAGCCCCAGATCGTCCAGCTTCACGATCGCCGCCACCAGGCCGTACACGAAGATCGTGAGCGCGAGCCCGATCAGGCTGAGCGAGACGATCTGCTGCGTGATCGGCGCGGCGGCCATGGTGCCGAGGGCGATTACGACGATTTCGGCCGAGAGGATGAAGTCGGTGCGGATCGCGCCCTTGATGCGGGTGCGTTCGAGTTCCGCGAGATCGATCGCCGGTTCGGCGATGGCGTGCGCGAGTTCGGCGCGGTGCGCCGCGTCCTCTTTGCCGTGCAGCAGTTTGTGCGCGACCTTCTCGACGCCCTCGAAGCAGAGATAGGCGCCGCCGATCATGAGCATCGGCAGGATCAGCGCCGGCGCGAAGGCGCTGATGAGCAGCGCCGACGGCACAAGGATCAGCTTGTTGACGAGCGATCCCTTGGCGACCGCCCAGACGACCGGGAGTTCCCGTTCCGCCGCGAAGCCGGTGGTCTGCTCGGCGTTGAGCGCGAGGTCGTCACCGAGCACGCCGGTGGTCTTCCGCATCGCCACTTTGGAGAGCAGGGCGACGTCGTCGAGCAACGTCGTGATGTCGTCCAACAGGGCGAAGAGACTCGAGCCGGCCATTCGGTGGAGGGGAGAGGGTTCGGAGACCGCCTCCCCACTCAGGACGGGGGCAGGTCCTTTCCGTGCTGCTGCAACGCTTGGTACTCGATATACATCCCCGCGCGCCATCGCGCGATCATGCCGAAGGCCAGACAGAAGAGCACGGCCGCCGTCTGCAGTGGTGATACGAGATGTCCGATATAGTCGCGCAAAGCGAAGCGCGTCGCCAGCAGTCCAAGGAGGATCCAGAGAAAGGCCTTGGAGCGCTTGAGCACGATCCCGCCGTCCGCACGCCGCTCGAGGCGTGAGGTCCGCACCAGCGGCTCCGCGAGCACGATCGCCCCGAAGAGCAGCGCCCCCACCACCCAGAGCACCGGGATCCGGAAGGGGGGATAGAAGAACATCCCGAACCCCGTCGCCATCCCGATGGGCGGGATGATGATCAGCGGGAGCGAGACGGGGCGTTGGGTCTCGCGCACGCGCCACGCGAGCATCACGGCGGCGCCCCCCACCGTGGCCACGATACCGGTGAAGAGCGACGTCGGGTTCAGCGGGATGGCCGAGAGGGTCATCCGCCGCGTGCGAGCAACCGGTCCAGCGCTTCGTAGCTGGCGTTCATCCCGGTTTCCATTCCGGCTCCCATCATGCCGTCCCGTTCTTCCACCGTATGGCAGAGCAGAGTGTTCACGATCTTCGTGCGCCCGTCCCCCAAATCTATGAAGGTCGTGCTCTCGATGATGACGTAACCGGGCATCCCGTCCCACTCGAAGGTGCGGACGATCCGCTCCTTGGGGGTGATCTCGCGGTAGCGTCCCTCGAATCCGTTCACCTGTTCGCCGGACCCGGTCGGCGAGTACTCGACGTAGCGCCAATGCCCGCCGCGCTCGAACTCGAAACGCTCCACCACCAGCCGATTCCCGCGCCCCCACCACTGCGCGATCTGCTCGGGGACGGTGTACGCCGCCCAGACGCGGTCGCGGGAGGCGTCGAAGATCCGCTCGACGTACATGTCGCGGTCCCCGGGGGTGAGGATCTTGGCGTAGCGCTCGGTGGTGGTCATTCGGCAGGCTCCTGACTGTTGGCGAGGAAGGTCTCGAGGTGGTCGAAGCGGGACTCGAGCATGGTGTGGTAGGTGGTGATCCAGGCGGCGAGGCTATCGAGCCGGCGCGGCCCCACGCGGCAGGTGCGCACCCGGCCGACCTTGCGGGTCGAGACGAGTTGTGCCTGCTCGAGCAGGGCCACGTGCTTCTTGATCCCGGTGAGGGTCATGTCGAAGCTGGTGGCCAGCTCACTGATGCTGGCGTCGGCGCGGGAGAGGCGCTGGAGGATCCCCCGTCGGGTGGGGTCGGCGACCGCCGTGATGGCGGCATCGAGGTCGGACTGATACTGAACCATATGGTTCAGTATACGAGCACTCAGTGCGGAATGCAAGGGCTGGGAATCACGCGACCAAGGGGCCCCTACTTCAGCCCCTTCACCATCCCCAACAACGCCGCCCGCTGCTCCGTCACCGACGCCGTCGCCCCGAACAGCTGGAAGAACAGCGTCCCGCGCGGCGTCTCCGCCACCACCGCGATCAACGACTGCCCCGGCTTGGCCGCCGCCGCGTCGCCCGCGCCGACCCCGCGCGCATAGGTGCCGCGATACTCCGCCACCGTGATCGGAAAAGCGGCTCCGGTCTCCTGCGTGACCTTCTCGTACACGGGGGAGTTGTCGGGATTCGAGAACTGCCCCTTCCACCGCTCGAGGTTCGACTCGACGGTCCCACCCTGCCCCACGCCGAAGAAGTAGACCACCACCTCGGCGGTCACCATCCCTTCCATGTTCGGCACGGTGTACTGCGCCAGCCGCATGGACGATGTGGGCTTGGCCGGGGTCCAGCCGGCGGGGGCGTTGGTCGTGTAGTCGAGGAGCTTCACCGGGGTCTGCGCGGCGGCCGGCGTGGACACGGCAGCGAGGAGAACGGCGGCGGCAAGGGTGCGGAGGGTGGTCATCCCCCAAGATGCCGCCCCGGTCGGGCACCCGCTACCTCGCCGACCGGATATCGCGTCTGGTCGAGCGGGGCTCCGGGCACGAGATTGTCGGTCGGGAGAACTCGACACCGGAACCGGAGCGGTGATGCTCGGACGCACGCACCTGCTGAAGATCGTGGCGACGGTCGCGCTGGGGATCGCGGCGACCATCGCCGTGGTGGTGTTCCTCGATCGCCCGCCGAGTCCGGGGCGCGCTACGCAGGCGATCCTCGATGGCATCGTCCCCGGGCTCGTGATCGGGGAACATGTGCCGGTGGAGACGCGTCAGCGGCTCGGGCTCACGGTGCTCCCGTACTCGGGGCTCACGGCCCAGGACTTCCGCGACTCACTCGGACTGCGGAAGCTGGTGGTCGTCGTCGATGAATACGTCGACGATGCCCGACCGATGGTCTCCCCGAGTGCCCGCATCGAATCACTGATGTTCGTGGTGAGCGATTCGGCACGATTCGCCCCGATGCTCACGCGGCTCGACGCCGCACTCGGCGCACCGGCGACCAGCTGCTACATGGTCGTCAACTCGGAGACCATCGTACGGCAGCGCCGCTGGCGCGCGGAGCACGGACGCGTCGTACTCCTGCGGAATCAGATCGTGCCGGCGCTCTCCACGGTGGCGAGTGATTCGACCGCGTGGGGATGGATCCAGTTCAGCGGCCGCGAGGGGGAGCTCGCGATCGTCACCTGTCCGCCGACCTGACGCACCCCGCCGCCGGGGTTCCCCTCAGCGCCCCTCCGCGCGCAGCGCCTCGATCTGCCCGATCAGGTCCGGCACCTGTTCCGCACTGGTGAAACGGACACGCCCCGAGCGGTCGAGCACGAAGTAGCCCGGAGTTCCGAAGTTGCGCATCGCCGACGCGAGGCGTGCCCGGGCGTCGAAGTAGACGGGCCAATCGATCTTCCGTTCCGCCAGCGTCCGGTCGAGGTCGGCGGACGGCGCTTCATCGATGGAGACGACGACCGGCGTGCCCTGCGCCTTGAGGCGGGCCACGAGCGCCGTGATCTCCGGGATGGCGTCGAGCGCATAGCCGCAGTGTCGCGACCAGAAGATGACGAGTGCCGGCTGCCCCGCGGTCAATGAAGCGAGCGTGTGGTCGGCGCCGTCGCGCGAGCGCACCTGCGTCGAACCCGACACCGCGCGCACGATGCTCCGCTCGAGCACGCGCTCATGCATATCGCGTCGCGCCTCCTCCACGCGCGTCCGCCAAGCGCTCGCGCCGGCACGACGCGCCCCATCGCGATCGAGCGAATCGCGACGTGCGTCGCTCGTCCGCGGGTCCACCACGAGCCGCGCCTGCATGGTGAGCACCGAGGTGGTATCGCCGGCGAGCGCGTAGCTCCGCAGCAGCTCCCGATGCAGTGCCGGATCCCACCCGCCTTCGGCCGCGAGGCGCAACGTATCGAGTGCCGCCCGTGGCTTCCCGTCCGCCAGCAATCCGCGCCCCAGCGCCGCGAACATGCTCCGACGCGCGTCGGCGACGACGCGGGCGTACGCCGTGGCGTCCCGCGACAGGGCGCGCACGCGCGCGACGCCCGTGGCGCCGGGGCGCAACAACACGCGCAGGGCCTGCATCCCCTCCTGACGGAACGCCGGCTTGCTGCTGAGGAACAGTGCCATGCGCTGCGCGCTGTCGGCGACACCCGCGAGCGAGCGCTCCATCCACAACCGCTCGCGCGGCACGTCCCCCGCTGCGGCTGCCACCTGCATCCCTTGCCCGATCAGGTTGTTCCCCGGGCCCTTCAACGGACTGAGCGCGACGAACAAGCGCTCCAGACTGTCCAGGGCGGCCGCGTTGCCGATCGCCTTGGTGTTCATCCACAGCGCGAGGCGCTGCGCGATCTGCGCGTGCTTCGGATACTCCCGACCGATGCGCGTCCACCAGTAGTCCCATTCCGCGCTGTCGGCCTTGGTGGCTCCCGGCGTGTTCGCGATCCGATACGCGCGGTAGTACACGCTGCCGATCGACGCGTAGTCCAGGGAAGGCGCCCGCTTGGCCTCGGCGACCAATCGGCCGATCACCGGCGACCGGAGCCGCGCGACGCTGTCCCCTTCCGCTCCGGAGAAGAGCTGCCCTTCGAAGAACTCGCGCATGGTCCATCCGCGGATCGAGTCGGGATAGAGCTCGGTCGCGCGACGGATCGACGCGTACCCTTCCTCCCAGCTCCGCCCCATCATGTCGTTCGAGCGCTGCTCGAGCGCGGCGAACAGGGGACGTCCGTCCGACCCGGCCACCAGCACCTCCCACCCCGGGCCATCGTTGTCGTCGACGCGCGCGGAGTCGGGGCTCTCGACCGCGAGTACAGCGAACACGACGGAGTCCGGCAGCGTCACCGTCCCCTCGAAGCGCCCGTTGCGGTCGCGCGTGAGGGTCCCGAGCCGGCGCGTGTGCGAGGCCGGAACGTTGTACGCCTCGTTGTCGGGCGTCCGGATGCGCGCACGCAGCACCAGCGTCGTGGCGCCGGGAAAGAGCGTCGGCGCCGGCGTGTAGCGCACGGTGATCGGCGCGCCCATCGTCGGGGCCGTGGGATCGATCGTGAGCACGCTCCGTTCGGCGACCGCGAGCGCTTCCGTCGGCGCGAATGCCCGCGCCAGTCCGATGAGCACGACGACCGTCGCCGCGATCGCTCCGATGCGTCCGGCCCACGAGCGCTGCGGAACCGGAGGCACCTCCGCCGGGAGGATCACCCGCTCGCCCTGCGCTCGTGACGCGAGGATGCGCGCGAGTAGCGCGTCGCTCGCGACGCGGGAATCCGCCGCGGGCGCCGCGCTCACCGTACGGACGAAGCGCAGCGACTCCTGGCACGTCGCGCACTCGCGGAGATGATCGGCGGTGCGGCGATGCGCGGCGGCGGCGAGCTCGCCCGCGGCGAATGCGCTCAGCACGTCGAGCGAAGGATGCGTGAAGGGGATCCGCATGATCAGAGGGAGAGTCGGGTACGCAACAGTTGCAGGGCGCGCGCGTGACGCACGCGCGACGCCCCGGCGGAGATCTCGAGAAGGGAGGCGATCTCGTCGTGCGAGTAGCCTTCCCATTGTTTGAGCACGAACACGGCGCGGAGCGACTCGGGGAGTGCGTTCACGGCGCCTTCCAGGTCGAGGGTGAGCGCTGGGTCCGCGGCGGCATGCGCGATCGGCGCCGCCCCAGCGTCCCGCGCGAGTACCGCGTCGCGGCGCGTGTCGCGGCGCAGCTGCATGCGCGCCATGCCGATCGCGGTCGCCCGCAGCCACGCGCCGAAGCGGCCGCGCTCATCGTAGCGCGCGAGATGCTCGGGGAGACCGACGAAGAGATCGTGGATCACATCCTCCGCTGCGGCGGCGGACCCCAGGAGCCGACCCGTCAGTCGCAGCAGGTCCCCCGCGAACCACCCGTACAGCGCGGCGATCGCGCCGGGCGCACCACGGCGGGCACCGGCGAGCACCTCAGCCAGCTGCATCGGCGTCGGTTCCGGTTCGGCCATGAGGGCGCGCGGCGAGGGAGTGGGCAGGACGGAGAGTCGCACGCCCTAAGATGCCACCAACGCCGCCATTCGTTACACGTGGCTTCGGATCGCATAAGTTTCGGGTATGCCCACCCTCCGTTCGAAGTCCTCCGGCCGCGCGCTCGGGACCATCTCCGACGCGGACGTCGCCACCCTCCGTGCCAATCTCGAGAGCGACAGCGTCGAGTGCACGGAGTTCTACCTCGACGGCCCGACCGTCGATCTGCTCGAGTCCGCCGGCGCCTCGCGCGGACTCGTCGCCCAGCTGCGCGCGCTCCTCGCCACGGAGGATCCGCTCGAGATCGAACTCGTGGACGCGGCTCCGTACGACGGCCCTGAGGCGTCGGACGAGTCCGAGGTCGACCCGTTGCTCGAGATTCCCGGGTACTCCATCCCCCCGAGGCCGCTCACGTTCGATCTCGCGGCCGATGACGCCGACGAGGATACGGCAGGCGACGCCCCGGCCGGTCCCATGACTCGGCGTCTCACCTGTCTGGTCTGCGGAAACAGCGAGTTCGACCGACGCCGCGTACAACTACATGGGCCCGTGGCGACCTTCTTCAATACGGAGTGGCTCGGCAAAGTCGCCGACTGCCGCGTCTGCAAGTCCTGCGGGTACATGCATTGGTTCGTGCGGTAAGTCGTGCGGTAGTACTCCCCTCACACCGTCCTCCCCCATGTCCGTCTCCCCCGTTCGCTCGCGGTCGTCCTGGCTCGCGACGATGGCCACGCTGGCCTCCGTCACCTTCGCCGCCGTCGCGCATGCGCAGACTCCGGACGCCGCCACCCTCAAGGCCCTCAAGTGGCGCTCGATCGGCCCGGTCAACATGGCCGGCCGCATCACCGACGTCGAAGCCGAGCCGAAGAACCCGAAGGTCTTCTACGTGGCCGGCGCCGCCGGTGGCATCTGGAAGACGGTCAACGCGGGCACGACCTTCTTCCCGCTCTGGGATCAGGAAGCCAACGCCTCGATGGGCGACATCGCCATCGCGCCGAGCGACACGAAGATCATCTGGGCCGGCACCGGCGAGCAGAACTCGCGCAATACCGCTGCCCCGGGCTACGGCGTCTACAAGTCCGTGGACGGTGGCGTGACCTGGAAGGCGATGGGACTGCAGAAGACACAGCACATCGGCCGCATCATCATCCATCCCACCAATCCGAACATCGTCTATGTCGCCGCACTCGGCGCCATGTGGACCAGCAACCCGGAACGCGGCCTCTACAAGACCACCGACGGCGGCAATACTTGGCAGCTGATCAAGTTCATCAGCGACAAAGCCGGGTTCGTGGACGTCACGATGGACCCGCGCGATCCCAACACGCTCTACGCCGCGAGCTACGAGCGGCTGCGCAAGCCGGCCTTCCTCAAGTCGGGAGGTCCGGGCTCCGCGCTCTGGAAGTCCACCGACGCCGGCAAGACGTGGAACGAGATCAAGGGAGGCGGCTTCCCCGCCACCGAGAAGGGACGCATGAACGTGGTGCTCGCGCCGAGCAACCCGAACATCGTGTACGTGATGGTCGAGGCCGACAGCGTGCGCGGCGCCAAGCCGCAGCAGCTCCTCTCCGGGCTCTACCGCTCGGCCGACGCCGGCAAGACCTGGAAGTGGATGAGCACGATCAACAACCGCCCCTTCTACTTCTCGCAGGTGCGCGTCGATCCCAGGAATCCGGATCGCATCTATCGCATGGCGGTGGACTTCGCCTTCTCCGATGACGGCGGCTACTCGTGGAAGCTCTCGATGGTCGGGAACCACGAGGACTACCACGCCATGTGGATCGACCCCAACGACCCCGAGCACTTCATCATCGGCGGCGATGCCGGCGTGTTCCAGACCTGGGACAAGGGCGGCACGTACGACGCGGTGAACAACATGCCGATGGGGCAGTTCTACAATGTGAGTTACAACTTCGATGTCCCGTATCGCGTGTGCGGCGGTCTGCAGGACAACGGCACCAGCTGCGGGCTCTCGCGCCGTCGCAACGGCCAGTTGCAGATGACCGATTGGTTCGCGCCGGGCTCGGCGGACGGCCTGCAGACGGCGCAGGACCCGAAGGATCCGAACATCATCTACTACGAGACGCAGGGCGGGAACATCTCGCGCCGCAACATCGCCACCGGCGAGAACGCGAACATCCGCCCGCGCACCGTCAACACCGGCACCTACACCAACCAGATCGCGGCCATCAAGGGCGACGGCTCCAAGCCGCTCACCGACGAGCAGAAGAAGCAGATCGCCGATCTCTCGGCGCGCATGCAGAAGGACCTCGCCGACCCGAATGCCGCTGCGCGCTGGAACTGGAACACGCCGTTCATCCTCTCGCAGCACGACAACAACGTGTTCTACTCCGGCGCCGACAAGCTTTTCAAGTCGGTGCAGAAGGGTGCCAACGCGCGCGCCATCTCGGGCGATCTCTCGCGTGGTGACCCGACCTGGCCACGCGTCTCGAGCGGCTACGATGCCAACGGCAATCTCGCCGCCGACGGATCGGGCGGCATCACCCGCGACGCCACCGGCGCCGAGGAGAACGCGACGATCGTGAACATCAGCGAGTCGCCGATCCGCGCCGGCATCCTGTATGTGGGCACCGACGACGGAAAGGTCTGGCTCACGCGCAACGACGGCGGCACCTGGGAGGACCTGAGCGATCACTTCCCCGGCGCACCGCCGATGTCGTACATCAGCAAGATCGACGCTTCGCACTTCGACTCGGCCACGGTCTACGTCACGCGTGACAATCACCGCGAGAACGACTTCACGCCGTACGTGTACGTCTCGACCGACTGGGGGAAGACCTTCAAGTCGATCGCGTCGAACCTGCCGAACGGTGGTGCGCCGAGTTCGGCGTACGTGATCCGCGAGGATCCCGTGAACCCGAACCTGCTGTACGTGGGGACGGAGACCGGGGTGTTCGCCTCGCTCAACAAGGGGCAGAGCTGGTTCCCGCTCAACAGCGGTCTCCCGACCGTGCCGGTGTTCGACCTGCAGATCCATCCGCGCGACCATGAGCTGATCGCCGCGACGCACGGCCGTGCCATCTGGATCACCGACGTCGCGCCGCTGCAGCAGATGACGGGCGACGTGCTCGCCCGCGCGACGCATCTCTTCGCCCCGACGGTGGCCTTCCAGTACGCGCAGATGATCGCGGCGTCGGAGCCGCGCTCGCAGCGGCAGTGGAAGGGTGAAGGTGGTCCGAGCGGCGCCGAGATCGCCTATCGTCTGGCGGCTCCCGCGACCGGGACGGCGCGCGTGCTGATCGTGAACGCGGCGGGCGACACGATCGCCCGTCTGACCGGGGGCACCGCCGCCGGGATCAACAAGGTGACCTGGAACTTCGTCGCGACCCCGGCCGGAGCGGCGGGGGGTGGCGGGATCGACTTCGCGGCCTTCGGTGGCGGTCGCGGTGGCCGTGGCAACTTCGCCGACACGGCGCAGGTGGCCGGCTTCCCGCGCGGCTTCAACCCGCGTCCCGCGGAGTCGATGGGAGCCCCGGATTCGACCGGGAGCCCGAGTGCCGTGAAGCGGGCGCTCGAACAGCCGGCGGCAGCTGGCGGGGCCGGTGGTGGCCGCGGCGGACGTGGCGGCGGGGGCGGTGGTGGGTTCGGCGGCTTCGGCGGCCGCGGCAACACCGTCGAGACCGGGACCTACCGCGTGGTCCTCGACGTGGCCGGGCAGAAGCTCACGACCGTCCTCAAGGTGGTCGAGGTGGCCCCGGGGAGCGGGAGCGTGATGTCGCCGTTCAGCCGGTAATTCACCATATTCGGCGGGGCCCGGCGAGCGATCGCCGGGCCCCGTTTCGTTCGCCTCGACCAGGACGACCAACGCTGGGGAGCCCGCATGACACGATCGGAGCTCGTATGCCCGTCCTGTGGGACCGTCGTCGAACGCGGAGCGTCGGAATGTCAAAGTTGCGGCGAATTATTCGACGAGACCCGTCACCCGGTCCCGCCGCGCCACACGTACTTCCCGGTCGGCCGCACCAAATTCGTGATGATGTCGATCGGCACGTTCGGCCTCTACAACATGTTCTGGTTCTACAAGAACTGGAAACGGGTGGCCGAGGACTCCTTCGAGGACATCAGTCCGGCGCTGCGCGCCCTCTTCTGCGGGCTCTTCTCCTTCTCGTTCTTCGAGCGGGTCGCGGAGGACGCCAAGCGCCGCCATGCCACCCGCGCCTGGTCGTCGGGAGTGTCTGGAACCGCCTATCTCGTCCTGGGATTCGCCGCCCGCCTTCCCGAGCCGTGGTGGCTCATCACCATGTTCTCGTTCCTCCCGCTCCTCCCGGTGCTCAGCACCACGCAGCAGTTGAACGAACGGGACGGAGCCTTCGAGTCCTCGAACGAGCGTCTGACGCCCGCGAACATCGCCGGACTCGTGGTCGGCGCCCTCTGCTGGCTGCTGGTGATCCTTGGGCTGCTCGTCGGCGAGTAGCCGGCTCCCCCTCCTCCGCCCCCTCCCCCCACGCAACCCTTTCCGGGCTGTCATTGTCTCCTATGCGCTCGGTAACCGGGACTCGGAGCTTTCGACCACGTGGATGACGGCCAGCTGGTAGCAGCGGTGTTGCGGGGCGAGGCGGACGCGGAGCGCATGCTCTACGACCGCCACGTGGACCGCGTCTACCGGCTGGCCTGGCGGATGACGGGAGATGAAGCGCTGGCGCGGGACTTCACGCAGGACACCTTCGTCCGCGCCTTCGAGAAGCTCGCCGATTTCCGCAGCGAATCGTCGCTCGCGACCTGGCTCCACGCGATCGGGTCGTCGGTGATCCTGAACGGCCTCCGCAAAGTGCAGCGGATCCGTGGGCGCGAGATCGGAGGGGACACCCTCCCCGACGTCCCCACGACCCGGCGCGAAGCGGAACCGGATCTCAAACGCCGGCTCGCCGAAGCGATCGACGGCCTCCCGGACGGCTACCGGATGGTGTTCGTGATGCACGACGTCGAAGGGTACACGCACGAGGAGATCGCGACATCGCTCGGCATCCAGCCGGGCACATCGAAGGCGCAGCTGTTCCGGGCCCGGGGCAAGTTGCGCGAACAACTGGCGGAGTTCGCCGGGGAGTGGGCATCATGACGGACAGGGAATTCGAATCGTTCATCCAGCGCGAGGCGGCGGACTACAACGCGCCGCCGTCGGTCCCGCGCGACGAGATGTGGCAGGCGATCGCAGCCACGCGTCGGAGCAGCGCACCGCGACTCGTGGTGGAACGCCCGGCGCCCGCGGCCGGCGGCCGGCCGAACTACATGGCCCGCAACGGCTGGCTGATCGGCATGGCGGCCACGCTCGTCCTCGGCGTCGCGATCGGTCGCTACGCCTGGCGCTCCACGACGACCGCACCGGCGCCGACGATCGCTCGCGCACCGGAGCCGACCTCGATGGGATATCAGGTCGCCGCGTCGGAACACCTCGAACGCGCCGAAGCGCTGCTCACCGCGGTGCGTGCGAACGGCGGACGCCCCGGTGATGCCGCCGTGACCGCGTGGACGCGCGATGTGCTGACCAATACCCGCTTGCTGCTCGACTCCCCCGCCGGCGTCGACCCCGCACGCCGCAAACTGCTGGAAGATCTCGAGCTCGTGCTCGTGCAGCTCGTGCAGACCACCCCCGCCGCGGCGCCCGAGGCCGGCGACGATCGGGCCCACGTGAATCGCAGTCTCGAACACACCCAAGTACTCCCACGTCTGCGGGCGGCCCTGGCGACCGCACCGCTGCGTGGTTCCTGAGGAGAACGCACATGACCACGCTACTCACCCTGATGCTGAGCGTCGCGACCGCGGCGACCTTCGCGACCGATCACGGCACCGCCCTTCGTCCGACCGCTGGGAATGACCGCGAGGTGCGCGTTCCGGCGTCGTGGGCCCCGGCCGACGAGGCCGACGCACTCTGGAAGGAGGCCCGCAGCGCCTTCTCCGACGGCGACTGGGACTCCGCCGCCAAGCTCTTCAAGCGCTTGGTGGAGAAGTACCCCAAGTCCACCTACGCCGGCGATGCGCTCTACTATGCGGCGTACGCGAACTTCAAGATCGGCGACACGCCGTCGCTCCGTCGAGCGCTCGGCCAGCTCGAGACGCAGGCCCAGAAGTACCCGAACTCCTCGACGGTGAAGAACCGCGAAGCCAAGAGCCTCGCGACCCGTATCGAAGGCGGACTCGCCCGGCTGGGTGATCCGCAGGCCGCCGCTTCGGTGGTGGACCGTGCCACGCGCGCCGCCGGGCCCGGGGCGTCCGCTGGCGGCATCGGGGGCATTGCCTACGGTGGTGGGGCATCGGCGGGGCCCGCGCGTATCGGCTCGGCCAGCAGCAGCGCCTCAGCAGGATCGCCAGCACGCATCTCGAGCGCCGGCAATATCCCGGAAGGCTGCAAGAGCGAGGAAGAGGACGAGCGCATCGAAGCCCTCAACGCGCTCCTGCAGATGAACGCCGAACAGGCGCTCCCCATCCTCAAGCAGGTGATGGCCAAGCGTCAGAAGTGCTCGGAGATGTTGCGCCGCAAGGCGGTGTTCCTGATCTCGCAGAAGCGCTCCGCCGAGACGGCCGACCTCCTGCTCGAGGCCGCGCGCACCGATCCGGATGCGGAGGTCCGCGAGCAGGCGGTGTTCTGGCTCTCGCAGGTCTCGGGAGAGAAGGCCGAGGAGTTCCTGGTCGGCCTGCTCCGCGACTCCAAGGACCTCGAACTGCAGAAGAAGGCGATCTTCGCCCTCGCCCAGCGCAAGTCCGACAAGGCGCAGAAGTCGCTGCGCGACTACGCCGGTCGCGACGATGTCCCCGCCGAGGTGCGCAACGAGGTGATCTTCTGGATCTCCCAGAACCACATGCCGGAGAACGCGACCTTCCTGCGCACGCTGTTCAACAAGACCAACAGCGCCGAAGTGCGCGAGAAGGTGCTCTTCGCCCTGTCGCAGATGCGTGGCTCGGGGAACGAGGCCTTCCTGCTCGAGCAGGTCTCGAACACTAAGCTCCCGGTGGAGACGCGCAAGCAGGCGCTCTTCTGGGCGAGCCAGAACCGGGATGTCGGCATCGGGCAGCTCACCGCGCTCTACGACAAGTCGTCCGAGCGTGAGATGCGCGACCAGGTGATCTTCGTGCTCTCGCAGCGCAGCGCCCGCGAGTCCGCGGCCGTCGACAAGCTGCTCGAGATCGCCAAGACCGAGAAGGACAAGGAGCTGCGCAAGCAGGCCATCTTCTGGCTAGGCCAGAGCAAGGACCCGCGGGCGGCGAAGCTGCTGCTGGAGCTGATCGACCGATGATCGGCCGCGGCGGTATGCAGCGCCTGGGAGTGATGGCGATCCTCCTGGGCGTGAGCGGTGCTTCGTTGACGGCGCAGGGGCTCGCGCGCCGCGTGCAGCAGACCTCGGATGGCGCGGTGCGCTTCAGTTTCGCCTCGCGCTCCGGGGTCTGCGGCAACGGCCGCGGCAATGTGACGACCAATCGCACGGGCACCACGACCATCCGCTCGCGCGACGAGTGGGAGGACGAATGCGAGCCGGGCCCCGTGCGCGTCGCGGTCGATGTGGTGAACGGAAAGGTGATCGCCGCGCGCACCTACGTCGGCGGTCGGTGGAAGGCCGCCGGCGACGCGCATGACATGGGCACGGTCGGCGTGCGGGAAGCGGTGGACTTCTTGCTTGACGTCGCCGCCAAGGGGAGCGGACGCGGCGCCCGCGACGCGATCTTCCCCGCCACCCTCGCCGACTCGGTCGAGGTCTGGCCGCGTCTGCTGGCCCTCGCAAAGGACGACGCCCGCGAGCGCGATGTCCGCACGCAGGCCGTGTTCTGGGTGAGCCAGGCAGCGGGCGAGAAGGCCACCGCCGGCCTGGTCGAAGTCGTGGGCGATCCCACCGGCGACCGCGAGGTCCGCAAGCAGGCGGTGTTCGCCCTCTCGCAGCGCCCCAAGGGGGAATCGACCCCCGCGCTCATCAACGTCGCCCGCACCAGCAAGGACCCCGAACTCCGCCGTACCGCCATCTTCTGGCTCGGGCAGAGCAAGGATTCCCGTGCCATCGAGTACTTCGAGAGCGTGCTGTTGAAGAAGTGACCTGACGTTGGCCGAACAGCGCGCCCTTCCGACCGGAGGGCGCGCTGCTTCGTCTTCGCTACGGCTTCGTGTTCCCCGTGAGCCCGGCGACGATCCGCTCGGCGAACGCGGTCACCGCCGCAGCGCGGTCCCCCCGATCGGCGTAGGTCGCACGCACCTTCACCGAGACACCAGGGAGCATGAAGAGGTAGAGCTCCGAACGCTCGGCGCCGAGGTCGAGCAGCAGTGTCGCGCGAAGACGGCGCCCGAGGCGCCAGCGAGCGCCACTGGGTGGATTCAATGGCTCCTCCGGACCCAGCTGTGCGCTGCGCGCGATGCCGCTGTTCACGAGATCGGTGTAGCCGGCGCGGAGCTTCGCGAAGTCGCCATCGAAGGCCTTGGTGCTGCATGCGAGGTCGCACTTTGCGAAGTCCGGTCCGCCGGAAACGATCACATCCACGAACAGACTGTCGGCGCGACTGTAGCGGAGTTGCGTCCCCTCAGTCGGATTCTCGAAATCCTTGCGTCCCACGAGCGCGAACCCGGCGAGCTCGGGCGGGATCTGCAGCGTGATCCCCGGATCCGGTGGCGGCGCGGGTGGCATGGCCCAGTCGGGGATGATCGACGGCACCACCGGCGCCGCGGGCATCGCGCTCGTCGGGATCGCCGATCCTCCGGTCGAAACGGGGGGAGTCGGTGGCTTGGTTCCGACCGACGACCCGCCCTGCGCGTGCGCGCGCGACGCGAGCCCCGCCGCGAGGAGGATCGTCAGCCCCGCGTTGCGGAGCACGTGAGACAGGCGGCGCACTACCATCGTACGCGGAAAAGTAGCTTCCGGTCGCCCGCATCGCCGAACTCCCGCTCCCGCGTGAGTCCGCATTTCTCGAGCACGCGCTGCGACCCGATGTTGGCTTCGGTTGTGATCGCCACCACCGTGCCCAGAGCGAGGTCGCGCCGCGCGATCTCCAGCAGCGCCACGGTGATCTCGCTCGCGAGCCCCCGCCCCCACCACGGCTCGTCGAACCCGTAGCCGACCTCGACATCCGGCTCGCCATGATTCGAGGTCCGGCGCAGCAGCGCCCGTCCGATGCACGCTCCGCTCTCCCGATCGAACAACATCCAGAGTCCGAAGCCGTGCTCCGCCCAGTGCGCGAAGGCCTTGTCGGTGTAGCGCTCCACCCCGTCGTCGGAGACGACGCCGCCGAGGAGCCGCATCTGCGCGGGGTCCTGCTTCATGCGACGCAGCTCCGGGCGGTGTTCCGCCCGGAGCCGCTCGGCCCGGAGTCGGGCCGTCTCGAAGATCGTCGGTGCCGGCATCGTCTGAAGATATCAGCCGATGCCCCTTCGCATCACGGTTTGGCCACCGGCAACTGGATCATCGGCGTCGCCCCGCCACTCACGGTTGGCATCCGGCCGTCCCACTTCTTCACGAGCTCGTACTGCACCAGCGTGGCCGAGATGCTCTTGGCGAGCAGTTCATTGGCGTGGGCCTGCGCCTGCGCCTCGGCGGTGATCGCCTTGGCACGTCCCGCCGCCTTGATCGAGTCACCCTGCGCCTGGAAGGTGTTCTTCTGCAGTTCGTTCTGCGCCGTGAGTGCCTGCTGCTGCATCACGTTCTTCTGGTTGATGGCGTCCATCACCGAGGCCGGCGCGCGCAGTTCGTTGATGGTGAACTGTCGCACGACGATCCCGTACGGCGAGAGCCGTTCCATCAGGAGCAGTCGCGTGCGGTTCGTGGCTTCGGCCTTCTTGGGACCGATTACGTCGGCGATCGCCTCGCTGCCCAGGACTTCCTGGAGCGCCTGTCGGGTGGCCTGCTTCACGTAGGTGTGCTGGATGGTCGCGACGTCGGTGCGGAACGTCGAGTAGAGTTGCGGCACCTTGGGCGCATCGAGCTCGAACGACATCGAGACGTCGAGCGCCAAGGGTTGTCCTTCCTTGGAGTTGACGTTGATCTCGTCGTTGTTCGACGACCCTTCCTTGCTGGAGCGGGCGAGCACGAGCGTCTGCATGAAGGTCGGATACTCCTCGATGGCCGTGAAGAGCGGATTGCGCAGGTGCAGTCCCGGTCCGAGCGGCGTCTTGTCGACGCCGCCGCCGGCCCGGTGGATCACGATGCCGATGTGTCCGGGGCTGATGTACGTGACGCTGCTGGGCACGAGCACGAGCGCGACGGCAAGGAGGATCACGATCGTGGTCAGCTGCTTCACGCGTGAGGGCTCTCTGAGCCCGTCCATCGCTTGCCTAAACGAACTTCCCATCGAGGGTCTCCTGGTAGCAGTCCGGGCATATGGTGGCGCCTCCCGGAAGGCGGACGAGGTCCCGCTCGTCGCGGGGACCGTGGACGGGGCAAGTGAGCGCGTCGATGCGCTCCATGCGCCGGCGGTTCCGGATCTGGCGCGCGCGCGTACCGAACCGCGAGGCGCCGAAGAGGGAAACGACAAGAGCGCCCAGTGCCGCCAGGAAGGCGACGAAGAGGGCGCTCTCAACGAGGATGGCGTTCATAATGTCTCTGACATCACTACGGGGGGACGAGGGCGGGGGTTTCACCGCCCGCGTCCAGCCTATCGGACCGACCTCACCCCCGCCGCGCCGCCAGTACCACCACGATGCCCACGATCACGCAGCTCAGACTCAAGATCGCCGCGATCGCCACGAAGCACCCCTGCCCGGAACTCTTCCCGTCCTTCCTGGGGAGCGCGCCATCGGCAGGGAGCGCGTACGCCCGGAACGCCGACCACGTCTTCCGCAGTCCGAGCGCACCGAACAGCATCATCGCGATGCCGTAGATCGTCAGGGCTTTCGTGGGGATCGGCACGCGGGAAATGTAGGGGCGGGTACGCCCGCGATGGAACCGCGGCGAGACCGCAGCCGCCGCCGTGTTACGGCGTGACGACCGGCTTCCGGCGCGAACTCCGCCAGAGCAGCCAGGTGCCGAGGGCGAGCCCGCCGAAGAAGATCAGCACGCTCGACGATTGCAGCAGCACCCACGGCGCCGCGAAGACGCCCCACTTGCCGAGGATCTCGATCGGCGTCCACACGACGATGATCGCCCCGACCGCATAGCGCACCGCCGGGCCCCATCCCCGATGCTGGTGCAGGCGCCACAGACAATAGAAGGAGCCGGCGAGCGTCACGAAGAGGAGGCCGTTCGTGAAGATCCCGTGCACGCCGAACAGCTGCTCGTCGTACGCCCAGAGGAGCAACAGATAGAAGCCCCACACCGTGGTCGCGTACTGGAAGGCGCTGCGCGGGCCGTAGTTGTCGATCTTCCCCGTCGCGACAGCGCCGCGCATCACCGGGAGCTTCTCCCGGAAGATCAGGAACGCCGGGCAGCGCGACGACTCCACGAAGAACAGATACGCCATCACCAGGGCGAAAGCGCCCCAGGTGTACTTGAGCAGCACATATTCGCCGTACATCGCGAACAGCTGCCCGTCCTGCACCCCGACGGTCTTGGCCACGCCGAGCGCGCGCGCGGCGATCGTGAGCCCGTACTCCACGCCGCCGGTCCAGATCAGGTTGCCGGCGAAGATCCCGAGGATCGACTGCGTGGCGTCGCTCTTGAGACGGACGGTCAGCCAGGTGAGCGCGAAGCCGAGGATCGTGAAGACGATCGCCGACCGCACGAGGCTCGGCGTCACGGGCAGTGTGTTCAGTACGATGGGGCGCCCGGCCCGCACATCATTGATGGCGCGCTGCAGCACGACCTGCTGCGCGGGGACCTTGTTCTTCTTGAGGGCGAGCTGGAGTTCCTCTTCGAGCGGCACGTCGAGGAACATGCGGGCGGAGAGCCCGGCCGACGGCTGCGGCTTGTCGATGCGCGCTTCGAGGGCGTTCGTGACCACCATGCTGAGGTGGGCCGCGGCGAGCATGAGGAGCATGAAGGCGCCGGACAGGATCGTACGCACCCACGACGCCCCGCCGTTGCTCTTCGGCGTGGCCTTCGTCGGCCGTGCTCGGTCCGTTCTCGACGTGATGGCGCCGAGTGCATTGCCCTGTAGCGTCGTTGCCACGCGTATCCTCCGCTGTGGCAAGTGTAGCACCAACCGGACGTAAAGGGAACCAGACGGGCCTGGGTGTCAGGGTTAGGTGACATACGGGACAGGGGAGCCCGAAAGTAACCGTTTCAGCAGTTGTGGTCCCTATCCTCAGCCGACCCGACGTCGCGTCATCCGGTCATTCGAAGGGGCTCCAGCTTCCCGATTCGCGCGGCAGCCTCCGAACGCAGCGCGTGCCAAAGATCCCAATCCGTCTGCAAGCCAAGCCAGAACTCGGCCCGCATCCGCGTGACCTGCTCCAGGCGAAGGGCGGTGTCGGCCGTGACCCCCCGCTTGCCGCGGACGATCTCATTCAGGCGGGGGAAGGAGACCCCGAGCCGGATCGCGAAGGCGGATTGCGAGATGCCGAGGGGTTTGAGGAACTCCTCGAGGAGCATCTCGCCGGGGTGGGTCGGGGGGCGCTGCTTGGGGAGGCGGCGGTGGAGAAGCCGCTGATCAGCCCGCTCAGTGATAGTCCGTGACTTCGACTTCGTACGCATGGAGATCCTCCCAACGGAAGCAGACGCGGTATTGCGCGTTGATGCGGATGCTGTGCTGTCCTCCCCGATCGCCGCGAAGCCGCTCCAGATGATTGCCGAGGGGCACGGCGCGCTCGCGCAGCGCCCGTACCTGATTGAGTTGCGTCAGCTTTCGGCGGGCCGCCGACCAGAGCACCGACGGGCATGCGGCGCGCGCGCGTCGGCTATCGCGACCATCGAAGATATCTTCGGTGGCGGCGTCAGCGAACGACTGTATCACGGATTGTATTATAACGGGTCATATTATAGCTCACCAGCACCGAGGGGTCCACCGCGACGATACCCGTCGCAGTGGACCCCTCCGTCATCGCTATCACGCGGACCGAATCAATCGATCCCGATCCGACCCTCACCCCCAGCTCTGCAACTCCACCACATTCCCCTCCGGATCCGTCACGTAACACCACGTGACCTGACTCCCCGCCGCGGTCGTGAGCGTCACCACCTCCCCCACCGCCTTCCCGCCCGCGGCCAGCACCTCCCTCCGCGCCGCCGCCACATCCGCGACCTCGAACGCGATGTGCCCGAACCCCGGCCGGTTCACCGCCGTCGGCTCGCGCTCGAGCTGCACCGAATAGTTGTAGATCTCCAGCGTCGGCCCGTTCGCCCCGTGCCCAGGCAGACGCAGGTGCGCCCCCGTCATCCGCGCCCCGGGGACGCCGGTGCCGCGGTCCAGCTCGGGACCAGAATAGTCCCGCTCCGGCGGCACCGGCACACAACCGAACAACTCCTCGTAGAAGCGCGCCAGCGCGCGCCAATCGGCCGCGATCAGATTCGTGTGGCCGTAGCGCGCACCCGCGATCACTTGTCGTCCTTCTTCGCGTCGTTGCCGCCGAGGAGATCGCCCTTCGCGACCATCTGCGCCGCCAACACCGTCTGGATCACCTGCGTGATGTTGTTCGTCGTCGTCTCCGGCGCGCCGTCACCGTTGCCGCCGGTCACGGTGATCATCTTGCTCTGCGCCAGCGCCGCCGCGATCGCGGGACCGATCGTCGGCAACATCTCGATCTGCCGATAGCGGAAGTACGCCTCCCCACCGGCCTGGATCGCCGCATTCACCTTCTGGATGCTCTCCGCGGTCGCGTCGGCCACACGACGGATACGGATCGCGTCGGCGTCCGCACTCGCCTCGGCCTCGAGTCGCACCTTGGCCGCGTCGGCGCGCGCCTGCGCGATCTGCGTCGCATCGAGCTCCGCCGTGCGCTGCAGCCCGGCCGCCTCCTGACGCTTCGCCTCGGCCTGCGCGATCAGCGCGGCGTTGGCCGCCTTCGTCTGCTCCAGCTCGCGCTGCTTGTCGCTGATGGCGCGTTCGGCCTCGAGCTGCGCTTCCTTCGCACGGCGGCTCTGCATGGCCGACACGATCTCGGCGTTGGCCTGCGCTTCCGCCGCCGACTGCCGACGACGCGCCTCGGCCACTTCGCTCTGCACGATCTTGATGTTGAGCGAGTTGAAGATCAGCCCCAGGTCGGTGAGCTCGCGCGAGCACGCCTTGCGGATGATCACCGCGAGCGGATCGTCCTCGTCCTCCATCGCCGCCTGCGCGCTGTCCTGATGCACGAGCGGCGCCGGCGCGACCTTCACCAGCGGCGCGGCCCCGACCTGCCCCGGCAACAACGCACGCGACGCACTCGGCGTGGCCTTGGCGCTGAACAGCTGATCGTGCGTGAGCAGATTGATGGCGCGACGTCCCGAGCTCGAGAGCAGGTCGGTGAGCGTGCTGATCTGATCCGCTTCGCGCTTGGAGAAGAAACGGTTGGCGGCCGTCTTGATGAGAATGTCGCTGTCCCCCACCGAGACGATCGCGCTCGCGAGCACCCGCACTTTGATCGGGCGCGGGGTGCCGTTCTCGTCGATGTCGGCCGTCTGGTCGGTGATGTCCAGATCGACGTTGATGACCTTGCTGCTGATCGTGGTGCCGGTCGTGAGGAGCGGGATCTCCTTCGACTTGCCCGGGCCGCGATAGATGATCGTGCTGCCGGCGAGCCAGCTCACGAGCCGGATCTCACCCGCTTCGACATTGCGCAGGAACTTGGCGACCACGGCCGGGATGACGACGACCACGAAGGCCACGACACCGACCACGAGCATACCGCTGGACATGAACGAATCCATGTGTGTTGACGACTCCGAATCGGAGAAAGGGGGTGGTGCCGGGCGTTCGCTAGAGGAGCGAGACCGTGCACCGATTGCGCGCAGCGTCGACGTCGTCGATGCGCACACGGGTGCCGACCGCGACACGTCCGGCCAGAACGCGGCTGTCGGGATGAAGGGTGCCGAGGACCTGCATCAGCTGGCCATCGACCTCGACCGAGATGAGTCCCTGCCCATTGCCGTCGAAGGTGCTCACGACGGTGGCCTCACCGGTCACCGCGCTCTCAAGCGTCAGTGCCGGCGCGGACTCGAACCGGAACAACAGGTTCCAGAGCGGCGTCACGATCAGCCGCTCGAACAGGATCGCGCCGCCCACGGCGACGGTGAAGAGCAGGATCCCGCCGAAGAACGGGCGTGCGATCAGCCCGCTCGCCCCGAGACCCAACGCGAGACTGAAGAGCACGCGCGGCGACATCAGCGCGAGCAGGGAGTCGGTGGCGAAGTCCTTCACGCCATGACCGCCATGCGCACCGTGACCGGCGTGCGCGACATGTCCGACATGGTGCGAGCTGTCGCCCGCATGGCCGACATGTGTGTCATGGCCAACGTGCCCGCCGTGGCCACCATGCCCGCCGTGCCCCACATCGTGCCCGCCATGACCGTGCGAGCCGTTGCTGTGCTTTCCGCTGCCGCCCAAGGCCATGGCCGCGAGTCCAACCGCGCCGAGCGCCAGGGAGGTCAGATAGATATCCATCGGGGGGAAACGCCTTTGCGTGTGAAGAGGTGCGGGCGACTAACCAAGGCCCGTGTATCTAACGCTATGGGTTGTTCCGGCGGCGGCAATAGCGGATTCGCGCCAGCGGTCGGCGCGGCGTTCGCGCGCGGATGCATAAGCCGTGCCGCGTTGCAGGAGGCGTAACCTGATGATCCACATATGGTTACACTTGCACCTTTCTGGTACAAGCTGGCCGCGGCACGGGCGCCGGCATAGCTTCTCTGCACCATGCGAATCCTCACGCGCGCGCTGAATCCGGTGCTCCGCACGACCATCGCCGGCGCTCTGACGCTCACGCTCCCCTTCTCCGCGTTGCCCGCGCAGAAGCTCGAAGGGCTCTGGTACGCTCGCAACAACCCGGAGAGCGTGAAGAGCTTCGTCGACAACGCGGCGAACATCTCCATCGTCTCGCCGCAGGTGT
This sequence comes from uncultured Gemmatimonas sp., assembly GCA_964484775.1. GTDB lineage: Bacteria > Gemmatimonadota > Gemmatimonadetes > Gemmatimonadales > Gemmatimonadaceae > Fen-1231. The sequence goes on along the minus strand of CAZAGK010000019.1, from coordinate 13,065 downwards.
TCGCGATGGACAGCACGGGCGTCATCCGCGGCTCCATCGCGCCGGCGATCATCGACGCGGCGCGGAAGCATGGCGTGAAGCTCGTCCCCCTCGTGATGAACCCGGGCTTCGATCTGAATTCGCTGCACCGCGTGCTCACCGTCCCCGAGGCGCGCGCGACCGCCACACGCAGTCTCGCCGCGCTCTGTCGCGATCAACATCTTGACGGCATCCAGTTCGACTTCGAGAACATCCACATCGGCGATCGTGACGCCTTCACCGCCTTCACGCGCGAGTCCTCCGACTCGGTGCATCGCGCGGGGTGCACGCTCTCAGCGGCCGTCGTGCCGCGCACCGACGACGACCGCGGCCCGCTGCCGTATCATCAGTGGATGTACGACTACTGGCGCGGTGCCTACGACTACAAGGCGCTCGCCGACACGCTCGATTTCCTCTCGTACATGACGTACGCGCAGCACACGAGCGGCTCCACCCCGGGGCCGGTGGCCGGCTATCCCTGGATGGAAGCTTCGCTCAAGTACGTGCTCGCCGCCGGCGTGCCGCCGCACAAGATCTCGCTGGGGATCCCGAGTTACTCCGACTACTGGTTCCCGGGCTACGATGCCAAGAACGGCTCACGCTCGCGTGCCAGCGATATCGAGTACACGAAGCTCACCGCCATCATGGACTCGGCCCGTGCCAAGCCCCAGTGGGACGACACACAGAAGGCCTGGTTCGCGCAGTGGCCGCGCAACGGCGTGTTCGAGCTCGCGTGGATCGAGGATGCGCGTGCCTTCAAAGCGAAGCTGGAACTGGTGAAGCGCTACAAGCTGCGCGGCTACTCGGTGTGGCTCCTCGGCACCGAGGACCCCGCCACCTGGAAGATCCTGGGACCCATTGCCAAGTGAGGATGCGATGAAGCGACGTGATTTCGTGGGCGCGATCGGTGCGGCGGCGGCACTTCCGACGGTGGCACGCGCGGCCGGACTCTGGGCGACGCCGCACGGCGCGAAGTCCCTGAAGCGCGTGGGACTCGAGACCTACTCCGTGCGCGATCGCATGAAGGCCGACCCCGACGGCACGCTGCGCGCCATCCATGACATGGGCTACACGGACGTCGAACTCCTCTGGTCGTTCAACAACTTCGGGCGCACCACCGCTCAGGTGAAGGCGGTGCTCACGAGCACCGGGCTCAAAGCCCCCTCGGCGCACATCGCCCCCGAGATCCTGCTCAAGGACTGGAACAAGAGTCTCGACATCGCCAACGAGCTCGGACATCAGTACCTGATCGTGCCGAGTCTCCCCGCCGAGACGAATACCTCGCTCGACGCGTGGCGCGTGTGGGCCGATCGTTTCAATACGGCTGGTGAGGCCGCGCGCCGTGCTGGGGTCTGGCTCGCCTTCCACAATGAGCCGAACCACATGAAGGAGATCGCGCACATCGTGCCGTACGATCTCTTCGTGTCGCTCACCGATCCGACGAAGGTTCGGCTGCAGCTCGACGTGGGGAACATGCTGCAGGGCGGAGGCGACCCGATGGCCTACCTCGGCAAGCACGGTGCACGCTATCACAGCTTCCATATCAAGGACGTCGTCGCGGACCGCTCGCACGACACCGACCTCGGCACCGGGATCTTCGACACGAAGAAGTTCCTCGCGGCGGTGAAGGACATCGACAGCAAGCCGGTGTTCGTGGAGCAGGAAGGCGCCAAGGACTCGATGGGCGCGGCGAAGCGGAATCTCGAGTACCTGAAGGGGATCACTTTCTAGCGATCCCGGCCTTAACTCGCACCCGGTGGCGCCCGTCTTCCGAGGGAATGGAATGACGGGCGCTTTGCCGTTGTCCATGGATCACAAGGACGCGGGAGCGCAGCAGCCGGCCCCAGGAAGGCGGCGATGCACTCCCCAGGCAAGGAGGCAGTATGCGGAGACTCATCGTAGCAGCGGGACTCCTGGTGGTCGCGGTGGCGCAGGCGGGCGCGCAGGGTGGTGGTGCCGGGCGTGGGGGTCCTCCGGATGGTCAGGGACGTGGCCGCGGCGGACGTGGCGGCCCGGAGGGCGAGCACGCGCAGGTGTGCCGCATGGGCGCCGACTCGCTCACCGATGTGCAGAAGAAGCAGGTCGAACAGTTCGCGCAGCAGTTCGAGACGGCGAACAAGACCACGCTCGACAGTCTCCGTGCCCTCGGCCCCGGGCGCGGTGGTCGACAGGGTGGCGCGCAGCGGGAACAGCAGGCGCAGCTCACGCAGGAACAGCGGCAGGCGCACATGGCCGCGGTGCGCACGCTGCAGGAGTCGCTGAAGCCGGCGCACGACTGGTGGATCGCCTCGATGCAGACCGTGCTCACCAAGAGCCAGCTCGACAAGGGGTGCGTTCCGCCGCCCCCGGGTGCGCCTCCGGGAGGCCCCGGCGGTCGGCGTGGCCCGCCGCCGGATGGTGATCGCCGCTAGTCGCAGATCTCGATGAATGCACGAACGCGCCGCCACCGGATCACTCGGTGGCGGCGCGCTCGCGTCATCGCTCCGTCAGAAGCGCGGGATCGGCTTCGGCTTGGCGGCGACGGCGGCGCGATGCGCATCGGTCACCACCTCGCGCACCTCGCGCCAACTCACCCGCTGGTCGAGCCACATTCCCACCCAACCGTGGCACCCCACGTACGGCGGCGAGAAGAAGCGCTCCGGCCGTTCGGCGATCATCAACTCCTGATTGTGCGACTGGGAGTAGAGCCACACCGCGTGGCGTCCGGCCCCATGGTGCGTGTCGGGGTCCGCGTACGACGCGAACATCCGCTTCGGGGTGCGCCAAGTCGGCGCGCCATGCGAGAGCTTCTCGTTCACGTCGGGGAGCGCCAAGCAGATGGCGCGCAACCGATCCAACGGGGTCTTCGCCGCTGCCGGCATCCGTTACCCTCCCTTGGCCTCCGTCACGATCGCCGAGGCATGTGCCGCTGGTTTGTCGTGCGTGGGATTCTTGTTGTATTCATCGCTCTTCCCCGGCGGGATGCTCAGGTAGCTCCACTCCCCCTGTCGCATGGCTTTGGCCGCGAAGACGATCTGCCCCACGTGGTAGCTCACGTGCGCGAGCGAACGCAGCAACGCCTCGTGTACGGTGAGCGGCTGCTGGCGGATCGTGACGGTGCGGCCCAGCTCCGCATCCGTCAGCCCAGCGATGGTGTCGTTGAGCACCTTCCACCCCGATTCCCACTTGGCGGTGAGTTCGGCGCGCGTGACGGTGCGCGTGGCGAATTCCTCCTCGCGCGCGCGCCAGGGCTTCTCGCCGTCGGAGGTGAGGAAGTCGGTGAACCGCGACGCGAGATTCCCGCTCACGTGCCAGCAGATCACCGCGATCGAGTTGCTCCCGTCGGGAGCCGGCGCGGCGTTCAGCTGGGCTTCGGTCAACTGCGACATGGCGCCGTCGGCGAGTGCCTTGTAGCGCGCGTATTCGGCCTGCACGGCCGTGGTCAGCTTGCGTTCGGACATCCCGAAATACTATCGCGCGTGGCGTGCACCGGCCATATCATTGTCCGGGCTCGTTCACCGGGAGGAGGGTCATGACCGAAGTCGAAGCGCTCATCGAACTCGTGGAGCACGCGCGCGCCGAGTTGCTGCGCGGCGTCAGCGACCTCACCGACGCGCAGGCGTCGTTCGCTCCCGGCGACGGCGAGTGGTCGGTGGTGCAGAACGTGGAACATCTCTATCTCGCCGAACTCTCGGGCGTGACGAAGATCTGGATGGCCGCCGACGGCGTGCGCGCCGGCAAGGTCTGGACCGACCCGAACCCGAACCGCGGCAAATCGATCGAGATGGTGGTCGCCGAAACGTGGAAGCCCAAGGAGATCGCTCCGCCGATCGCCACGCCGAACATCGGTGGGCCGCTGTCGTTCTGGATCGAGGCCACGCATTCCCTCACCCCCATCCTCGCCTCGGTCGGTCAGCGGCTGGAAGGACTCCTGCTCGACGACGTGGTCTTCCCGCACTTCCTCAGCGGACCGATGGACGCCCGGCTCCGGCTCGAGTTCCTCCGCTTCCACATCGAGCGGCACATCGGACAGATCGAACGACTCCGCCGCCGACCCGACTTCCCCGCATAAGGGGACGAGTCGGACCGGCGGCGTAGTCCCGCTGCCTCACGAGCAGCGGTGTGCGCGGGTGCCGTTAGAAGGACCCGTGACCGTTGCCGTTCCCGTTCACGTAGGCCGCGATCCGGTTGGTCGGCTTGGTGGTGTACGCCGGAGCCACCGGCGTCGCATGCGCGGTCCGCCCCGTGATCTTGAAGGTCGAGACCAGCCCCTCCAGCGACTGCGCCTGCGCCGCGAGCTCGGCGGCGGTGGCCGCCGTCTCTTCCGACGCGGCCGCCGTCCCCTGCGTGACACCGTTCATGCTCTCGAGCGCGATGTTGATCTGCGACACGCCTTCGCGCTGCTGATCCGAGGCGCCGGCGATCTCCGCCATCACCTGGCGCACGCGCAGCACCTGCTCGCTGATCGTGCCGAGGCTCACGCCCACATCCTTGCTCAGCTGCACACCGCCGAGCACGCTCTTCACCGACTCCTCGATCAGGCTCGAGGTGGTCTTGGCCGCCTCGGCCGAACGCAGCGCGAGGTTGCGCACTTCCTCGGCGACCACGGCGAAGCCGCGGCCGGCGTCGCCCGCGCGCGCCGCTTCGACGGCGGCGTTCAGGGCGAGCAGGTTGGTCTGGAAGGCGATCTCGTCGATCGTCTTCACGATCCGCGCCGTACGGTCGGCACTGGAGCGCATCTGCTCCATCGCGCCATCCAGCTTGGCCATGCTGTTCGCGCCGACGGCCACCACCTCACCCGCGCGGTCGGCGAGCGCCTGCCCCTCTCGGGCGTTCGACGCGCTGCTCGCGGCCATCGCGGTGACTTCCTGCAGACTCGCCGACGTCTCCTCGAGGCTCGCGGCCTGCGAGCTCGAGTTGCGCGCGAGATCGTCCGACGCCGCGTTGATCTGCCCCGCCGCCTGCGAGACCTGCTCGCTGGCGGTGAAGACCTCGGCGAGCGTCGACTCGAGGTTGCCGATCGCGGCGTTGAGCACCGAGCTCGTCTTGGCGTACTCGCCGGCATAGCGACCGTTGAGGCGCACCGTGAGATCGCGCGCGGCGAGACGGTCGAGCACCGAGGAGATGTCCCCGAGGAAGGCCCTCAGTTCGTTGCCCTGACGCTCGATCTTGTCGCGGCGCGAATCGGTGAGCGCCGTGACGACGAGCGCGATGTCGAGCTGGATCAGGCGCGAGAAGGACTCGCTGAACTGCTTCTCCTCCTCTGCCGACGCCCCCGCGGCGCGGACGGCCGCGAGCATCTGGTTGCGGATGATCTCGTACATCGCAACGTACCAGTTCGAATCGAGATCGATGTTGTCGTGCACCGCCCCGACCTTCTGGCGGTACATCACGTACATGTCGTCGATCACTCCCGAGAACATCGTGAGCACGTAGCGCGTGAGCATGGGGCGCTGACGCTCGATGGTGGAGTGCTTGTCGAGGATCCCCTTCGTGGTGGCGGTGCCGAGGATGTGCGCGTAGAACTCGTCGACCATCGTATCGCTCGAGCCTTCGCAGGCACTCTTCCAGGCGGCGATGACGCCGAGGTCGTTCGTGGTGAGGCCGAGGAAGGCGATGCGCTCGCGGACACCGGCGTCGGTGACGGAGAGCGCGCCGGGCGCATACTGCCGGGGAGTCTTGCTGGCGGATTTCTTGAGACCGAACATGGCGTGAGGAAGTAGGGCGTAGGGGGATCCCACCGGTCGTGGGGCTGTCCTCAATGAGTGTCGGCCCTCGCGATTCCGAAGTTGACTTTTCCTAGGTCCGAGGGTGATGGAACGCAGTTGCCCCGCCGACGGTTCGGCGGGGCAACGTATTGGTACGTAAAGCTTTACGAGACTATGCCCGGCTCTCGCCAGGCCAAGTGACTAACCGAGATTTCAGTTATCTGTCACTCATCGCGCCCCGACCGACCGCTTCTCCACGTACAGTTTCGGGTACCGCGCCTTGAGCGCCTCGACCTTGGGCCGGTCGTTGTAGACGATGTACGGCTCGTTCGGGTGCCGATCGTAGTAGTCCTGGTGATATCCCTCGGCGCGGAAGAACTCGCTCAGCTTCTTCACCTCGGTGACGGCAGGACGGCGATACACCTTCGCGGCATCGAGCGCCGCGATCGCCTGCTCCACCGCCGCACGCTGCGCGTCCGCCTCATAGAAGATCGCCGATCGGTACTGTGTGCCGACGTCGGGGCCCTGGCGATTCAGTTGCGTGGGATCATGCGCCACACGGAAGAACACGTCGAGCAACGTCGGCAGACTCACGACGTCGGGGTCGAACGTGACGCGCACCGACTCCGCGTGTCCCGTGTCACCGTCGCTCACCCGCTCGTAGTCGGGCGACTTGAGCGTGCCTCCGGCATAGCCGGAGACCTCGCTGCTCACCCCACGCACCCGCTGGAACACCGCTTGCACTCCCCAGAAGCAGCCGCCGGCGAGGACGATCGACTCCGTCCGCGCCGCGCCGATCAGCTGCGGCGCGAAATCGAGCGCTGCCGAATTGATGCAGTGACGCTCACCGAACGGCGCCGGTCCGTCATCGAACACATGTCCGAGATGCGCATCGCAGCGCGTGCAGTTCAGCGGGATGCCGAGCGGGCCGAAGGTGGCACCCGTCTCGCGACGGACGTTCTCGCGGGCGATCTCGCGTGTGAAACTGGGCCATCCGGTACCGCTGTCGAACTTGTCCTCGGAGCGGTAGAGCGCGGTCGCGCAACCGACGCATCGGTACACGCCGGCCGCGTGATGATCCCAGTACGGCCCGGTGAACGGTCGCTCGGTGTCGCTCCGTCGCGTGACGCTGTAGCCGATCGGCGAGAGCACCGCTCGCCACTCCGCGTCCGACTTGGTGATCCGCGGCACCACGATGAGCCCGAGGGCGACCCCGTTCGGCGCGAAGTCGGCGATGGTGACATCGCCGAGGACCGGAGGGCGCGCCGGTGCTGCCGAGGCGGCGCGCTGCCACCGATACACCAGGAAGCCGCCGAGGGCGACGGACGCCCCGGTCAGGAAGGTACGCCGTGTGAACAGCGAGTCGGCGTCGGAGGGGAGAGAGGGATCGCGCATCGTCGGCTCCAGCGTGGGGCGGCGGAACAGTCGCCACACAAGCATAGCGCGGAGGGTCGCCGGAAGTTCCCGAGTGGTAGGCCCCGAACCGACGGGATGGCGCTCGCCGTGAGTGCCCAAGCATCGTAGGATTCGGTCATGCGTCGATCCCTATTCCTTCCCTCGCTCCTCGCGCTCGCACCGTCGGTGCTCGCCCCATCGGCCTTGGGCGCTCAGCGCTCCGCCTCCGCGTTCCGTCTGCCGGAGACGACCATCGCCCAGGTGCACGCGGCCTTCAAAGCCAAGCGTCTCACCTGTCATGCGCTCGTCGCCGCTTATCTGGACCGCATCGCCCGATACGACAAGCGCGGACCGGCGATCAACGCGCTCGTGACCGTGAATCCGCAGGCGCTCGCGATCGCCGACTCGCTGGATCGGCGTTACGCGGCCGCCGGACCCGTCGGTCCGTTGCACTGCATCCCGATGATCGTGAAGGACAACTTCGAGACCTCCGACCTGCAGACCACCGCCGGTTCGCTCGCACTCAAGGGGTGGATCCCCAAACGCGACGCGACAATGGTGCATCGCGTGCGCGAGGCCGGCGCGATCGTGCTGGCCAAGTCCAATCTCGCCGAGTGGGCCTTCACGCCGTACGAGACGGTGAGCTCGATCCTTCCCGGCTATACGAGGAACCCCTACGCGCTGGATCGCGTGACGGCAGGATCGAGCGGCGGCACCGCGGCCGCGGTCGCGGCGAACGAAGGGGAAGTCGGCTTGGGGACCGATACCGGCAATTCGATACGCGGACCCTCCGCGCACAACGCACTCGTCGGGATCCGCTCCACGATGGGACTCACCTCACGCGCCGGCGTGGTCCCGCTGAACAACGGCAGCGACATCGCAGGCCCCATGGCGCGCACCGTGGCCGATGCGGTGGAAGTCTTCCAAGTGGTCGCCGGCTACGACGCCGATGATCCGGTCACCAGCTCGGCACGCGAGCGCCGTGAGACGGACTACCGGGTGTTCGTGAAGCCGGGCGCACTCAAGGGAGCGCGCATCGGTGTGCTGCGCCAGGCGTACGAACGGCCCACGACCGACAGCGAGGTGGTGGCGGTCTTCTCCCGCGCCATCGACGCGCTCCGTGCGCAGGGCGCGACGATCGTGGATCCGGCGGGGATCGACTCCCTCGCCGCGGTCACGCGCGCCGGCGGCGGTGGCTGCAACCCCTTCAAGTACGACCTCGAGCGTTATCTCGCGGCGCGCGGCGAGGGTGCCCCCGTCAGGACGATCCGCGAGGTGTTGCGCAGCGGCAACTACCATCCCACCGTCCAGCTCCGCTTGCAGGCGGCCGACACCGTGAGCACACCACCGGAGTCCACCCCGGGATGCATCGCACGCGAAGCGATGCGCGTGCGCTTCCGCGCGGCCGTGGTGGCCATGATGGACTCGCTCAAGCTCGACGCCCTGGTCTATCCCACCTGGAGCAATCCGCCCCGCCTGATCGGCGACCTCAACACCCCGCACGGCGACAACAGCCAGCTCTTCTCCCCAACGACCGGCTTCCCGGCGATCACCGTCCCGATGGGCTATACGCGCGAGAACGCCCTGCCGGCGGGGATCACCTTCTTCGGTCGTCCATGGAGCGAAGGCCGATTGATCGGACTCGCGTACGGTTTCGAGCAGGCCACCAAGCATCGGCGCGCACCGAAGAGTGCACCCTGAGCTGATCGCTCACCTGTGGCGAAATGGCACAGGTGAGCGCGCTGCAACGGTCCGATCCATGTAAACCCTTTCGAGGGTCACGGCATCCAACGGTCGACGGAATGCAATCCCCCACCGTCACCCTGATCCACCGATGCGATGCCGACCCCCGCTCCCCGCGCGCTCACGCGCGCCCTTCTGTCGCGTCCTCGTGCGCGACTGCTCGCCCTCCTCGCCCTCTCGCTGATCCCGCTCATCGTCGCCGCGCAGAATGCGCCGGACGGCGGCGCGAACGGACGCGCCGGCAAACCGACCACGGGGAAAGGCGCGCACACGATCGCCGTGCCCACGGCGGCAGCCGCGCGTCGCAGCAGCGCCATCACCCTCGACGGTCTGATCGACGACGCCGCCTGGCAGGCGGTGGCCCCGGTCACCGAGTTCACGCAGACCGACCCCGACATCGGGCAGCCGGCGACGCAGCGCACCGAAGTGCGCTTCCTCTTCGACGACGACGCGCTGTACGTGGCCGCGAAGCTGTACGACACCGAGGGGCGCAAGGGAGTGCGCACCTCGCTCGTGCGCCGCGATCAATCGTTCAACTCCGACTATTTCGAGGTCGTCATCGACGGCTTCCACGACCATCTCGGCCGTGCCTTCTTCGATGTGAATCCGTCCGGGTCCCGTCAGGATCAACTCGGCACGGGGAACTCCTGCTGTGACTCGGGCTGGGATCCGATCTGGGAGGCGGCGACGCGGATCGACGACGATGGCTGGTCGGTCGAACTCCGGATCCCGCTCTCGCAACTGCGCTTCAGCAAGGACTCCGTCCAGACCTGGGGGCTGCAGATGCGGCGGTTCATCCAGCGTCGCAACGAGCTCGATCAGTGGTCGTACTGGGGAAAGACCGAAGCGGGCGGACCGGCGCGCTTCGGTCATCTCGAGGGGCTGCGCTTCACCTCGAACAAGACGACGCGGAAGCTCGAGCTCCTGCCGTACGTCGTCGGCAAGTCCAAGTACGTCACCACCAGCCCCGGCGATCCCTTCAACCCGGGCGGCGTGAGTTCGTCGCGCGTCGGCGTGGACCTCAAGTACCTGCTGAGCAGCAATCTCACCCTCGACGCCACATTCAATCCTGACTTCGGACAGGTCGAGGTCGACCCGGCGGTCATCAACCTCTCGGCGTTCGAGACCTCCTTCCCCGAGAAGCGTCCGTTCTTCATCGCCAACTCGGGGATCTTCGGCTTCGGCGGGATCAACTGCTTCTTCTGCAGCAACGTGTCGTCGCTGAGCGCCTTCTACTCGCGGCGCATCGGCCGTGCGCCGACCGGCGCCGATCTGGCCTACGGTGCAGGCCCGTACGCCGACGTCCCTGATGCGTCCACGATCCTCGGGGCCGCGAAGATCACCGGGCGCACCACCGGCGGCTGGACCATCGGTCTCCTCGACGCCGTCACCGGGCAGGAGGACGCGCGCATCCAGCGTGCGAACGGCTCGCGTTCCACCCAGGAGGTGGAGCCGCTCAGCAACTACTTCGTGGGTCGTCTCAAGAAGGACCTGTTGAACGGCAACCTCGTGGTCGGGGGGATCGCGACCTCGGTGGTGCGTCGGATGGACCCGACCTTCGCGCCGCGCCTCACGAGTCACGCCGAGTTCGTCGGGAGCGATTTCATGTACCAGTGGAACAACCGCCAGTACTCGCTCCGCGGCCAGTACGCCATCTCGCGGATCAGCGGGGACTCGCGGGCGATCCTCTCGCGTCAGCTCTCCAGCGCGCGCTACTTCCAGCGCCCTGATCGCGGCGCGGGTTCCACCGGCTTCTTCAGCAATCGCCTCGACTCCTCGGCGACCTCCATGACCGGCGGCGCCGCCTATATGCGTCTCGCCAAGGAGGCCGGCGATTGGCTCTGGGAGACGGGGCTCAACGTGCGCACCCCGGGGTTCGAGAACAACGACCTCGGCTTCCTCACCCGCTCCGACTACGTGTGGTACAACGCGAATGTGATGCGATTCTGGTCGAAGCCGACCTCATGGTATCGCGACTTCACGGTGATCGCCGGCGGGCAGCAGCAGCGCAACTTCGAGGGCGATCTGACCGACCGTCAGATGCAGGTCTACGCCCAGAGTACCCTCCCCTCGTTCTGGCAGTGGAACACCTTCTACATCTGGCGGCCGGCGCTGATGGACGATCGACTCCTGCGCGGCGGCCCGGTGGTCGAGCGGCCGGGGGCGGGGTTCGTCAGCTTCTCGCTCAACAGCGACAATCGGCATCGGGTGATCTGGAACGCCAACGGTGACTACTCCTGGAATACCCGTGGTGGATGGGGCACGGACTGGAGCGTGTTCGCCCAGTATCGACCGAGCACCCAGCTTTCGCTGAGCATGGGCCCGAGCTGGAGCGAATCGCAGTCGCTGTTGCAGTACGTGAGTGCGGTGAACGACGCCACGGCCGCCGCATTCGGCGGGCGGCGCTACGTGCTCTCGGGGCTGCGGCAGCGGCAACTCGGCCTCGACACCCGTGCCAGCGTCACCTTCACCCCGACGATGACGCTCGAGCTCTACGCACAACCGTTCATCGCCAGCGGCCAGTACAGCGATTTCAAGGAATTCGACAAGCCGCGTCAAGGGAACTTCAGCGTCTTCGGTCGCGACAAGGGTACCGTTTCCAAGACGCTCGGCGCGAACGGCCTGGTGTCGTCATACACGATCGATCCCGATGGCACCGGCCCGGCATCCCCCTTCACTCTCGGGAATCCGGACTTCAACTTCCGCTCGCTGCGCGGCAACATGGTCTTCCGGTGGGAGTACCGCCCCGGGAGCACGCTCTACTTCGCCTGGACGCACGCCCGCGCCGACCAGCAGCCCTTCGGCGACTTCAACCTCTCCCGCGACGAGCAGGGGCTGCTCGCCACACGTCCCGACAACATCTTCCTCGTGAAGGCCTCGTGGTGGCTCAACCGATGAGCTAGTCGTCTCCGGGACCGGGCGGTAGCTTTGGGGGCCGATGGCCTCGTCGTTCCCGCCCGGCCCAAAAGGCCGACACCCGTTCCAGCTCATGCTGGAAGTCCAGCGTGACACGCTGGGCTTTCTGGCACGGAATACCGCTTACTTCGGGGATGTGTTCGGCTTCCGCATCGTCGGACGCCGACTGGTCTTCGTGAATCATCCGGACCAGATCCGCGACATCCTCGTCACCCACCAGCGCCAGTTCGCCAAGGGACGCGCCCTGGAGCGCGCCAAGCGACTGCTCGGCAACGGCCTCCTCACGAGCGAGGGCGAGTTCCACCTCCGCCAGCGACGGCTGGTGCAGCCCGCCTTCCACAAGGACCGGATCGCGCACTACGCCGAGTCGATGGTCGAACTCACGCAGCGCTTCGGGGCGCGCTGGCGCGACGGGCTCACGCTCGACGCCCACACGGCGATGATGGAGCTCACCCTCTCGATCGTCGCCAAGACCCTCTTCGACGCCGACGTCTACGACGAGTCGGATGAGATCCGCCACGCGCTCGAGGAGGTGCTCGAGGGCTTCAACCTCGCCCTGCTCCCCGCCGCCGAAGTGATGGAGCTCCTCCCGCTCCCGTGGGTGCGCCGCTTCAAGAAGGCGCGCGGTCGGCTCGACGAGACGGTGTACCGGATCATCCGCGACCGCCGCGCGAGCGGGAAGGACCGCGGCGATCTCCTCTCGATGCTCCTCGCCGCCGCCGATACCGATGGCGACGGGCAGGGGATGACCGACGAGCAGCTGCGCGACGAGGTGATGACCCTCTTCCTCGCCGGCCACGAGACGACCGCGAACGCGCTCACTTGGACCTGGTATCTGCTCTGCCGGAATCCCAAGGTCGAGGAGAGGCTGCACGCCGAGGTCGATGCACTCGGGCACACGCCATCGTTCGAGGACCTTCCACGACTCGAGTACACCCGCCGCATCATCGCCGAGTCGATGCGGCTGTATCCCCCCGCCTATGCGCTGGGCCGACGTGCGCTGGAACCGTATCGGATCGGTGAGTACGAGATCCCCAAGCGCACGGTGGTGCTGATGAGCCAGTTCCTGGTGCATCGCGATCCGCGCTGGTATCCCAAGCCGGAACTGTTCGACCCCGATCGCTGGCTCCCGGACGAGGTCGCCAAACGCCCCAAGTTCTCGTATTTCCCCTTCGGGGCGGGGACGCGGATCTGCGTCGGCGAACAGTTCGCGTGGACGGAGGCCATCCTCGTGCTCGCCACCCTCGCCCAGCGGTGGCGCCTCTGGATCGCCCCCAAGCAGCGGATCGCCGTCGATCCGCGGATC
>CAZAGK010000018.1:33241-41808 GCA_964484775.1 uncultured Gemmatimonas sp. | reverse complement strand
CCCGAACCCACCACCACCACCACCACCGCCACCGCCGAATCCGCCGTACCCTCCGCCGTGCCGGTGTCCCCCCGAGCTCGCCGCCGCATTCAGCAGGAACCAGAGGCACCCACCGTTCCGACCGCGCGACGCGAGGATCACGATCACCACGAAGATGATCAGCACGGCGAACGGCGGGATCCTCCCCCCGCGATCCTCTGTCGGCACGTACTCCCGCGCCGCAGGGATCCGCGACAAGGAATCCACCGAGAACCCGAACTCCGCCGCGTACCACTCCGCGATCCGCTGCGTCATCAGCTCGATCGCGGTGCCGTAGTCCTTCCGCTGCAGCAGCGGGACCGCCTCGCGTCGGATGTCCCCCGTCTGCGCGTCGGTCAGGAATCCCTCGGCGCCCTGCCCGGTGGAGATGAAGATGTGCCCCTTGCCGTCGGAGCTGCTCTCCTTGGGCACCACGAGGAGCACCACCCCCGCATTGCGCGCCTTGTCGCCCACGGCCGCGTCGGCGCCGACCTTCCAGTCACGGCCGATCTGCAGCGCCACATCCCCCGGGGCGCGCGTGCCGATGTCGGCGAGCGTGACCACCGCGATCTCGCCGCGGCTCGCTTGGCGCACCGCGCGGACGAGTGCCTCGATCCGCGCGAGCTGCTCCGCCGGGATCACCCCCGCGAAGTCGTTCACCATGCCGCGCGGGGCCGGGATCTCGATCTTCCCCTGCGCCACGAGCGGTGCCGAGCCGAGCATCGTGACGACGATGCCCAGGGCGATCAGCAACAGCGAACGCAGGCGCGACGGACGCACGGACACTCCTGGCAGGACGAGGGGGCGCCCCGGGAACTCCCGAGGCCACCTTTCATTCTAACCCTCCCTACGGCCCGGTGGGGCTTAAGGATTCTTCTTGTCGCCGTAGGCGCGGGTGACGATCACGATCGCCCCCCAGGGGGCGCGGTCACCCCAGATGACGGCCGACTCGGTCGCCGAGAGGATCGAGAAGAAGTAGATGTCGCGCGGATTCAGGTAGATGCTCTGTCCGGCGGGGACCCCGTCGACGACGTAGGTCAGGCAGCGCCGCGTGCGGTTGGACTTCACGCAGTCGTCGGCGCGCGTCGGGATGAGCACGCTGCTCCCGGCCGTCGAGCGCAGCAGGTCCTGGAAGTTCGCGCTCGTCTCGCGACGCGCGTCGACCTCCTGCGGCATGATGGTCTTCCAGCCGCGCCGCTGCGCTTCGGCAAGCGAGCGGGCGTTGGCGGTCCCCTCCCCCTTGGCCGTGACCGTGACCGCCTCCATCTCACTCGGCTCCGCCGGGACCACCAGGTCGATCTCCAGCGTGTCGTCCGGCGCGCTGCGGATGAGCTCCGACGACGATGGCCGCCACCCCACTTTCTTGACCACGATCAGGAAGGGGACATTCCCCGGCAGCTTCATCCGGAAGTGGCCGGTCTGGTCGGTGATCGTCTCGATCAGCGTCTTGCCCAGGGAGTCGGAGGCGATGATGCGCGCCCCGGGGACGGTCCGCTCCGTGTCCTGCGAGCGGATGGTGCCGACGATCAGCTGCGCGCGTGCCGGGATGGCCACGCAGAGGAGCAGAAGCGTCGTGAGGAACCGCTGGACGGCGCGTCGGGATATCGCCGGACGGTTCCGAAAACGGGCAAGGCCGCCGGACGGAAGATCCGCCGGCGGCCCCACCAGTGTTTCGAACAGCGCCTTCAAACGCCTTGCCTGATTACGGCGAGGTCGTGCGGGGCGGCTGCAGGTCGTTCCACCACACGATGCTCGGAGCAGCGACCAGCGTGATGCCCTGGGCGTTGCACGCCGCGGACGTCGTGCAGGCGGTCTTCGAGTAGATCATCGCCGTGGCGATCGTGCCGGCCACGCTCGAGCCACCGATCGGGTCGACCGAAGTCGTGCCCGCGGTGCCGGTGGTCATGGTCGCCGTGATCAGCGCCGGGGTGGTCGTGCCCGTCGCGAAGACGCGGAGGGCGAGCGGACCAGCCGTACGCGAGACGTAGGCCGAGCGCGCCTTGTAGGCCACGTTCGAGAACGTCGCGGTCGCCGGCAGCGCATCCGTCGAGGCGGCCGTCGCGTAGACGTCCACCGAGCCGAGGTCGTTGCCGACGTTCCACACACGGTAGGAGATGCCGGTCGTGGTCTGGGCCGGGAAGGTGTCGGCGAAGACCATGAGGCCCTGCTTGGCCGCTCCCGTGCCACGGCCGAGGCCGACATGCACGATCGTGTAGTACGTGCCAGCGTTGAACGTGAGGGTCGTGTCGACGAAGAACGACGACGTCACGGCAATGTTGGTCGAGTTCGGGAAGACGCGGATCTTGTGCGAGCCGGCCGCGTAGCCCTGGTACCCACCGTATCCCATCGCGCGATACGGCGTCGCGAGGAACGGCTGGGCGTAGGTGAGATGATCGATCGAACGGAGGTCCGTTCCGAGCGTATCACTCACCGCGTTGAGGTAACGAACATACGCAAGCGGCGGGATCTCGCCGACGTTGCTGACTCCCTTCACGTCCTTCGCGCACGCGGCGACGACGGAAGTGGCGAGAGCAATGAGAAGTTGACGCTGAAATCGCATCTGGCTGGCTCCAGACTGGTGAGAAAAAGTGGAGGGGCGGTGTTCTGCCGCGGTTAGTGCAAGCTTCCGGTCAAACCCTGTCCCGTCGTGCCATCCGGATCCGGGACGTCGCGTCCCGAGCCGAGCAGCGAGGTACCGAAGAACAAGGCACCGAGTCCGACGATCACCGCGCCCGCCAACAGCGCGGATCTCATCTTGTCCATCTGGCGGACCTGGAAGCCCACCGTGTGTTCTTTCAGTACGGTGACCCGCTCACCATTCCAGGTGGCGGTGGAACCGCCGTACTGCAGAACGTGTGTCACCGTCATCGTGTACGCATCTCCGTCCACTGCGACGATGTTCCCGCGAACCTTCTCGACGGCCGTCCCCAGCTTCGGGGCAAGCGCGATCCGTCCGGCATCGTTCAGAACGAATTCGATCTGACGACCCATCGGGGCCACGCCCTGCTGCAGGGGCAGCGATTCATAGCACCCCTGCAGCAGCAACGCGAGCGTCGCCAGGAACCCACCGAGCTTCCGGAAGGCCACTAGTTAGTTGCCCTTGAAGCCATACGTACCCAGCCCGGCGATGGCGAACCCGCCACCGACGACCTTGGACTTGTCGCTGTTGTAGAACGGATGCACGCGGGCGTCCATCTCGCCGTTCGGCACCGGCCACTGCAGCGGGGTGTCCTGGATCAGGTCGCCCCAACCACGGCTGTCGACGAACCACGGCATATAGCCCGTATGCGCCGTTTCCATGCGCTTCTCGTACTTCATCGCCTCGAGGATGCTGCCACACTGCGTGGACGTCCCCGTCGAGGTCGGCGCCTGCGGCACGCAGCCGTTGGCGCTGAACGCACCCGCCGTCGCCGGCGTGATCGAGACCGTCGCCGAAGCCGGCACCGCGATCGCCGGAAGACCGGCCGTCGCACGCGACGCGTTGATCAGCGTCGTGGCCGCCGCGAGGTTGCTGGTGCGGATATAGCCTTCCGCGGCCAGCATCGTCATCTCCTGCGCGTCGATGTACGTGTACGGACCCTGCCCGACCGGCGGAACCTTCGCCAGCGCCCACCAGCGGGTGTGATCGTAGAACGAAGTGCCCCACACGTCGCCGCTGACGTCGCCGCCCGCGTTACGGTTGGTGATGTAGCGGGTCGAGCTCGGCAGCGTGCTGGCCGTCTGCTGCGCCAGGCGCGTCGCGCCCTGCGGCCAGCGCTGGTCCGGGGTGACCACGAGGATCGCCGAGTTGCGCGTGAACAGGCTCGTGCCCAGCCACGCCTTGTAGTTGCCCGACGTGTCGGCCATGAACCAGTACATCGGGCTCACCTGGCCCCAACCGGCCGAGACTTCCATCTGCGAGCAGTCGTACGCGCAGCCCCAGCCGGTGCCGATCGTCACGTCGAAGTTGCCGTACGCGGCGGCGGCGTTGGCGTCGGCGATGACCTGGGTCCAGTTCACCGCAGCGCGCTCCGCCGGCGTACGAGCCACGCCTGCGCGAACACGCGCCTGATGCGCCTTCACGAACTGCACGAACTGCGCCTGCGTCAGCGCCAACCCGTTGAACCAGGTGCTCGGCAGCGGGAAGCCGTTGAGGCCGACCGAAGCGTTCGCACTCGTGGCCACCGCGAGCGACGAATCCATCAGCGCGAGCGCTGCGGCCGCGACGTCGGGGTAGAACGAGAGGTCCGGCACCACGTCCGAGGCGACGGCCGGCGTCACGATCGCCGCCGAGTCGTACGCCATCGCGAGGTAGCCGAGCGCCGCGCCGTTGATGAAGAAGGCGAACGCGCGAGCACGCGCGTCCTGCGCCGGCGAACCGAGAGCGTTCGTGGCGCCGGACGCCTTCGCCGCGGTCACCAGACGATCGAGCGCCTGGATGGCCGTGGTGGCGTTTCGCGAGACCTTCGAAAAGGTCGAGAAATCGCGCGCATTGCCGGTCTGCACCGAGTTGCCGCGATCGTTGTTGATCGCCGAACGCGGGATGGCGTTACGCGTGTTCATGCCGAAGTTGGCGACCGATCCGTAGACCTCGAGCGCCATGTTCTTCGACTGGGTCTGCATGCCTTCG
The DNA here is from genome assembly GCA_964484775.1 of uncultured Gemmatimonas sp. Lineage (GTDB taxonomy): Bacteria > Gemmatimonadota > Gemmatimonadetes > Gemmatimonadales > Gemmatimonadaceae > Fen-1231. Next base: position 37,181 of record CAZAGK010000018.1, on the reverse strand, counting down.
GAGCTGCCCTGGAACCCGCTCCAGAACTGGCTGCCGAGGCCCTGCACGACACCTTCGACCGAGGCGGCCGTGCTGTACACACGGACGACGTCAGGGCTGTTGGTGTTGAGCACGGCCAGCACTTCCTTCTTGCACCCGGCTGCGAACAGCAGGGTCAGCGGTGCGATCGCGACCGCCCGGATAAGACTCTTTCGCATCATTAGTCCTCGTGGGGGATGCAGGGTGACCGGTCGGGCTCTGCCCGACCGGCCCCCCCGCGAGCGATCAGAAGCTCGTGGTGAGCGTCAGGGTGAACGTGCGGAGGTTCGGGAACGTGAAGGCGTCGATCGCGTTGAGCGCGCCCGAGCCGTTCGAACCACCGGACAGACCGACTTCCGGATCGAAGCCGTTGTAGTTGGTCCAGGTCTTCAGGTTGCGGCCGACGAGCGACAGCGTCCAGTCACCGCGCCCGGCGATCTTGCCGAAACGGTAGCCGAGGCTGACTTCGCGCAGCTTGATGTACGACGCGTCTTCCACCGTGCGGCTCGACGGTCCGAGAATGTCGTACAGGCCGCCGATGCCGGCCGTGTTCTCGGTGTTGTTGCGCCAGTAGTAGCCGATCGGCTTCGCGGTCGCGACCGTCTTGTTGTACTGGTCGACGTCCTCGTGCATCAGGTCGCCGTACGACCACTGACGCTCTTCGTTCCAGATGTTGTTGCCACGGACCGCATCGAACAGCATGTAGACCGACAGCTTCTTGTACTGGAAGTTCTGACCGAGCGACCAGCGGAAGTCCGGCAGCGCCGAACCGTTCTTCGTGAGCTGCGCAGCGCCGGACGAATCACGGAGGATCGTCGGCATGCCCCAGCTGCTGTACACGTTCGCGACGCAGGTGCCGTTGAACGCGGTCGCCCACGGCGAGTCGTTGCACGCGGCGTTCGCCGCGGTGCCGCCGACGGCCTGCGTCTGCGACATCCACAGGTTGCGGGTGATGCCTTCGGCCTGCGTGTTGCCGTTGCCGACCCACACGATGTACCCCTCGTCGTTCTTCTGCCACTCCTTGCCAGCGCCGCAACGGCTCTGGTAGGCGGTCGGGAACTGCGAGCAGGTCGTGACGAAGCGACGGCCGTAGATCGTGCCGAACACCTCGCCCTGCTTGACCTGGAACATCGACTCCGAACCCTGCTGGCCCGCGGCCGTCACGAAGTACGGGTTCACGTCCAGGCGGGTGATCACCGACGTGGTGCGATCGTAGTTGATGCGCGCCGTCCACGTGAAGTCACGCTTCTCGACGAGCGGCACGTTCAACGACGCTTCCCACGTGTTGTTCGTCAGCTGACCGGCGTTCTTCCAGACGCTGTTGAAACCAGCGGAGGCCGGAACCGGCACGTTCAGGATCTGGTCGTCCACCACCGAGCGGGCCTTCGTGATCGTCAGGCCGTACTTGCTCAGGATCTCGGCGTCGAAGCCGAGCTCGGTCTCCGTGGAGACCTCAGGACGCAGGTTGCGGTTGCCGAGCACGTTCGGCGACAGCGTGCCGCCCGAACCGATGCTGTACGTCTCGTACTGCGCGGTCTGGCTCGGACGGTTGCCGGCCTGGCCGACGGAGGCGCGGAACTTGAAGTCGTTGATCCACTTCTTGGCCGGCCACCACTTCTCTTCCGACACGCGATACGCGAACGAACCGCGGCCGTAGCTCTTCCAGCGGCTCGACGCACCGAACAGCGACGAACCGTCACGACGGAACAGGCCGCCGAGGATGTAGCGCTCCTTCCACTCGAGGTCGACACCGGCGAAGAGACCGATCTGACGCGTCGAGTACTCGCTCGAGCCGATGCCCGGGACGTTCGTCGAACCGATGACGCAGGCGTTCGTCGTCTTCAGGCCCGACACCACGAGGATCGAGCAGCTGTGCGAGCCGCTCGTGCCGTCCTGCTGCTCGTACAGGCCGCGGGCGGTGAAGCGCGCGGTCAGGTCGCTGAGCAGGTCACGACGAGCGGTGAGGTTGAACGAGGTGTTGTACGACTGGTCCCACGAGTCCGAGCGGCTCGCGCTGCCGACCGACGTGAACGTCGTGGCCGAGCGGGCGTTGCCCTTGTCGCTGTACCCCATGCCCTGATAGTTGCTGCGATCGTAGCCGAAGGCCCATTCGCCATCGAGCCACGTGAACGGCTGCCAACGCACCGACATCTGACCGATGAAACGGTCCGAGTTGTTGTCGGCGATGAAGTACGACGGCGAGTAGATCGGGTTCGTGTTCTGCGAGCCCTGCGCCGTGACCGACGAGCGGATGAACAGACGGCCGAACTTGTCGCGACGGAGGAGGTCCACGAAAGCCGGCTGACGGGTCAGGCCGAGCGAAGCCGGCGAGCCGTTGCCGTCCGACCACACGTTCGCGTAGTACGCACGCGACGAGAAGGTCCAGTTGCCGCCGAGCGTGTTGTCGATGTTGAGACGAAGCGACTTACGACGGAAACCGTCGAGGAAGCGCATCGACCCTTCCTGATAGAAATTGCCGACCGACGCGAAGAAGTTCGAACGGTTGAACTTGCCGGTCATGTCGACGCTGGCGTTCAGGAACGGACCGTTCGTGATGATCTGCGCGACGGGGTCATACGTGGTCGGGAACTTGTTGACCTGGAAGTAGCCCTTCAGGCCAGCCTTCGACGGGGCCGACGAGATGCCGTAGTCGCCCATGAAGAGCACCGGGTTCAGCGCGAAATCGCCGCCCTGCTCGTTCACGCGAAGCGCTTCGTCATAGAGATTGACGGTCGCCTGGCAGTTCTGGAGTCCCGCGACCGGCAGCGTCGAACCCTGCGTGTTCTGACACACGCGCATGCGGTCCGGGCCATAGATCATCGGGCTCGCCTTCGCCGACTTGTAGCGCCCTTCGATGTCGCTCGAACCACCCTCGACACGCGTCGTGAAACGGACGCCTTCGCCAGTGGCCTTGCCCGACTTGGTCGTGATGTTGATGACGCCGTAGCCGGCGCGCGAGCCGTAGAGCGAGGCCGCCGCGGCACCCTTCACGACTTCGACGTTCTCGATGTCGTTCGGGTTGATGTCCGGCAGGCCGCCAACGACGATCACGCCGTCAACGATGTAGAGCGGGTCCTGACCGCGGCCCGACGCGTTGATCGACTGCGGTCCACGCAGAATGATCGACGGGGTCGAACCCGGACGGCCCGACTGCGACACGATGTTCGCGCCCGGGACCTTGCCCTGGAGCTGCGTGATCGCGTTCGCGCCCGGGACGGGCATGTCCTTCTCGCTGACCTGCGCCACCGTGAACGGAAGCTTCTTCTGCTCCGTGCCCGCGGTCACGCCGGTCACCACGACCTGGCTCAGCTTGTTGATGTCTTCCTTCAGCTGGAAGTCCTGCGTCTGCGAACCGGCAGACAGCGTGATCGCCTTGGCGACCGGCGCGTAGCCGATCGCACGAACACGCAACATCACCTGCTGGCCCGTGACACGGGCACCAGGGATGACGATCGTGTACTGACCCTGGGCATTCGTGCCCTGCGACACCGTCAAGGCGTCGATCGTCACATTGGCGGCCTGGAGCGGTTCACCATTCGCATTCGTCACCTTGCCGGTGATCGTTGCGCCCTGGGCGAACAGCTTCGCCGGCACCATTACGACGAGTGCCAGTACCGCGGTCAACCACCACCGCAACCGAGTACTCTTTTGCATCGCGTTCCCTCTTACTGAAGGTGGAAAAGTGGGGACTCTCACTGCCGAACTTCCGGATACTGCGACTTGCAACATCTTGGGGGGGGCTACAAGATTCCTTGACTCAATAGCGCAATACCCGGGTGGTGTGCCCGGCGTCACAACTGCGTAGCAGTCCCAAGTTTGGCCTGTTGACGCGATTCCGCGCAACCCCCACCCTCCCGAAAGGTTCCGACCCCTCGGGCCTGAGATATGCCCTGGCCCCGCGGCCGGGGGCGGCGCGGCGCGG
>CAZAGK010000018.1:0-33231 GCA_964484775.1 uncultured Gemmatimonas sp. | reverse complement strand
CGACCCCCCTTACCTTATATAAGCTCTCCACCCGTCCTCACTCCCGACCGACCATGATCCGAGCCCTCGCCCTCGCCACTCTCCTCCTCGGCGCTCCCCTCCAGGCCCAGGACTCGTCCATCACCAAGGCCGCCGACAAAGGACGCGTCGCCGGCAACCCCGCCGCCACCATCTGGCTCGTCGAGGTCTCCGACTTCCAGTGCCCCTGGTGCAAGAAATTCCACGAAGAGACCTTCGCCGCCATCAAGAAGGAATACGTCGACACCGGGAAGATCCGGCTCGCCTATCTCAATCTCCCCCTCCGCATGCACGCCAACGCCATGCCGGCCTCCATCGCCGCCATGTGCGCCTCGGTCCAGGGGAAGTTCTGGGAGATGCACGACAAGCTCTTCGACACGCAGCAGGTCTGGGAGAAGATCGCGAACCCACGCGCGTACCTCGACTCGCTCGCCGTCTCCGTCGGCGTGAAGGCCGCCGCGCAGAAGTCCTGCTCCGAGAGCGCGGCCACCAAGGCGCTCATCGAAGCCGACATGGAACGCGCCCGCACCTCCGGCGTGCAGTCGACGCCCACCTTCTTCATCGGCAGCACCAAGCTCGAAGGCGCCTACCCGATCGCCGACTTCCGCAAGGTGCTCGACGCGGCCATCGCCGCCGCCAAGAAGTAGGCGCGCACCACTGCACGGCGACCACCGCGCCGGCCCGTGAATCCGCTCGCGCGCGCGCCGTACACGCTCGCCGCGCAGCTCGCGCGTGCGGCGGCGGCGCTCACTCCCGCCGGCCAGGGGAAGATCCGCACCTCGCTCTCGGCGCGGCGCGGCGTGCTCCAGCGATTCGCCACCTGGGCCGCCGCGTCGCGCGACCGCGCACGTCCCCTGCTCTGGATGCACGCGCCGTCGGTCGGTGAGGGACTGCAGGCGCGCCCCGTCCTCGAACTGCTCCGCGCCCGCCACCCCGAGTGGCAACTCGCGTACACGTTCTTCTCGCCGAGCGCGGCGAAGTTCGCGCAGGCGCTCGACGTCGACGTCACCGACTATCTCCCGTTCGACAGCGGCGCCGACATGGACGCCCTCTGCGGACTGCTCGCGCCGTCGGCCCTGGTGTTCAGCAAGGTGGACGTCTGGCCCGTGCTCGCCGAACGCGCCGCCGCGCGACGCATCCCGCTGGGGATGGTCTCCGCCACGGTGAGCGGGATCTCCTCGCGCAACGGCTGGATCGCCGATTGGCTCCTGCGCGATGCGTATGCCGCGCTCGATGCGGTCGGGACGGTGGACGCCGCCGATGCCCAGCGCCTCATCGCGATGGGCGCGCGCGCCGACCGCGTACATGTCACCGGCGACACGCGCTACGATCAGGTCTGGCAACGCGCACAACGCGTCGAGCGCTATGGTGCCCTGCTCGGCCCGCTCGCGAGCACGCGACCGACGCTCGTCGCGGGCAGCACCTGGCCCTCGGACGAAGCACCGCTGCTGGACGCATGGAGCGCGCTCCACACCCGCGTCCCCGAGGTCCGGCTGATCGTCGCCCCTCACGAACCGACGCCCGACCATCTCCTCCCGGTCGAAGCGGAGTGCGCACGCCGAGGGTTCTCGTGCGCCCGACTCGGGACCGCCGAACAGCGCACGGCGGACGTGGTGCTCGTCGACCGCGTCGGGGTGCTCGGCGATCTCTACGCGCTCGCCGATGCGGCATTCGTCGGCGGCGGCTTCCATCGGGCCGGCCTGCACTCCGTGCTCGAACCGGCCGCCTTCGGCGCCCCGGTGCTCTTCGGGCCGCAGCATCGGAATGCGCGCGATGCGGAGTTGCTGTTGACGCTGGGTGGTGGCTTCCAGGCGAGTTCAGGTGATGCGTTGGCGACGCAGCTCATCCGCCTGTTCTCCGACGAACCCGCGCGCCGCGAGGCCGGTCGGCGCGCGCTCGGACTCGTGTCGTCGGGGCTCGGTGCTGCTGAGCGTTCGGCTGCGCTCGTTGAAGGTTTGGTGCTGCGCGGTATTCCGGCTTCTGGCGGTCGCGGGTAGCCCTCCCCTTCGACAGCTCAACGCTGTCTGCGGGAAGGGCTACCCGCTCCCTTGCAGGGCCGGGAGTGCGCAACCGACCCGCCGTGCGCGCTGCCGAACGTCCGCGCCCCAGCCCGGGTCACGCCCGCCACACCCCACACCAAGGACGCGGCGCGGGCACACGGATCCCCGGAGGCGCCGCCACCGCCCCATGGAGGATTTGGCGGGCAGCGGAGAGTGCTGCCCGCCGTGGCCCGCCACTCCAGCGCGGGAGTGGGTGAGGGCTCCCATAGCGAGCGTTGAGCTCGCGTAGGGAGCCCTCACCCGCGACCAAGCGGTAACGGCGCACAAAAAGAACGGTCCGCTCAGCGAGAACTCGCCGAGCGGACCAAAGAGCAGAAGCGCAGACCCGAGCTTACGCCTTCGACGCCGTCTCCGTCACGACACGCACCTGATTGTCGACGACCTGAAGAAAGCCCCCCGAGACGTTGAACGACGGCCCGTTCCCCACCTTCAGCGTGCCGGTGCCGAGCACCGTCACCATCGGAGCGTGGCCGGTGAGGATGCCGACCTCGCCGTCGAAGGCGGGCGCCGTGATCGACGGCGCCTCTCCCTCGAACAGCGTCGCTTCCGGCGAGATGACCGAGACGTGCATCACGATCAGCTCTGGAACTTCTTGGCGTTCTCGATCACGTCGTCGATCCCGCCGGCCATGAAGAAGGCCTGCTCCGGCAGATGATCGCACTCGCCCGACACGAGACGCTCGAACGACGTGATGGTCTCCTCGAGCTTCACGTACTTGCCCGGGATGCCCGTGAACTGCTCGGCGACGGCGAACGGCTGCGACATGAAGCGCTGGATGCGGCGGGCGCGTCCCACGATCTTCTTGTCCTCTTCCGAGAGCTCGTCCATGCCGAGGATCGCGATGATGTCCTGCAGTTCCTTGTAGCGCTGCAGGATGCGCTGCACCGCGGTCGCCGCGGCGTAGTGACGCTGACCGACGAACTGCGGATCCAGGATGCGCGAGCTCGAGTCGAGCGGGTCCACGGCGGGATAGATGCCGAGCTCCGTGATCTTGCGGTTGAGCACGACGGTCGCGTCCAAGTGCGCGAACGCGGTGGCCGGCGCCGGATCCGTGAGGTCGTCGGCCGGCACGTAGATGGCCTGCACCGAGGTGATCGAGCCGTTGCGCGTCGAGGTGATGCGCTCCTGCAGATCGCCCATCTCCGTCGCCAGCGTCGGCTGGTACCCCACCGCCGACGGCATGCGGCCGAGCAGCGCCGACACTTCCGAACCCGCCTGCGTGAAGCGGAAGATGTTGTCGATGAAGACGAGAACGTCGGCGTTCTCCTTGTCGCGGAAGTACTCGGCGACGGTCAGTCCGGCGAGACCGACGCGGAGACGCGCTCCCGGCGGCTCGTTCATCTGCCCGTAGATCAGCGCCACCTTGTCGAGAATGCCCGCTTCCTTGAACTCGAGGTAGAGGTCGTTCCCTTCGCGCGTGCGCTCACCCACGCCGCAGAACACCGACTTGCCGCCGTGCCCCTTGGCGACGTTGTTGATGAGCTCCTGGATGACGACCGTCTTGCCCACGCCGGCGCCGCCGAAGAGCCCGATCTTGCCGCCCTTCACGAACGGGGCGATCAGGTCGATGACCTTGATGCCCGTCTCGAACACTTCCGTCTTCGGCTCGAGGTTCACGAAGTCGGGGCGCTTGCGATGGATCGCCCAGCGCTCGGCCGACGCCGGGATCTCGGCGCCGTTGTCCACCGGCTCACCGAGCACGTTCAGGATGCGGCCGAGCGCGGGCGCGCCCACCGGCACCGTGATCGCGGAGCCCGTGTCGACGGCGTCCATGCCGCGCACGATGCCGTCGGTCGAGCTCATGGCGACCGTGCGGACCTGGTTGCGGCCGATGTGCTGCTGCACCTCGACGGTCACGCGGATCGGCTGACCGGCATCGGTCGTGCCGCGGATCTCGATGGCGTTGTAGATCTCGGGAAGGTTCTCCGACTCGAACGCGATGTCGATGACGGGTCCGATGATCTGGACGATCTTCCCAACGGAGTTGGCGGTGGCGGTAGTCATGGATTAGCCCTGAAGCGCAGAGGCACCGCCGACGATCTCGGCGATTTCCTGGGTGATGTTGGCCTGACGCGCGCGATTGTAGTCGCGGCGGTAGAGCGTGAGCATGTCGGTGGCGTTGTCGGTCGCGTTCTTCATCGCCGTGCGGCGCGCCGAATGCTCGGCGGCCACCGTCTCGACCAGCGCGCGGTAGATCGCATTGCGCACGTACGCCGGGAGCAGCTCGGTGAGGATCGCCGCCGCCGACGGGAAGAGGAGGTAGTCCTTCTGCGCGCTCTTCTGCTCCGGACGCGCGACCGGCAGCACCTGCGTGCTGTGGGGCGGCGCCGAGAGCGCCGACTTGTACACCGACTGCACGACGTAGACCGCGTCGAGCGAGCCGGCGATGAACTGCTCCATCAGATCGTCCACGAGCGAGGCCGCATCGGCCGCGGTCGGACGGTCGCTGATGTCCGCACGCTGCGTGGCGAGCGGACGACCGACGTACTTGAAGTAGCCGATCCCCTTCTTGCCGACCGCGTGCAACTCGATCTCGGTGCCCTCGCTCTCGAGACGCGCGATCAGCGACCGCGCCTCCTTGATGAGGTTGGCGCTGAACGCGCCGGCGAGACCGCGATTGCTCGTGAGCAGGATGACCGCCGCACGCTTCACCTGCTGCGGCTGACGCAGCAGCGGGAAGCTCTCGGCGAGCTCCGGATTGTACAGACTCGAGATGACGTCACCGAGCGCCGTCGCGTACGGACGCGCGGCGATCACCCGGTCCATCGCCCGCTTCATCTTCGAAGCGGAGACCATTTCCATCGTGCGCGTGATCTTCCGGGTGTTCTCGGTCGATTTGATGCGCCCGACGAGCTCGCGACCCTTGGCCATTACGCGATGCTCTTCTTGTACTGCTCGAGGCAGCGCTTCAGCTCGGCTTCCGTCTCCTTGGAGATCTGCTTCTCGGAGCGGATCTTGTCGCCGACCTGCGGGAACTGCGCCTTGGCGAACGCGTGGAAGCCGTCCTCCCAGGCGCGCACCTTGTTCACGTCCACGTCGTCGATGAAGCCGTTGGTCACCGCGTAGATGATCATGGCCTGCGACTCGAACGACATCGGCATGTACTGCCCCTGCTTGAGCATCTCCACCGTGCGCGCGCCACGATCGAGCTGACGCTTGGTGGCGGCGTCGAGATCCGACGCGAAGGCCGCGAAGGCCTCGAGCTCGCGGTACTGCGCCAGGTCGAGACGGAGACGGCCGGCCACGTTCTTCATGGCCTTCGTCTGCGCCGCGCCACCGACGCGCGACACCGAGATGCCGACGTTCACCGCCGGACGGACGCCGGAGTAGAACAGGTCCGACTGCAGGAAGATCTGGCCGTCGGTGATCGAGATGACGTTCGTCGGGATGTAGGCGGAGACGTCACCGGCCTGCGTCTCGATGATCGGGAGCGCCGTCATGGAGCCGCCCGGCTTCAGGATGGTCTTGCCATCCACCACCGACGGATCCTCGGACATCTTGGCCGCACGCTCGAGCAGACGCGAGTGGAGATAGAACACGTCGCCGGGGAAGGCTTCGCGGCCCGGCGGACGACGGAGCACGAGCGAGAGCTGACGGTACGCCGCGGCCTGCTTGGAGAGGTCGTCGTACACCGCGAGCGTCGCCTGCCCTTCGTTGTACATGAAGTATTCGGCCATCGCCGCGCCCGAGTAGGGGGCGATGTACTGCATCGGGGCCGGGTCGGAAGCGGTGGCCGCGACGACGATCGTGAACTCCATCGCCCCCGTCGCCTTCAGCTTCTCCACCACGCTCGCCACGGTCGAGGCCTTCTGGCCGATCGCGACGTACACGCAGATGACGCCCGTGCCCTTCTGGTTGATGATCGTGTCGATCGCGATCGCCGTCTTGCCGGTGCCACGGTCGCCGATGATGAGCTCGCGCTGACCACGGCCGATCGGGATCATCGCGTCGATCGACTTGATGCCGGTCTGCAGCGGCTCCTTCACGGGCTGACGGACGATGATGCCCGGGGCCTCGCTCTCCACCTTGCGGGTGTGCTTGGCGTTGATCGGGCCGAGCCCGTCGATCGGACGGCCGAGCGGATCGACCACGCGGCCGATGAGCTCCGGACCGACCGGCACTTCGAGCACGCGCGCCGTGCGGCGGACATCGTCGCCTTCCTTCAGGCGGAGATAGTCGCCGAGGATGACGGCGCCGATGTTGTCCTCTTCGAGGTTGAGCGCGAGGCCGGTGATCTTCTCGCCCGTCTCGGACGAGGTGATCTCGAGCATCTCGCCCGCCATCGCCTTCTGGAGTCCGTAGATGCGGGCGATGCCGTCCTTCACTTCGAGGACGGTACCGACTTCCTCTACGTCGAGGGCATTGAGGTCGGCCGCTTCGATCTCGCGAAGCAGGATGTCCTTGATCTCACCGGGGCGGAGCGTCGAAGAAGCCATGGTCAGTTGGCGTTGAGAGCGGAAAGAAGATCGGGTACTTCGTGAGGGCGTGCACGGATTGGGTGCACGTTCTGGTACAGCTTGTGAAAATTATCACAAGCCGCGCATTCGTGCAACCGTCGAACGGGTGGCGGGGCGCTCCCTACCCCGAGGTCCGAGAACGCCCCCGACCGGCCCGAAAACGGTCGATCAGATCGGTCGTCCGCAACCGGGCCAGCGACGCGGACTTGGTCCCGACGATCCGCTGCGCGGTGCTCGTCAGATGGCTGGGGCTCGCGAAGCCGAGGACCCGGGCCACGTCGCTCAGGTCGTACCCGGCGTTCTTGGCCAGTTCGGCGGCCGCGATCACGCGCACCAAGTCTATGATACGCTTGAGGTTAGGCGCATCCGAGGCGCCGAAACTCCGGCTCAGGTGCTCGCGCGTGACGCCGAGCTGGTCGGCGATCGCTTCCGTACGGATGGTCCGCCCCCCGTGGGCCACGATCGCCCGCCAGGCCCGCTGCTGCAGCGGAGCCTCGAGGCCGAGGGCCCGGTGCGCCTCGCGGAGCGCCTGGGCGAATCGGAGTGTGAAGGACTTGGGGGTCACGAGCTCAGCCAGCGAGGCGTCGTCCGTCCCTTCGGCCACGATGTCGGCGAACTCGTAGGCCGAGCAGCGTGCGACGGTCGGACCGTCGGCCATGCGCATCGGGGCGAAGGCGAAGAACGGCACGCTCGGGAACTCCCGCGCGAGGGCGGCGGTGACCCAGACATCGTCCGTCGGCTGCGCGGTGTCGATGATCGCGGCGTCCACCAGCTGGTCGCGGATCGCCTCGGCGAACTCCTCCGAGGTGCGCACCAGGGTGAGCCGCCCTTTGCGGCGCGGGAAGACGCGGCGGAGGAGCGTCCGCATCCGTTCGCGCTGCGTGAGCGCCAGCACGTGCGGCCCCGGCGCCAGGGAGATCCCCCCGGAGATGCGCGGCTCCGGACGATCGGTCACGCGGCGGTCCCCGGGTCGACCGGCGGCATCAGCAGCGACCGGGCCTGGAGGAGCAGGGCGCGAGCGTTGTCGTACGCGATCAGCTTGGCCGCTTCGTCGTACGGCACCCACGCGCACTCGGTGATCCCCTCCGCCTGGAGCGGGGTGGTGCTCGCTTCCTCCGTCTCGATCAGGAAGAAGTGGCAGACCTTGTGCACGCGCTTGCCGCGGAAACGGAAATGCCAGTCGATGGTGTCGAGCGTGCCGTGCAGGCGCAGCGCCCCGAGTCCCGTCTCCTCCTGCACTTCACGCAGCGCGGCATCGTCGGCGGCCTCGTTGCGTTCGAGGTGTCCTTTCGGGAAGCCCCAGTTGTGATAGCTGTCGCGGATGAGGAGGAAGAGGGTGTCCTCCCCTTCCTTGCGGTACACGATCCCCCCGGCCGAGGTCTCGACCTGTTCGCGGCGCGGATCGCGCTGCGGACCGCGTTGCGGGTCGCGGCGACGCGGGGGGCGGTTGCGACCGGTCACGCGAAGGGGCCCGCCGGCATCGGGGTGGCGCGACCTTCGATGAACTGCCGCACGACGGGATCGGTGGTGTGCTGGATCTCGTCGACGGTGCCGACCTGCTGGACCTTCCCCTCGTAGAGCATCGCGATGCGCGTGCCGACGACGTAGGCGCTGCGCATGTCGTGGGTGATCACGATCCCGGTGACGCCGAGTTGCTTCTGCATGCGGAGCATCAGCTCGTCGATGACGGCGCTCGTGACCGGGTCGAGTCCGGTGGTCGGTTCATCGTAGAGCAGATACTTGGGGCGCAGCGCGATGGCGCGGGCGATGCCGACGCGCTTGCGCATGCCGCCGGAGAGCTCGATCGGGAGCTGCTGCGAGACGTCGGGGAGGTCGACGAGTTCGAGGGCCTCGTGAACGCGGTGGTCGAGTTCGGCGCCGGTGAGGTGCCCCTGTTTGCGGACCCCCATGGCGACGTTCTCGTAGACCGAGAGGGAGTCGAAGAGGGCCGAGAACTGGAAGACGTAGCCGATCTTGGCGCGGAGGGCGTAGAGGTCGCGCCGGGAGAGGGCGGCCACGTGCTGGCCGTCGACGAGGACCCGTCCCTGGTCGGGGACGAGGAGGCCGACGATCTGCTTGATGGCGACGCTCTTGCCGGTGCCGGAGTATCCGATGATGACCATGGTCTCTCCCTCGGGGACTTCGAGGGAGAATCCGGAGAGGACGTGCCGGTCGCCGAAGGACTTGTGGACGTTGTCGAAGATGATCATGGGCTGAACGGAAGATACGGTATTGGGGGCCGTGCGCGAGCGCCCGTGTTGAGTAACCGGTGAACCGGAATCGCGCCACCGATCCCTGTCGGGAAATGTTCGGTCGCGTGACGCATCCTTGACAGTGGAGGTATTGCGGTGGAAGGTTAGCCCTGTTCGAAAGGTTGGAGCGACTCGGATTTCCCGTGCGGCAGCGCGGGTGGTCCTTCTTGTGCTCTCCCTGCCCCCCACTCCATTAGGAGGTTCCGTGAGAAGGCTCGTACTGTTGGCGGCCGCCGCATTGCTGGCGGCACTGCCTGCGAATCTGCAGGCGCAAGCTCGTGAGGTCACCGGCAAGGTGACCGTGACGGGCACGGGAGCACCGCTCCCGGATGCAACGATTTCGGTGTTTGGGCAGCAGATGGGCGTTCGCTCGAATGACAAGGGCGAGTACAAGATTCGCGTGCCGGCCGGAGACGTGACGCTCCTGGCGCGCGCGATCGGGTACAAGCGCGTGTCGGTGCGGGTCGCGGCCGGGTCGTCGACGGCGGACTTCGCACTCGAGAAGGACGTACTGCAGCTGGAAGGCGTCGTGGTGACGGGTCAGGCCACGACGGTCGACAAGCGCAACGCCTCGACGGCCATCGCGTCGGTGACGGCGGAAGAGCTGGTGCGTACGCCGGCCAAGTCGCTCGAAGGGAATCTCGCCGGCAAGGTGACCGGCGCGTCCGTCTTCGAGAACAGCGGCACGCCGGGCGGCGGTGCCCAGATCCAGATCCGAGGCGTGACCTCGGTGCTGGGCCAGGGTGACCCGCTCTACGTGATCGACGGCATCATCATCTCCAACGCGGCAGTGACGGGTTCGCAGAACTCGATCACGCGCGCGGGCGGTGGCGTCGGTGGTGCGCAGGACCAGCTCGTGAACCGACTGGCCGACATCAACCCGAACGACATCGAGAGCATCGAAGTGCTGAAGTCCGCCGCCGCGAGCGCCATCTACGGCTCGCGCGCGACGAACGGCGTGGTCGTGATCACGACCAAGCGCGGCAAGGCGGGCACGACGCGCTTCGGCATCACGCAGCGCTACGGCCAGTCGAAGGCGACGCGTCTGCTCGGCTCGCGTGCGTTCCAGAGCTACGCGGATGTCGCGCCGTACCTCGGTGGCAACGCCACGGCGGATTCGATCGCCAAGGCGAACTGCACCCCGAAGTGCAAGTACTATGACTGGCAGGGGCAGCTGTACAACAAGACGGATCCGGCCTTCGAGACCGTCCTCACGGCGTCGGGCGGCGCGAACAACACGCGCTTCTTCGCCTCCGTGAACGACAAGCAGAACCCGGGCACGCAGTTCAACACCGGCGCGCGCCGCACCTCGGCCCGCCTGAACCTCGACCAGACCATCGGCGAGAAGCTCACCGTGAGCGCCGGCCTGGACGTGACGCACAACTTCGTGCAGAACGGCCTCGGCAACAACGACAACTCGGGCACCAGCCCGATCTACACCTTCGGCTACGCGCCGGCGATCTACGACATCGCCACGAAGGATGCGACGGGTCACTACCCGCGCATGTACATGAACGGCGGTGGCGCCGGCACCTCGAATCCGTTCGAAGTGCTGAACAACATGACGAACAACGAAGACGTGTGGCGCCAGACCGCGAACGTGCGCATCGGCTACTCGCTCCTCGCGACGTCGAAGAACTCGATCCAGCTCACGTACCTCGGCGGCGTCGACCGCTTCCAGCAGGAGAACTTCTCGTACGCCCCGAACTTCCTCCAGTTCGAGTCGGCGGACGGTTTCCTCGGCACCTCGGCGCAGGCCAACACGTCGAACTTCCAGTTCAACCACGGCGTCAACGTCATCTGGACGTTCACCCCGGGGTGGAAGTGGTTCAACTCGGCGCAGACGGCCGTCGGCGGTTCGTACGAGACGCTCGTGCAGAACTCGTACCGCATCCGCGCCCGTGGTCTCCTCCCGGCCCGTCAGGTCGCGGCCGGCGCCACGGACTTCCTGATCGAGAACGGCAAGACCGAGTTCCGCGATCAGTCCATGTACCTCAACGAGCAGATCCTCCTGCTCGACGAGAAGCTGTCGATCGCCGCCGGCGTCCGCTCGGACCGCTCGAGCGCCAACGGTGATCGCAAGAAGTTCTACAGCTTCCCGAAGGTCTCGGCCAGCTATCGCTGGACCAAGCCGTTCGGCTTCATCACCGGCCAGATCGACGAGCTCAAGATCCGCGCCGCTCGCGGCCAGTCGGGCAACCGTCCGCGCTACGGTGATCGTGACATCCTCATCGCCTCGGGTGGTGTGATCGGCGGTCAGCCGTCGCTCGCCGCCGCCACGGCGCTGGGCAACACGGCCATCAAGCCGGAGACGATGACGGAAGACGAGATCGGACTCGACGCCTCGTTCTGGGGCTCGCGCATCTCGTTCGAGTACTCGCACTACAGCCGCCGGATCAAGGACCTGCTCCTGACCTTCCCGCTCCCCGCGAGCTCGGGTCTGGCCAGCCAGGTCATCAACGGCGGACAGCTCTCGGTGAACGGCAACGAAGGCGCGCTCACGGTGATCCCGATCCGTACGCGTGACCTCGAGTGGACCGTCCGCGCGAGCTACCAGCAGAACCGCCAGCGCACCGACTTCATCCCGGTGCCGGCGTTCAACGCCCCGAACAGCTTCGGCGCTTCGTACGGCCGTAACCGCATCGCGGCGAACACGATCTCGACGATGATCTGGGGCAACGCGCCGCTGCGCGGTTGCACCGCGGGCGCTGGCCCGATCGGCACCCCGGGCGCCGGCTGCTCGGTGGCCGACACGATCCTCGCCGACGCCAACCCGACGCACCAGTCGACGCTGACCAACACGGTCACGTGGAAGGACTGGAGCTTCTCGGCGCTGCTCGACTGGCGCAATGGCGGCTACACCTCGACGATGACGCAGAACCTGTTCGACGAGGGCGGCAACTCGCGCGACTTCGACAATCCGTCGGGCAACACGGCGAACCCGAAGCTCGGCGACTTCCGCTACAACACCTGGGCGGCTGGCGACATCCGTCCGTACGTCACGAGCGGCACGTATGTGAAGCTCCGTGAAGTCACGGTGACGTACGCGGCGCCGAAGCGCTGGGCCGAGACGCTCAAGGCCCGCGACCTCCGCTTCAGCCTCAGCGGCCGCAACCTGGCCATGTGGACGAAGTACTGGAGCTTCGACCCAGAGTTCAGCAACTTCGGCAACCAGAACTTCAACCGCTTCATCGACCTCGCGCCGTATCCGCCGAACCGGCAGTTCTTCTTCAGCATCGACCTGGGGTACTAGACCATGACGACTACTGACAAGAACACCAAGAGCGGCGCTTTCCGGAGAATCTTCTCGATGCGTTCGCGTTTCGCGGCCGTCGCGGCCCTTGCGGTCGTCGCCGCCGCGTGCAGTGACAAGGCTCTGAACATCACCAACCCGAATGCCCCGACGGTGGCCGGCGCTGCTGCCGACCCGGCGGCGCTCCAGCTGCTCGCGTCGGGGATCATCTCCGACATGCGCGGTCAGCGTGGCGGGTTCATCACGAGCACCGGCATCTTCGGCCGTGAGAGCTACACCTTCACCCCCCAGGAAGGGCGCAATACGACGCACTTCTTGGTCGGCATCGGGACCGGCGCGAACCAGAAGCTCGACAACGCCGGTTTCGCGGTGGGCAACTGGGGTGGGCAGTACAACGCCATGCGCGACATCTACAACTTCAAGAAGACCGTGCTGGCGAGCACGTCGCTGACCACCGCGCAGCAGAATGCGGCGATCGGCTTCGCGCGGACCATCGAGGCCTACATGCTGTTGCAGGTGATCGCCACCCGCGACACGCTGGGCGCCGTGGTCGAGATCAAGGAGATCCCGTCCGATCTCGCCCCGTTCGTCTCGCGTGACTCGGTCTACAAGGTGATCATGGCGACGTTCGACGATGCGGCCACGAAGCTCGCGGCTGGCGGGTCGGCGTTCCCCTTCAACCTCACCTCGGGCTTCGCCGGCTTCAACACCCCGGCGACGTACCTGACGTTCAACAACGCGTTGAAGGCCCGTGCCTCGGCCTACTACGCGTCGCTGGGCGGTGGGTCGTGGGCGACCACGCTGGCGGCGGTCAACGCGTCGTTCATCAACGCGGCGGCCACCACCCGCTCCGCGCTCGACGCGGGCGTGTACGATGTGTATGCGGCCTCGCCGGAAGCGTCGAACCCGCTGAACAAGACGACGAACACCGATCTGTACCTGCACATGTCGATCAAGACGGACGTGCAGGCCGGTGATCTTCGCTATGCGGCCAAGGTCGGCGCCCGCACGGCACGTACCCCGGGTTTCTGGGCCGTGACGTCGGACATCGGGCTGGACGCGTACGCCGGTGTCGGCGCCTCGATCCCGGAGATCCGCAACGAGGAGCTCATCCTCCTCCGTTCGGAAGCCAAGTGGCGCACGGGTGACAAGACCGGCGCCATCGCGGACCTGAACATCGTGCGTCAGAACTCGGGCGGCCTGGCCGCTTCGACGCTGACCGCGGCCAGCACGGATGCGCAGTACATCGCCGCGCTCGCGTACGAGCGTCGCCTGTCGCTGTTCATGGAAGGCCACCGTTGGGTGGACAACCGCCGCTGGGGCACGCTCGCCAGCCTGCCGCTCGACTTCCCCTCGGCGTTCGTCGCCAAGGTGATGCCGGTGCCGCAGGGTGAGTGCCTGGTGCGTGTGGGCAAGGGAACGGCGCTCGCGGGCCCGGGGTGCTGATCTCGTAGTTCCGCAGTCGCAGTGAACGGGACGGCCGGCGAGGATCACTCGCCGGCCGTTTCGTTTGTGGCTTTGTTCGCGCGGGCGGCTGAAGCGCCATTGCCGCTTGGGCGAGGGTGGCCCGGGCGCCGGCGCGAGGAGTGAGCGGCGAGGCAGGATGCCGCCGTCCGCTCTTCCGGCCCGTGGAGGGAGTGGGTCGCCGGTCCCGCAGACTGGGTGGAGGTGTGGAGGGGGGGGGCTACCCGCGACCGACCCAGGCGAGAATGGCGCCACGAAGAGCAAAGCAAAAGGCCGCCCCCGAATCGAGGACGGCCCGATGCAACTTCCGAAAGGAACAACTACGCCGCGAACGATCCCAGCGCGCGACCCACATCGCCTTCCCGCAACCGCTTGAGCGCACGATCACGCAGCTGACGCACACGCTCGCGCGTGACGCCGAGCATGGAGCCGATCTCCTCGAGCGTGTGCTCGCGTCCGCCCTCGAGCCCGAAGTACAGGCGGAGGACCTTCGCGTCGCGCGGCGGCAGGGTGTTGAGCGCCGACTCGATCTCGTCGGTGAGGAAGCGGTTCATCGCCTCTTCTTCCGTGTCGGGCATCTCGTCGGCGACGAAGCGCTCGATGAGCGAGCGATCGCCATCCGGATCCATCGGGGCATCGAGGCGCACGTCGCCGGTGTTGAGCGCGGCGAGCGACTGCACGACGTCCACCGAGAGCCCGGTCAGCTGCGCGAGCTCTTCCGGGGTCGGCTCGCGCCGCATCTTCTGGCGCAGGATCTCGCTCGCCTTGATGATGCGCGAGAGATCGGCGGTACGGTTGAGCGGCACGCGGACCGTACGGCCCTGGCGCGCGAGCGAGCTCAGGATGGCCTGACGGATCCACCACACGGCGTACGAGATGAACTTGACCCCCTGATCGGGGTCGAACTTCCGCGCGGCGGTGAGTAGGCCGACGTTCCCTTCACCGATCAGGTCGATGAGGGGGAGACCGCGGTTCTGGTACTTCTTGGCGACGGAGATCACGAAGCGCAGGTTGCGCTTGACGAGCTCCTGGAGGGCGTCGGCGTCACCCGCGCGGATCTTGCGGGCGATGTCGATCTCCTCCGTCCCCTTGAGGAGCGGGTAGGTGGAGACCTCGTAGAGGTACTGGTCGAGGATGTCGCGTTCGGGCTCGGACGGCGCGATGCCGGCGGGCGCGGCGCGACGCTTGCGCTTCTTGGGTTCGATGGAAGCTGGCGCGGTCACTGGGGCACTGGTCCTTGCAGCTGCGGCGCTCTTGGGTGGGGCCTTGGGGGCCCCGCCGTTGGCGGACGCAGCGCTCTTCGAAGATGAGGAGGCGCTGACCTTGGCGGGCGCGGCGGGCGCGCCCTTCGAGGTAACCGCCTTTTTGGTTACGGAGGGAGCCTTGGCGGACGTCGGCTTGGCGGCCGCCTTCACAGGAGCCTTCGCGGGCACCTTGGCGGGAACCTTGGCCGACGCCTTCGCAGGCGCCCTGGGAGTCGCTTTGGGGGCCGCCTTGGCGGCACCCTTCGATGCGGGCTTCACAGCAGCCTTCGGAGCGGTCGTCTTGCCGGTCGCGGAGGCGCCGGCGGACGACTTGGATCGGGGTGCTGCGGCCGATGGTGCGCCGCGCTGGGCACGCTGAGCGGTCATCGCGCCACTGCCTCCCGGAGGATGGCGGGGGCTCGGCCGGACCTGAGGGTCCGCGAGCACCAGCCGGTGATTTTGAAGGACGAGCGCCCGAACGACTCGGCGCTTACAACAGGAGACACAAAATAGCGAATCATTGACGATTATACAACACTCATGCCTTGACCTGATTCCTACACACCTGTAAGTTTCTTGGTTCCTGTCGGCACGGGCACTCGCGCGAAGCACGGCATTTCCGCGCGGGAGTCAGCGGGTGACGGGGTGCAGGACCGATGTCGAAGTGTAGGAGAGGGGGCGTAGCTCAGTTGGGAGAGCGCTTGAATGGCATTCAAGAGGTCAGGGGTTCGATTCCCCTCGCCTCCATGGCCGGACCGTCTGTCCATCGACGGCACCCGGCGTGGACCCTGGCGGTACCGATCGTAGCCGCATCACGATCGCGCACCGCGTTCCTGCGGGAATAGCTCAGTTGGTAGAGCACAACCTTGCCAAGGTTGGGGTCGCGGGTTCGAGTCCCGTTTCCCGCTCTCGAGGCGCCGGTTCGCCGGTGTGCTCAAGAACAGAACGTCCGACCGACGGTACGGGTTCCAACGGTCTGGCGTCGCACGCGTAGTACGGGCGGTTAGCTCAGTTGGTTAGAGCGCCACGTTGACATCGTGGAGGTCACAAGTTCGAGTCTTGTACCGCCCATCGCCTCACGGGGTATACTCGTGAGGCGTTCGCGTTCCGTACCACCCTCCACCCGAATGAACCGATGACGATCCGTCCTCGCATTCTCGCCGCCCTCGTCGCCCCGCTCCTGGCGATCCCGGCCCTCACGCCCGCCCTGGCCTCGGCACAGCAGACGGCAGCGGCCGCCGCGCCGACTCCGCCCGCCTGCCCGGTTGACATGCAGGCGCCGAGCCAGCTCGCCCTGGCCAACCTCCAGCGCTCCAAGCTGGTCAACGCCGCCAACGCCCAGGACGCCCACAAGGCCATCCAGGAAGCCGGGAAGCTGCTGTTCGACGCCAAGACGGCCGCCAACACCGTCGGGCGCGACTACATGCTCGCCCAGATGCTCTCCCTGGTCGTCCCCTTCGGCGGCGAGATCCAGCCCAAGGCCGCCGTCGGCATGCCGGGACTCGGCAATGTCGATATCGCCGTCACGGTGGACTCGCTCCTGACCCTCGTCGAGAAGGCGCAGCCGGCCTGCAAGCCCGAGATCCTCGAATGGCGCCAGTACAAGCCCTTCGCGCTCGCGGTGCAGTCGGCCTACCGGACCTTCGGCGCCGGCAACGCCGACTCCGCCGAGTACTACGCCAAGCGCGCCCTGATCTACTTCAAGGACGGCGCCCAGCCGTACGACGTGCTCTGGCGCGTCGCGCAGAAGAAGAATGACGAGCCGGCGATGATCGCCAACATGAAGATCGCCGCCGAGAAGCTCGTGGGCGACACCTCGAACACCGCGGTGCGCATCAACCTGCTCTTCAACATGGGGCGGATCATCCAGGAAGGGGCCGAGAAGAAGGCCGAACCGGCCAAGACCGAAGCGTACAAGAGCTCGGCCGACGCCTTCCTGACGGTGCTCAAGGAGGGCCCGCTCTCCGAGGAGGCGCCCTTCGCGCTGCAGGGGATCGCCACCGCCGCCACCATGGCCAAGAGCGACGCCCTCGTGGACGGCGCCCTCGCGGTGATCAAGGCGGCTCCGCTCAAGTACAGCGACGTGACGCTGGCCCAGGCGGGCGTGCAGTCCACCCGCATGAACCGGAACGCCGAAGCCGCCGGGTTCTTCGAGGCGGCGATGAAGGTGAACCCGTACAGCCGCGATTACATGTACAACTACTCGGCGATGATGTACGAGGTG
Source organism: uncultured Gemmatimonas sp. (assembly GCA_964484775.1). Taxonomy (GTDB): domain Bacteria; phylum Gemmatimonadota; class Gemmatimonadetes; order Gemmatimonadales; family Gemmatimonadaceae; genus Fen-1231. Next base: position 16,259 of record CAZAGK010000018.1, on the reverse strand, counting down.
AAGCGTCCCAACGAGATGCTGCCGGTGGTGCGCAACCTGGTGAAGCTCGATCCGAGCAACCCGGACAACGTCATGCTGTTCGCCTACGCCTGGAAGCTGTACAGTGACAGCGTGGACGCGAACCATGTGAAGCCGGCGGCGAAGGACTCGGCGGCGCTCTGGACCAAGACGGCCGCGGCCGCGCGCAAGACGCTCAAGTTCGACGAGCTGAAGAACTGGCGTGCCGAGTACAAGCGCATGCTCGATTCGGTGACCGCGTACAGCACGCAGGCCGACGGGATGATGCAGCAGGTGACCTACACCCAGTTCGACAAGTACAAGGACAAGACGATCCTGAAGGGGCAGGTGCTGAACAAGGCCAAGGCCGCGCGCAGCTTCACGCTCGACTTCGAGTTCCTGGCGAAGGACGGTTCGGTGGTGGAGAAGAAGTCGGTGACGGTGGCGGATGTGAAGCCGGATGCCACGGGGAGCTTCTCGGTGGAGATCGCGAAGGGCGACGTGATGGGCGTGCGCTACGCGCCGCTGCCGAACAAGTAGGCTGTCGCACGGCGGTTGGGTCGGGGCGGACTTTCGGGTCCGCCCCGAAGCGAAGAAAAGGGGCGGCCAGCGATTGACTGTCCCCCTGCGAGCGTCTAGCTTTCGATGCTCTACAGGAAACGCGCTCGTAGCTCAATTGGATAGAGCATCTGACTACGGATCAGAAGGTTGGGAGTTCGAGTCTCTCCGGGCGCATGTGGGACCGCAGGTGAAACGCAGGTGAAGCGCAGTTGATGGTGTGGGATGTAAGACTTTACCGATATTCGGGGCGTAGCTTAGCCCGGTAGAGCGCCTGCTTCGGGAGCAGGAGGTCGGAGGTTCGAATCCTCTCGCCCCGACTGATGTAAGTTGTTTTTCGGCAAAGTGTTAGCGGAAGGGCCCTCGGTTTCGCATCGAGGGCCCTTCTTGCGTTACCCCACCGACACCCCACAATCTCGCGGATTGCCGTCAATGAGGGGCCTAGGCTGGGTTGCTGAGCGAGGGCCAACGGATAGCTTCTGAGAAGAAGAATCCGCCGCTCCAACGTCCTAAGGGGATGCGCTAGGCGGAACGACCGTCAGAGCTTGGGCTTAGCGTACGAACGCGAGTCATATCGGCTCGGCACCCGGACTGGAGGTCCAGCTTGAAGAAAGCCCTGCTTCTCGCTCTGTCGCTGTGTGCGGCATCCTGCGGTGGTGGAGGGAGCAGCCAGACGGCTCCCGGCGCGGGAACGACCCCGAGGACAATCGCGGTGAGAAACTACCTCTATCTCCCGATCGGCCTCAGCGCGGGCTCCACCAACTACGGCACCATCGCCGCCGCTGCGCCAGCACTGGGTGCGGGTACGGCAACGCTCACTTTGCCCTCAAGCGTAGCGGCGCTCAGCTACGCAGTTCAGCCGCTCACCTATACCGGATCGAGCTCAACGATTCCCAACGAGCTAACGGGTGAGGTGGTACAGCTTGGCACCACTACCAGCGGCACGCTCGGAGTAACGAACGTTGTCGCGGGAACCTCATACGTCTTTCCCGCCCTTGTGAACACCAGTGGGGCGAGCGTGGTCTTCGCAGTGGCCCGAGGGGCTACCGTTCAGTGCCTCGGCACTCTCGCAGAAACAACAACTCCCAGCTATTGGGGCTACTACCAGCTCACGCCCTCCACGGAGTTCAGGATCTATCCCGTTGGCAGCGCGTGCGCCCAAGGTGGCTACTTCCTATCGTGGAATAACAGCGCATTATCGGGATTTGAGGTGAACAGTGGCTATATCGGCCTGTCCGCCTCATACCCACCCGTCGAGGTCGCGGGCATAGTCGTAACCCCGTCCGCCCAGAGCCTGCAGGTAGGGCAGACGCAGCAGATTACCGCGACCCCGAAGGACGCAGGCGGCAATGCGCTACTCAAGCACCCGGTCTCTTGGAGCTCATCTAACCCCACCGTGGCGACCGTCTCCACAAGCGGAGTGGTGACCGCTGCTGGGGCAGGAACCACAACCGTGACGGCAAGTAGCTTTGGATTCTCGGCGTCTTCGAGCATCACGGTGACAGCGCCAACGGTCAACTCAATCACCGTCTGCGACCTGTCGATCACGACCGGGTGCCGCTCCGTGAGCATCACGCTGCCAGGACAGACCGTGAATGTCCGCGCAACGGCGCTGAGCATTGGAGGAGTGGACCTGACCTCCTCCTGCTCTTTCGTATGGACGACCTCCGCACCGGGGGTGGTCACTGTTACACCGTCCAGCGACACCAGCCATAGAGACGCTCTCATTTCGCGACTGCTCAGCGGGAGTGTCACCGTGACCGCGACCTGCGGCGGCAAGAGCGGCTCCTTCAGCCCCTGAGCGCGCGCGCGCGCGTAGGAGACCCCAAACTCACCGTACTTTCACGTAGTTATCGGGATTGGGGGCCGCTCCAAGCTTACCTCTCGGCACGATTGGATCCCCTTAGAATCGCTTTCTTTATGGGCCGATCTGGCTGGTAGCGGACGAACTCAACGCGCAGCGTGCAGTCGTGGAACCCGGCGTGAAATCTCCCAGTAGCAGGGCTCGGCGCTGAGGTACTTGGTGACGTAGCGTATGCTGGACTCGATCCGTCTGAGCCGTGCTTCCGTGCCCTGCAGGGCTATGGAGGCGCTGTGTCCGGAGCGCCAGAAATGCTGTAGCTCGGTCAGCGCCAGCCGTTGAGTGCCGCTGAGCAGAATATGCGCGTGAAGATGCCCGGCGCAGGACCATTCAAGCGCATAGAAATAGCCGACTCTGCCTTTGGTCCTTTGCGCGAGATTCCGCACCAGTCGATTCTCTATCTCCCGCTTCAAGGCGTACTCGCTCATCGAGTAGCGACAAGTCAGGGTAGCGGCGTGACTCCAGTCGAAGCCGCCGAGGAACTCCAACCAGTCCGACGGGCGCGGCCTGCGGCAGGGCTGGGGTTTGCGTGGGGGATAGACGGGCTTCAAGGTGCGCGCGCGCGTCCCCTGTTTCAGGTTCTCCGAGCCTCCCCCACTGCTGGCCGGATGCGGACCCGAAGGGAAGGGCACCGCGAACGCAGCAGGACCGCCGAGGGGCCCTATGGCTTCGACCTGCCGAGCCCTCACGCTGCCGAGGACAGGCGCTTGCCCCGCTCCGCTACCCAGCGCTCCAGATCGTCGCGGGAGTAGACAACCGCGCGTCCGAGCTTGGTGTAGGCTGGTCCTCCGCCGATGCACCGGAGCTTGGTAAGGGTCGCGGGAGCCAGTCCGAGGATTTGTGCCGCGTCTGTGGTTCGCAGATACTGCATTGCAAGCCTCCGCCGAGTTGAAGAATCGAGTGACAGGGGAAGGATCGCGACGGCCGAACAGTTGCGGAACTACTGGGAATTGCCAAAGTTTCGTAGAAATGCCGACAAAACTTCGTAGCAAGTCAAAAAGGAAGCTCGACCGCGAGATCGGTGATCGGCTTCGGATGCTGAAGAACCGGGACGATCTGTCGTGCGACCAGTTCGCGAGGAAGTGCGGAGCGCCCGGTCATACCACGGTGCGACAGTGGCTCAACGGCAAGTCTGCCCCCGGCGCGGACTACCTCCGCAAGATCGCGCTGAGCTTCGGCATCTCCGCTGATTGGCTACTGGGGGTCTCTGGGCCGTGGGAATCCTCGGCTTTGCCAGATGTCGCGCCCGAACTCGCCTTCGAGGTCGGCAAACATATCGGACGCGCAGTCGCGTCCGAGCTCCAATCAGACTGGCCCACGCTATCTCCTGAATCTCTCGAAGTGGATAGCGCGAGGATCGTTCAACAGGCCACCCTCTCTGCGGTGACCGATGCCCGGAAGAGCTTCGGCCTCCTCAAGCGCAATTTCTCTGCTGGACGTGAGCGCGTGAGTCAGCCCGCCCTACGAGCCCTTGAGCTGCTACTGGGCAGAGCCGCGAGGTCAGCCGCGAAGTCGGAGCGGATGCTCTTTGCTCAAGTCGTATACCAACTTCGCGTTGGTGAACCGGATCTCGCCGTGACCTTCAAGCACGCGAGCGTACGTCCCCATCCGAGCGCCTACAGAGACATCATTGCGCCACTGGGAGACTCGACCGCAGACGCAGTGGCTCAGGAGCTAGCTGAGCAGTATCGCTTAGCGGCGTGGGAGGAGGTGAAGGGCCCGATTCGAGCGACCGACGACAGCGCAGCGTTGGTGCGAGAACTGATAGCGCAACTCAACACGGCAGCGTCGACGGTTCCCATTTCATCCGCACTGGCCCCGCTCCTGCGGTCGTCTCAGCCGTCCGCGCCCTTAGCTGTGCCGATGCTTACGCTTGCCAGACGCGACAAGGAGAAGGCCATTGCTCGCGCCTTGACCAAGAAGCCGCGCCGAAAGAGCCGCTGAGGTTGCGTCTGCCGCCCTCCGCATCGGATCGTCGGCAAGGTGGCTGTATCGTGCGGTGCTCTTGACGTCCCGGTGCCCCAGCAGCTTGCCGGTGGTCCAAAGCGGCGTTCCCCCCTCCATAGCCGCGCTCGCGAACGTGTGTCGTAGATCGTGGAGGCGAACGTCTCCCAGCCCGGCGCTGTGGCGAACTGCTTGCCAGACGTGCTTTATCTCAACCAGCGGCTCGTCTGGAGTCCTGCCGGGGAAGACGTAGGGGGAGCCCTCGACGCGGGTCAGGCCCGACAGAATCTCCAGCGCTGCCTTGCCTATCGTGCGATAGGATTGCCCGGTTTTCGTTTCGCGCAGGGAGACTCGCCCCGTGGAGAGGTCAACCTCGGACCACCGCAGAGTTAGCGCCTCCCGTTCCCGCCACCCGGTCAGCAAGAGGAACCGGATAGCTCCGATTGCCCAAGGGTTCGCGGGTCGGATTGTCTTTTGGGGGCGACCATTGGCGCGCCGTTCAGCGTACAGCGCACGGTTGGGGTCCGGGGCCACTCCTGAGTTCTCAGCGAGCAAGAGAGCATCGCCAAGGGCCAACACCTCAGCTTCAGATAAGAAGCGCTGCTTGGCCTGTTCAGGAAAGAAGGCGATGCCAAGCGTCGGGTTGACCCCCTCGGGCAGTTCGCCTCGGGTCACCCCCCAGCGGTACAGGGTCCGGAGCAACCGGATAGACCGATTCGCAACGATTGGCGCGCGACCGCCGATCCTGGAGTGCCACTTGGCGACCTTTGCGCGAGTCAGGTCGCGAGCCAGCACGTTGCCGAAGCTGGGGACGACCTCTACGGTCAGTAGCCGTCGGTACTCACGCACAGTGCCGGGCTTTCGCCGCCCCTCGATCTCAGCTAGGAACAGCTCCGAAAGCTGACGGACCGTCACCGCGTCAAGGCGCGCGCGCCGGTCGGCCACCAGATCCTCACCCAGCCGCCAGCGACTGAGCAACTCTGTCGCCTTGGCGCGGGCTTGGTCCAGAGTCAGCACCCCGAAGCGCCCGATGGTCTGCACCGTGTCACTACGGTTTCCCCTGCCACCGCGCCTGAGGCGCACTGCGAACGACTTTACACCCTTCGGTGTCACTCCAACGCGGAAACCCGGCAGCGTCTCGTCATCGAGCCAATAGAGCCGTTCGCGGGGCTTCAGCGCGCGGACACCGTGAGTCGTGAATCGCATTGTGCCTCCCAGAGCGGAAACCCCACCATTACCCCACTGTGGGGTAATCTAGGGAAACCTCCAGAATGCGCAATATCTGATTTTTCGCTCTAGACATCGACTACTTTACCAATCCAGAAAGCTCTAGAATACACTCGCCCCAAACTTCGGGAGCAGGAGGTCGGAGGTTCGAATCCTCTCGCCCCGACTGATGGACTCGCGGTGTTCGCGCCCCCCGTTCGGCTTCAGGCCGAGCGGGGGGCGTCGTTTTGCCCTTCGATCGCGCCGATGTGGCACCGCCGGGCGCCATCTGCTGTCCCCCCCCGCCCTGCTGTCGGGAAAGTGGCTGTTGACAGCCACCGGAAGCGCCCGTATCGTGGGGACTTCACGCAATTGTGACATTCGGCACGGACTCCCACCCCCGGGGAGGGTCGCGGTTGGCATTTTCTCCGAGTTCGCCATGCGAAGTGATGCGGGATGTCACGCGACTTGCGGGTCGCGAGATATCCCGCACCCGATGGCGAACCGCCGGCCCGCGACTTGCCCCTCCCGGATCCGTCAGTCGATCTTCCCCGCGCCCCAGCGGCGCACGTGGGAGCGAACCCCAGTACGAGCCGCTCTACGACAGAGCGATGCATGCGGATCCCGGCCCGGAGCCTGAACCAGCGCCCGCGACCGCGACCCCACCGCCCGTTGGCGGCGCCTTCCGCGTGATCACTCCGCCCCACTGATCCGCGCGTACGACCCTGCCACCGCCGTCGCCCTCCGACGGTGCACCCCGGCAGACGACGAAGATGAGTGACAGTCCACCAAACCCCCGGTACACCTCATGAAGATGAAAAGACTACTCGCGGTGCTGTTGGGATCGTTCCTGCTGGCAGCGCCAGCGTACGCCCAACAGAAGACCGTCACCGGCAAGGTGACGAGCGAGCAGGGGAGTCCCCTGCCCGGCGTGCAGGTCCAGGTCAAAGGCACCACGACCGGCGCGCTCACCAACAACGACGGCGCCTACTCCGTGCGCGTGGCCGTCGGCCAGGTGCTCGTGTTCCGCCTCATCGGCAATGCTCCGCTCGAGCGGACGGTCGGCGCCGAGAACGTGATCGACGTGGCGCTCAAGCGCGTGGTGACGAGCCTCGACGCCCTCGTGGTCACGGCCCTCGGCCAGACCGCGTCGCAGCGCTCGCTCGGCACGTCCCAGCAGAGCGTGATGGGTGGGGAGATCGCGCAGACGCAGCGCGAGAACTTCATCAACACGCTGCAGGGACGTGTGGCGGGCGTGGACGTGACGAGCAGCTCCGGCGTGCCGGGTGCGTCGTCGTCGATCACGATCCGCGGTGTGAGCTCGATCAGCTCGAGCAACCAGCCGCTGATCATCGTGGACGGCCTCCCGCTCGACAACAAGACGCTGAACACCGGCGTGCTGGCGTCGGACGCTCCGGGCTCGCTCACCGCGTTCAGCAACCGCGGCGTGGACTTCACGAACCGCGCGGCAGACATGAACCCCGAGGACATCGAGTCGCTCGTGGTGCTCAAGGGCCCTGAGGCCTCGGCGCTCTACGGCATCGACGCCGCCAACGGCGCGATCGTCATCACGACGAAGCGCGGGCAGGTGAACGGCGGCTTCACGTACAGCAACAGCTTCCGCGTCGAGCAGACGAACGCGCGTCCTGAGATTCAGCGGAAGTACGGCCCGACCTCGATCAGCGGGGGCAACCTCGGATCGTTCGTGTACTTCGGCGCGCCGTACGCGGCGGGGACGAAGTTCTACGACAATATCGACGGTTTCTTCCGCACGGCGCTCACGCAGAAGCACAACCTCGCCTTCAGCGGGGCCGCCCCGGACGGGCGGATCAACTACCGCGTGGCCTTCTCGAGCGACAAGCAGGCCGGCGTGATCCCGAACTCCGACTACGGCCGCATCAACCTGACCGGTGCCTCGCAGGCGCAGGTCACGAACTGGCTGAAGGCGGACGTGTCGATGGCCTACACCAACGCCGACAACAGCCAGACCTACAAGGGCGCCGGCGGTCCGCTGCTCGGTCTGCTCGTGTGGCCCGCGACGGACAACGCCAAGGATTACCTCTCGGCCTCCGGCACGCGCCGCCGCCTGACGAACCTGTCGCAGGCCTCGGAGATCGACAATCCGTATTTCAACGTCAACAAGAACGCCATCACCTCGAAGAACAGCCGCATCGTGCTGAACTTCGGGCTGGTGCTGACGCCGTTCAGCTGGGGCGAGCTCAAGACGAACATCGGCTCCGACAGCTACACGAACCAGAACCTGCTGCTCCGTCATCCGGAGAGCGCCTACGGCATCACGAACAACGGCATCATCGACATCGCCAACGACATCACGCGCTCCTTGAGCGCGCAGACGCTGCTGAACTTCTACCCGAAGGCGATCACGAAGAGCTTCACGATCAGCGGGCTCGTCGGGCATGCGATCTCGGACTACAAGTCCAACACCGACGCGCTGAAGGGCCAGGATTTCCTGGATCCGAACTTCATCTCGGTGAACAACACCACGCTGAAGTCGAACCGCACGACGATCTCGCAGCGCCGTCTGGTGAGCGCGTTCGGTCAGGCGACGCTCGACTACAAGAAGTATTTCTATCTGAACATCACGGGCCGCAACGACTGGACCTCCACGATCCCCGAGGACAAGAACTCGTTCTTCTACCCCTCGGTTTCGGCGAGCTACATCTTCTCCGACGCCTTCCCGCGGATCGGGAAGTTCATGACCGGCAAGCTGCGCGCGGCGTACGCCGCCGTCGGCAAGGACGCCCGTCCCTACGCGTATCGCCCGTCGCTCGAGACGAAGACGACGACCGCCGGCGGGTACGGCTACGGCTTCACCGGACCGAACCTGGCGCTCAAGCCGGAGTTCGCGAAGTCGTATGAGTTCGGCACCGAACTCACCTTCCTGAATGACCGTCTCGGACTCGATGTGACGGTGTATCGGAAGCAGACCAAGGACCAGATCGTCAATGACATCCGCGGCTCGTACGCCTCGGGCTTCATCCTGTTCAACCTGAACGGCGCCGAGACCCGGAACGAAGGGCTCGAGGTGACGCTGCGCGGCACGCCGATCCTGAAGCGTGACTTCAGCTGGGATGTGCAGGTGAACTTCACGAAGGCGCGCGGCAAGGTGCTGGCGCTGCCGAACTCGTTGCCGGAGTCGTATGTCTCCGACACGTGGCTGTACAACAACGTGCGCAACGGCGTGATGCCCGGCCTGTCGACGATGTCGCTGACCGGCCTCTTCTACCTGCGCAACAACAAGGGCGAGCTGCTGGTCGAGCCGAGCACCGGGCTTCCGATCCGCTCCCCGTCGCTCTTCATCGACGCCGGGTACGACCGTCAGCCGGACTACACGATCGGCCTGTCGAACACCCTCAAGTACAAGCGCTTCTCGCTCGACTTCCTCGTGGACTTCCGCAAGGGCGGCGACATCTTCAACGCGACGCAGCACTACCTGACGACGGCGGGGCTCGCGATGTCCACGCTGGACCGCGAGACGCCGCGCGTGGTGAAGGGCGTGCTCCGGGACGGCAAGGAGAACAGCGCGACCCCGACGGTGAACACGATCGTCGTGGTGCCGGCGGTGCAGCCGTCGTACTACACGAACATGAGCGAAGAGCTCTTCATCGAGAAGAACATCAACTGGGTGCGGTTGAAGGACGTGACCGTGCGCTACGCGCTCCCGCCGGGGTGGCTGTGGAACGCGAAGAACGCGAGCGTGTTCATCACCGCGACGGACCTCTACCTGAAGACCAACTACTCCGGGCTCGACCCGATCGTGAACGGCAACACCGCCGCAGTGGGCGGGTCGGGCGCGGCAGGGATCGACTTCGGCAACTTCCCGGTACCGCGGGGCATCAGCTTCGGGCTCAAGGTCGGATACTGACGGGTGCTCCGTCACGACCGACCCACGGATCCTGAACGCATTCCTCCAATCTCTTCAATCCAGTCGATGAGAAAATTCCACGGACTACTGCTTGCAGGACTCCTCGCGCTGCCGTTGAGCAGCTGCAAGGACTTCCTCGCGGTGAACACGAACCCGAACGCTCCGCAGGAGGTGTCGGCGAACCTGTACCTCGCGCCGATGCTCCACTGGATGGTCACGGGGCAGCAATTCGATGGCCGCTTCACGGGCCGCTACAACCAGGAGTGGCTGTTGACCGGCATCACGAGCGGCGTCATCAGCACCTGGGACCGCATGGGCTACGACGCCGGGAGCGACAACGGCGCTCAGCAATTCCGTGACGTCTATTGGTCGTTCGGCCAGAATCTGGCCGACATGATGACCAAAGCGGAGGCGGAGCAGCGCTGGGACCTGCTCGGTGTGGGCTACGTCCTGAAGGCCTGGGGCTGGCAGGCGCTGACCGACCTGCACGGCGAGATCCCGGTGAAGGGCGTTCCCGATGCCTCCAAGCTCACCTTCGACTACGACACGCAGGAGTACGTCTACACCGAGGTGCAGAGCCTGCTGCAGAAGGCGATCACCAATCTGAAGCGGTCGGACGGTGGCGTGGACGTCGCCTATCTCGCGAAGGGCGACAAGCTCTACAACGGGGATCGCAACAAGTGGCTGAAGTTCGCCTACGGCCTGTTGGCGATCAACCTCAACCACTATTCGAACAAGAGCACGTACAAGCCGGCCGATGTGATCGCGGCGGTGGATCTCTCGTTCGCGAGCAATGCCGACGAGGCGCTCCTCGCGTATCCGGGGACGCAGAACGACGACATGAACTTCCTCGGCCGGACGCGCGCGAACCTGCCCAACTACCGGCAGACGCAGTTCGTGGTCGGGCTGATGAACGGCTCGCAGTTCGGGGGCGTGGTCGATCCGCGCATGAGCCGCATGCTGGCCCCGTCGCCCGACGGGCAGTATCGCGGGTTGGATCCGAACGTGCTCAACTTCGGCGCGCTCGCGGCCGCCGCCCAGCCGATGAACTTCTTCGGTCAGGTGGGCGCCGGCACGGCCGCTCTCCCGAGCCGCTACATCTTCTCGGACAAGAGCAAGCTGCCGGCCATGACGTACGCGCAGCTGCAGTTCATCAAGGCCGAAGCGGCGTATCGCTCGGGTGACAAGGCGACCGCGCTCGCGGCGTATCGCAACGGCGTGTCCGCGCACATCGACTGGGTGAACGCGCGCAACCTGGACGACAACCAGGCGCCGACGCAGATCACCGCGGCGGAGAAGGCGGCGTTCCTGGCCTCGCCGGCGATCATCCCCGCCACCGCGGCGGCGCTGACGCTGACGCAGATCATGTCGCAGAAGTACATCGCGCAGTGGGGCTGGGCGCACAACGAGATCTGGATGGACCTCCGTCGCTACCACTACACGGACATCGATCCGGCGAGCACGAAGCAGGTCTTCCCCGGCTTCGCCCCGCCGACGGTGCTCTTCCCGGACAACAACAGTCTGCCGGTGCAGCGCATCCGGACGCGCTTCAACTCCGAGTACGTCTGGAACCGCGCCGCACTCGACGTCATCGGCGGGCTGGCGACGGATTATCACACCAAGACCATGTGGATCATTCAACCGTGAACGGAGCCATGACCAAATTCCGATCCATCGCGCTCCTCCTCGGGGCGGCCCTGATCGCCTCCTGCGGCTCATACGCCGTCCAGGACATCACGGGCCCGCTGGCGACCGCACGTGTCAAATTCTTCAACTTCGGGGTGAACGCCCCGTCGGTGAACTTCTACGCCGGGTCGTCGAAGATCACGGCCCTGTCGTCGACCACCGGCGTCGAGTCCACCACCGGCGTCGCGTACGGCGCCGTGGGCTCGGGCGGGTTCTACTCCGCCATCGCCCCGGGGACGTATGACCTGATGGCGAAGATCTCGGCCACGACCGACAAGGACCTCACGGTCTCGACGGTCAACAGCACGATCGCCGACGGCAAGTTCTACTCGTTCTTCATGAGCGGGTTCTACAACACCACGACCAAGAACGTGGAAGGGTTCGTGGTGGAGGACGCCCTGCCGGCGACGTTCGACTACACGGTCGCCTACGTGCGGTTCGTGAACGCGATCTCCAACTCGGCCCCGATGACGCTCTATGCCAAGAGCACCGTCAGCGGAACGGAGACGGCCGTCGGCGGACTCGTGGCCTACAAGGCCGGTGGAGCCTTCACCGCCCTTCCGGCAGATGTCTATGACCTCAACACCCGCGTCTCGGGGTCGAGTGTCAACGCCATTACCCGGACGGGGGTCTCCTTCCTCGCCGGACGCGTCTACACCATCGGCGCGCGCGGCGACATCACGGTGGTCTCGACCACCGCGACGAACCGTCCGTTCCTGGACAACACGCTGAACCGCTAACCTGTTATCCGGTTAGCATCGGCTTGAGGTGCAGGCAGGTACAAAAGGCCCCGGCGATCGCCGGGGCCTTTTGCATGCCGCTCCTGCCCGCCGATCCTGCACACCCCCAGCGCGCCCCAAGCGCCCCCTCAGCGCGCCCCCAAGAACTCCCCCAGGACGCCCCCCGGCGAACTGGTCGGGGCGTGGGACGGGGCATAGCTTCACGCTCTGGGGTATGAGCCGGGAGCGGTGTCATCCCTCTGCCTCCGACCCTGCTGCCACCTCTCTTTCCCGCCCCGCGACGCGCGTGCTGCCTTCGTTCTCACGCTCTTCCATGGTGCCCGCTCGTGGCACCGGCGGCAGCACGTGCCGGCGACTGGCCGCGCGGGCCACCCTGGGGCTGCTGGGGCTCGCCTCCCTCTCCTGCGGGGGCGGCAGCAGCGGGCCCACGGCTCCGGTGATCGTCCCCGCCAAATATCTCGTCACGGCCTCCAACAGCGCGCCGCTCGCCGGCGGCACGGTCAGCGTGAACGCTCAGCTCGCGACCACGACCGGTGCCAGCGTCGCGACCGCGGGGCGCACGGTCACCTGGAGCCGCTCGGGCACCGGCGGCAGCTTCGCCAGCGCCACGTCGCTCACCAATGCCTCCGGCATCGCCTCGGTGGAGTTCACCACCGGATCCGCCGGGGGGACCGCGTATGTCATCACGGCGACCGACGGCTCCGGACTCACGGGCCAATCGCCGACCATCACCACGCTCGCCCCGACCCCCTCGGCGACGACGAGCACGCTGACCGCGGCCGCCGCGAGCATCCCCGCGAACGGCACCAGCTCGGTCGTGATCACCGTCCAGCTGCGCGATGCCAACGGCGCGCCCTACAATAGTTCGGGCGGGACGCTCACGATGGCGACCACCAAGGGAACGCTCTCCGCGGTGACCGACAGCGCGAACGGCAAGTACATCGCGACGCTGCGCTCGACTTTCGGTGCCCAGGCCGCCACCGTCACCGCGTCGTTGGCAGGGACGGCACTCTCGCAGAGCACGGTCGTGAACTTCGTCGTCGGGGCCGCCGCCAAGTACTCGGTGAGCGCGGCATCGGCGTCGCCGGTCGCGGGACAGGCCGTGACGCTCTCGGCGCAGCTGCTCGACGCCAACGATGCGCCGGTCACCACCGCGGGACGGGTGGTGACCTGGAGCCGGTCGCCTGTGTCGGGGACCTTCGCCGCGACGACGTCGACGACCGACGCGTCGGGGATCGCCACGGCGAGCTTCACGAGCGATCCGCTCGTCGCGACCTACGTACTTACCGCCACCGACAACGGCGGGCTCACTGGCTCCACGGGCACCGTGCGCACCGTCGCCGGGCCGGGAGTGAGCTACACCCTCACGAGCAGCGTGGCGCAGCCGGTGGCCGGTGGGACGGCGACCTTCACCGCGCAGCTCCGCGACGCCGCGGGGAACGCCGCACCCGGTCTCGGGCTCGGCAAGAGCGTCACCTGGAGCTCGACGAGCACCGGCGCGAGCTTCTCGGCGGCGACCTCGACCGTCGACAGCGCGGGGACGGCCCGCACGACGCTCACCGTGGGCCCGACGCTGGGACAGAGCTTCTCCGTGACCGCGACCGACGGCCAGGGGCTCACCGGTACATCGGCGAGCTTCACGGCGACGGCGGGCACCGTCACCTCGGTCCGGGCCACGAGCGCCCGGGTGGTGACGATCGACTCCGGGAGCACGACCGCGACGACCTTCCAGACGCTCAACGAATTCGGGCTGCCGATCGCGGGCACGCTCACCTACGCGGTGCGCGGCAGTGCGGCGACGGTCTCCTCGACCGGTGTCGTCACCGGCGCGAGAGTGGGGCAAGTGCTGGTGGTGGCGACCGACGCCACGAGCGGTACGCTCGCCGATTCGGTGCTCGTGGGCGTCACCTCCCCGAGCGGCCCGCTCGTGCGGACGGATCTGAACGTCTTCGATCTCAAGAAGGACACGGTGCGTACGGTGACGATCGTGGCCGATCTGCGGGCATCGGGAGAGAAGCTCGGTGCCACCACGCTGCAGCTCCTCTGGGATCCGACCGCGCTCACCTACGTGAGCGATGCCGAGGGCTCGAGCGGGGCCGGCGCGTCGGTGAACGCGACGGCAGCCGCGACCGGCTCGATCACCCTCAGCATGGCCTCCGCCGGCGGTCTGGCTGGCGCGGTGGAGCTCCGGCGCATCACCTTCCGGGTGGCGAACGCGAACAAGCGCGGGACGCTTCAGCTGCTCGCCACGGAGTTCGTCGGTGCCGGCACCTTCACCTCCCTGCTCGCCAAGACGCTCGTGCTCTCGTATCCCTTCTTCACCCGATAGGACCGGACTCGTGTCGATCCCCTGCTACCCCGCGCTGCTCCGACGGCTCACGCTCGTGGGTGCGACCGCGGCGGCCCTGACCGCCTGCACCGACCGTGGAGCCGCCGTCCTGACGGGGCCGCCCAAGGTCGAGGGCGCGTCGCTCACCGCGTACCTGGGCGTCTCCAGCAGCGCGGTACTGATCGGGGACGAGGTGGTCGTGAGCGGCAACGTGCGTCTCGGGACCGCGGCGCCGCGGATCGGCAGCTATCTCGCGCGCATGGCGTACGATCCGACGCAACTGGTCTTCCTCGCGGAGGTCCCGGTCGCCGGAGGCGCGCGGGCGTTGAACCCGCAGTCAGGGGAGATCACCGTCGCGGGTGCCGCGGCCGACGGGATCGCCAGCGAGCGGCTCTTCGCGGTGCGATTCAAGGTCATCGGCACGAAGCCGCTCGCCGGGCTCCAGCTCGAGATGAAGGAGTTGAACGATGTCGCGTACGCGGTGCGCACGCCGTCGCGGCGTCGTTACCTGCCGATCTACCTCGACGATCTCACCCCGCCATGACGGGTCGCGCTCCTCGCGGGTTCCCGGTGTTCCTCGCGGCGGCGTGCGCCGTGCTGCTCGGCGTCCCCGGACGCCGTGCCGAGGCGCAACGTCCGTGCGCGTCGGCGGCGTTGCCGCGCCGGTCCGCGAACAGCGCGGTGCTCTCGCTCGAGGCCGCGGCGGTCGGGAAGCGTGACACCCTCGCGCAGGTGCGGATCTGCCTCGCGCTCCCGCAGGGGAAGCGCGTCGGGAGTTTCCATCTGGAGATCGACTACGACAGCACGCGCGCCCGCGCGCTGCGCGCGTCGCCCGCATCGGGCGGGGCGCAGGTCGCGAACACGCTGATCGCGGGTCAGGTCTCCATCGCCGGCGCGGCGCCCGCGGGCTTCGGACGCGGCGTGCTGAGCACGATCACCTTCCGCCGACGGGCGGGCACCGTCGGACCGATGCGCCTCACGCTGCGAGAGCTGAACGGCACCGATGGCGGCAGCATCGCCGCGACCGCGCGTGCGATCGGGATCGGCACGTGGACGGTACCCGCACCGACGGTCAATGCGGCCGATGCGCCGGTGCTGGAGAAGGTCGAGCCGTCCACGGCGGAGATCGTCCCGGGCGGCGTCGCCGAAGTGATCATCCGCGGCCAGGGCTTCACCCCGACCGGGAACGTCGTGATGCTCGGCTCGGCGGTGCTCGGCGAGCTGCGCTCGACCGACGGCACGACGCTCCGTCTGCTCGTCCCGAACGCATGGCCGTCGAGCGGCGAGGCACCGCCACGGGTGATCGAGACGGGCGACTACAGTCTGCAGATCCGCAACACGCGGGGTGTGAGCAACACGATCCTCCTGACCTTGGTGCATCCGTGATCCGCGCGTCGGGTCGGGGCGCGGTCGCGGGATGGCGCGTGTCGGGGATCACCCGGACGCTCGCACTCCTGATCGGCGTCGCGCTGTCGGCGCCACGGCTCGCGGCCCAGGACGACGACCCGCTCCGTCGCGAGGGGTTCTTCTATCAGCAACGCGCCTTCCCCGATGCGCGGATCCCCGCGCGCGCGCGGGAGAACGCGCTCGCGCAGATGTACGCGCGGTGGCCCCAGACGCGCGCGCCTCGCGCGGCGAGCGTCTTCTCCTCACTCGTGAACAGCTCGGCGCTCTGGAACTCGATCGGCCCCGCCCCGATCTCGATCGGCGTCGCGGGGCGCGAGACCAGCGGTCGGATCAACAGCATCGTGATCGACCCGACGAACGCGCAGACGCTGTACATCGGCGCCGCCACCGGCGGTGTCTGGAAGACCACCAACGGCGGAGTGAGCTGGACCGCGCTCACCGACGGGGAATGCGGACTCGCGATGGGGAGCATCGCACTCGACCCGGTGAACCCGCAGATCGTGTACGCGGGGACCGGCGAGGAGAACTTCTCCTCCGACAGCTATCAGGGGTGCGGCGTCCTCCGCTCCACCAACGGCGGCGCGACCTGGACCCAGCTCGGTGCGACCACCTTCGTCTCCGCCAGCGGGTCCGCCACGCGGATCG
>CAZAGK010000017.1:0-42705 GCA_964484775.1 uncultured Gemmatimonas sp. | reverse complement strand
CGTGGTGGGTCTGCGTAGGCGTGGTGGTCGTCGGCGTCGTGGTCGTCGGCGTCGTGGTCGTCGGCGTCGTGGTCGAGGTCGTCGTCGAGGTGTTCGTCGTCGAGGTGTTCGTCGTGTTCGTCGTCGACGTGTTCGCGTCGCTGCTCGCCGCCGGCTTCTCGGCCGCCGGTGCCGCAGGCGCGGCCGTGGGAGCCGCGTTCTGCGCCGGCGCCGAGTTCACCACCTGCCCCTTCTCGGCCGCCTGCACCACGTTGCCTTCACTCGCCGAGGCGCGGATCGACGACTCGACCTTCACCAGCGAGACCTGCGTCGCCTGCGCCGTCACGACGGACGCCGCCTGCTTCGACTCCGCCGCCTTGAATCCGGGGTCGATCGTGCGGGCGTTCTCGAAGAGTCGCGCCGCCTCGTCGAACTTCCCCGCATCCTCGGCCTGGAGCCCGCGGCTGTACGAGAGGAACGCCTGGATCGACGACGTCGGTCGCGTGTCGATCGCCTGCCGCTCCGCCGGCGTCAGCTCGACCTTCATCGAGCTGAACACGGCCAGGACGAACTCCTTCTCGATCTGAAAGAGCCGTTCGAGCGCGCCGTCCTGCGACGGCTGCCCCTCCGACTCGGAGGTCGCCGTGCTCACGATGTTCGCGCTCAGGGCGAGCGACTTGGGGCCGATCTGCGTCAGGGCCCCCTGGATGATGCGACCGGCCTGGATGATGCGTCCCGTCCGGACCGCCGTGGCGCGATCGACCCGCCCGCTCTTCCCGAGCGCGAGTTCGTCCGCGATGGCCTGCATCTGATCACGCTCGACGACCTTCAGTTTGCCCGAGCGCGCCAGATCGGTGATGATGAGATCCGCCATCCCGCGCTCGAGCGGCTGGAGCGTCGCATCGGTGCCGGTGAAGCGCAACGGGAGCACGGCCACGGTGTTCGGGTCACTGGCGACCTCACCCACGCGCTTCTCGTTCGCCACCGCCTCCTTGGCCGCGGCCTTCAGTTCGAGCTTCGCGATCAGCACGAGGCGCGACTGGATGTCCGAGCGGACCTTGTCCGTCTTGCCGTTGAGGATGTAGTCGTTGTAGGCCTTCTTGGCGCCGGTGTAGTCCTTCACCTGCTCGGCGGCGAGACCGGCATACAGGGCGCTCACACCGTCCATCGGGTCGAGCTCACGCGCCTTCTCCAGCGCGGGACGCGACTGCTCGTAGCGGCCGAGCTTGTAGAGGGCGATGCCGAGTGCGCGGTTGGCGCCCGCGTTGTTCGGGGAGTTGTCGCGTTCGCGCTGCAGCTTCTGCACCGCCTCGGTCAGCCCCGCCCTCGCGGCCGCGTTGGCGTTCGGCGCAGCCGGTGCCGTCGGCGCGACGGGACGCCCTTGCGGCGTGGTCTGCCCAGGGCCCCCCGGTTGCGGTGCGGTCGTCTGCGCCGGCGCCTTCGACTGGTCCGTGGTCGTCCCAGTCTTGGCCGGCGGCGTGGTCTTCGTCACGACCTGCGCGGACAACGGTCCGCCACAGGCCAGCGCGATGGCCGCCAACACTCCCATGTCCCTGCGTCGCATCAGTCCTCTCCTACCGATCGGGATCGAGCATGTCCTCGAACCGCAGCCACTGCTTGTAGAAGTAGAGATCCACATAGCCGTTGCCGCCGTTCCGGTTCTTCCGCACCAGCACTTCCGTTGCGCCTTCGACGCCTGAATCCGGCGCGTACATCTCCTCGCGATACAGCGCGAGCACCACATCGGCATGCTGCTTGACCGCCCCGCGCGCTCCGAAGTCGTCGAGCGTGGGACGCAGATCGCTGCGTCCCGCCGCATCGCCGAGCGCCGGCACGTGCGACGTCACCAGCAACGCCACCCGCTCGCGCAGCGCCAGCGCCTTCACGTCGCGGATGGCCGCCGCCAGTTCGTCATCCAGCCCACGCGTCCCGCTCGTGAGCGCCTGCACCGCATCGAGCACCACGACATCCGTTCCCGGATGCGCAGCGAGCAGCCGTCGCACCTCGTCCACATCGCCCGAGACCAGCATCTCGATCGCCGGCATCCGGTCACGCAGCCGCACCGCCGCTGCGCCCATCGCCGAGCGTGAGAAGTCGTCGAGCGCGCCCGCCCGCATCGCATCGATGCGCAGCCGTCCTTCGATCGCCAGCGCGCGCTCCATCACGCGGTCAGCGCTCATCTCGCTCGTGATGAACAGCACCCGTCGTCCCGCCTCGGCGATCCGCAACGCCATGGCCAGCGCCAGACTGGACTTGCCACTGCCGACATCGCCGCCGAGGCAGACGAGATCGCCCCGACGGATCCCGCCCCCGAGACATTTGTCGATGCTCGGGAACCCGGTCGCGAATGCGTCGTCGGCTGGCTCACCGTCGGCGACCGCGTCCACGCGGCGAACCACGCGGGCGAGGGGCGAGATGTCAGTCGGACGAGGCACCACCAGGGAACTCCCGAACGAGGGGGGCGAGGAACAACCTATACTACGAGCAGAGGGGTCGCGGCGGCAAGTCGAACTGCCCCAATACCTTGCGACCGTTTTCAGCCCTGCAGCCTGGCGCCGAGTCTTTCCAGTTCCAAACGTGCACCCCGGTCGAGCTGCGGCGCCGTGACCTCGATCACCCTTCCGAGCGCCATCGCGGTCAGGTGCGGGTCGTCCACCGCGGTGGTCTCCACGAGCCGGGAGATCGCGTTCTTGACCGGCGCGCTCAGGGCGATGCTGGAGAGCCAGAGCCGTGCCCCTTCGGCACGGCTTCGGCGCGCGGCCAGATTCAGGGAGACGGGGGCCAGCATGGCCTCGGCCAGCCGCGCGGCCAAGAGTGTCGCGAGCGCCGCCTCCCGGGCTCCCCCCAGCGGGGCACGCCCGGCCAACGCCGCGAGGGCGCGGAAGGGAAACTCGGTCCCGGAAAGGGCGTAGGGAGGAGGCGTCAGCACAGGGGCAATCATACCCCAATCCCACGGCGGGCAGAAGATGGGAACCCCCGCCCCTAACGGTTAGATTGGTTCGATGCCCCTTTACCGCCGCCTGCTCACCTTCCTCCGCCCCCACTGGTGGCGGCTGGCGGGCAACATCGCGTGCAACGTCATCGGCACCGCGCTGGACGGGGCGGCGTTCGTCCTGCTCATCCCCTTCCTGAACACCCTCCTCGGGGCCGAACAGGTCGTCCCGGGCGGGATGGGGTGGCTCTCGCGACTCCTGAGCGCCCTGGTTCAGCCCTTCCTCGTCCCCGACGACAAGCGCGCCTCGCTGCTCGGCGTGATCGGGGTGATGCTGGTCCTCGTCATCATCAAGAACGTCTTCCTGTGGATGGGCGGGCAGATCGGGGCAGGTCTCCAGGAGCGCCTGACGCGCGACCTGCGCGACACGGTCTTCCACCACATGCAGCGCCTCCCTCTTGGCTGGTTCTCGCGGACCAAGACCGGGCAGATCATGGCGCGCATCCTCACCGACACCGAACAGGCCAAGGCCATCCTCGCCGAGGTGTTCGCGCGGTCGGTGATGAACCTGTCGCAGGTCGTGGTGACGATCGTGATCCTCGTGAAGATCTCGCCGCGGCTCGCGTTGATCTCGCTGGTGATCGCCCCGCTGATCACGGCGGTCATCCAGCCGATCCTCCGCAAGCTGCGCAAAGGACATCGCACCCTGCGCAACGAGTACGGCGAGATCACCAGCGTGCTGCAGGAAGTCATCAGCGGCGTGCGGCTGGTGAAGAGCTTCCAGGGCGAGCCGTACGAGGACACGCGCTTCAGCACCGCGAGCGGGAATTACACGCGCGGGATGATCCGCATCACGCGCCTCTCGCTGCTGTCGGGACCGCTGACGGAGATCCTCGGCACCCTCGTCGCGATGATGGTGCTCTGGTTCGGCGCCGAGCTCGTGTTCAACGGCCGCATGCAGGGCGGCACGCTGCTGACCTTCATGACGCTGGTGATGCGCCTGCTCCCCCCGCTGAAGCAGCTCTCGCAGGCCCCGACCACGGCGCAGCAGTCGCTCGCCGCGGCGGAACGCCTCTTCGAGGTGCTGGACCAGCCGACCGAAGCGCAGACCGACCAGGGTACGCGCGAGGTCGCCGGATTCAGCGGCGCGCTCGCGTTCGAGCACGTCTCCTTCTCCTACGGCGATGAACCGGTGCTCCAGGAGATCTCCCTCACCGCGACGCGCGGCGAGGTGATCGCGCTCGTCGGCTCGAGCGGGGCGGGCAAGAGCACGATGGTCGATCTGATCCCGCGCTTCATCGAGCCCACGAGCGGACGCATCACGCTCGACGGCGTCGATACGCGGGACATCAAGCTCCCCTCGCTCCGCGCCCTCACCGGGATCGTGAGCCAGGACACGGTGCTCTTCAACGACACCGTCCGTGCCAACATCGCCTACGGCGCCGCGGAGAAGTACAGCGACGCGCAGGTGGAGGCGGCGGCGCGGGCGGCCAACGCGCACGCCTTCATCGCCGCTCTGCCCGACGGTTACGACACGATCCTCGGCGAGCGCGGCACACGGCTCTCCGGTGGACAGCGCCAGCGCATCGCGATCGCGCGTGCGCTGCTGACCGACCCGCCGATCCTGATCCTCGACGAGGCCACCTCGGCGCTCGACACGGAGAGCGAGCGGCTCGTGCAGGAGGCGATCGACCGTCTGCTCGCCGGGCGTACGGTGTTCGTGATCGCGCATCGACTCAGCACCATCACGCATGCGTCGCAGATCCTGGTGCTGCAGAAGGGACGCGTGATCGAGCGCGGGACGCACGCCGAACTCCTCGCCCTGGGCGGGGCCTACGCACGGCTCGCGGGACTGCAGCGGAGCGAGGCGTGACCGCGCCGACGGTTCCTGCCGCGCCGAAGTCGCCGGCCCCGGCCGGGCGGGTGCTCGGCAAGCCGACGGTGATGCATCGGATAGAGTATGCCGCGCTGCGAGCGTTCACCGGATTGCTCGCACCGTTCGGCGTGCGCACTGCGTCGCGGATCGCCGGGGTGATCGGTACGTGGGGCTATTCGCCGCTCGGGATCCGACGCGGCGTGGTGGAGCGACAGATCGCCGCCGCGTTCCCCGAGTTCGACCACGCGCGCGTGGTGCAGGTCTCACGCGAGTCGTACCGGAACCTCGGACGCGTGACGGTCGAGGCGACGCTGCTCTCGAACGAAGGCCCCGAGGCGGTGCTCGCCCTCTTCCACGACGCGCCGGATGCGTGGGCGCTGCTCGAACAGGCCTTCGCGCTCGGGAAAGGGGTCATCCTCGTCTCCGGTCATGTCGGGAACTGGGAACTCGCGGCGGCCTATATGGCCGCGCGCGGGATGCCGGTGGAAGCGATCGCGCGCGGCGCCGCGAACCCGCTCTCCGAGATGTACTTCAAGCGGACCCGCGAGCGGCTCGGCGTGCGCATCATGCACGACAGCGAGGCGGTGCGGCGTGTGCCCCGCGCGCTGCGCGAAGGGCATCTCGTCGGCGTGCTCTCGGATCAGGCCGCGGTCGGACTCGCTTCGACGTACGTCAACTTCTTCGGCCGACCGGCCAAGACCCCGCGCGGCGGCGCCGTGTTCGCACTGCGCGGGGACATCCCGGTGCTCTTCGTCGCGGCGCTGCGACAGCCGGACGGACGCTACCGGTTCGTGGCCGAGACGGTCCCGGTGACGCACACCGGCGATCGCGAGAAGGATGTGGACGACATCATCATCCGCTTCAGCGCGATCCTCGAGCGCGTCGTGCGCGAGTACCCCGAGCAGTATTTCTGGCAGCATCGGCGCTGGAAGCATCAGCCGCCGGACACCCCTCCTGAACTTCGCGAACCGTGACCTACGACGTCGAGCAGCTGCGCGCGCGTGAATTCCCCTGGGCCGCCGACGGCACGGCGAACTTCCTGGACCACGCGTCCACCGGGCCCATCCCGCAGCGCGCACGCGACAAGCAGCAGGAGTGGATCCTCACCCGCGCCGAACCGCATCGGCTCTCGCCGGAGATGCTCTTCCCGGTGTTCTCGAGCGCGCGCGAGCGTCTGGGGCGGTTGATCAACGCCCCGGCCTCGTCGATCGCGCTCATGACCAACACGTCGCACGGCATCAATCTGGCCGCGCGCACCCTGCCGATCGGCCCGGGCGACGTGATCATCGGATCGCATGGCGAGTTCCCGGCGAATGTGTACCCCTGGTTCGCGATCGCCAAGGCCAAGGGGGCTGAGTATCGACTGTTGCCGATGGCCGGGGATTATCCGGACGAAGCGGCGATCCTGCAGGCCATCGAGACCGACCCCAGGGTGAAGGTCGTCGCGCTCTCGTGGACCAGCTTCTGGAGCGGGTACACGATCGATCTCGCGCGGATCGGCGCGGCCTGCAAGGCGCGCGGCGTCTACTTCGTGGTCGATGCCATCCAGGGGCTCGGCCCGCGCGTGCTCGACGTGTCGGCGTTGCACATCGACATCCTCGCGGCCGGCTGCCAGAAGTGGCTGATGTCGCCGTGGGGGACCGGCTTCGCGTACGTGCGTCCCGAGCTGGTGCAGCAGTTGGAGCCGGTCGAGGTGGGGTGGATGTCGCAGGCGACGGCAGGGGACTTCTCCAAGTTCCTCGACTACGATCCGACCTGGGCGAGCGACGCGCGCCGGTTCGAAGTGATCACCCTCGATTTCGTGAGCTTCGCCGCGATGTCGGAATCGATCGGGCTCTTCCTCGAGCTCGGTCCCGCGGCGGTCGAGGCGCACGTGCGGGCGCTGGCCGACCGTGCGGTGGTGTTCGCGGACGGCAATCGGCACGTCTCGCTCGTGACGCCTCGGGATCCCGCCCGGCGGGCCGGGCTGCTCGCCTTCCGCACCGCCGATGCGCACGCGTCGAGCGCGCGCTTGAAGGCGGCCAGAGTCGCTCATGCGGTGCGCGAGGGGTGCGTGCGGCTCGCGCCGCATTTCTACAACACCGTCGAGGAGCTCGACGCGGCGCTCGCCGCGCTCTAGGCTCCGCCGCTACCCCAGCTTCACCAACGCGATATCCCGTCCGCCCTTCCGGACGAGGAACCAGCTCCCGTGCACGGCGCTCGAGGCCGACACCACGGGCGCGTCGGCGGCGATCTTCTCGCCGTTCACCATCACCGCGCCCTGCTGCAACAGCTTCTTCCCGGCGCCGCGCGACTGCGCGAACGCCTGCTCGAGCACCGTCAGCACGTCGACGTCCCCTGCCGGCAGTGAGACCAGCGGGATCTCCCGCGACAGCATCTCGAACACCTCGGGCGCGATCGTGCGCGGGTCGAGCTTCTTGTCGAAGACGATCCGGCTCGCCCGTTCGGCGGCGTCGGCGAGCTCCGCGCTGTGGATGAGCGTCGTCACCTCGCGTGCCAGTGTGCGCTGCGCACGCCGTTCATGCGGCGCTTCGGCGTGCGACGTCTCGAGCGCCTCGATCGTCGCGCGGTCGAGCAGGGTGAACATGCGGAGGTACTTCCCGACGTCCGCGTCCTCGGCGTTGATCCAGAACTGGTAGAACTGGTACGGCGAGGTGAGGGAGGCGTCGAGCCAGACCGCGCCGGCCTCCGTCTTGCCGAACTTCTGCCCGCTCGAGGTCGTGACGAGCGGGAGCGTGACGGCGAAGGCGTCGGCCGCCGACGCGCGACGGATCAGCTCCGTCCCCGCCGTCATGTTCCCCCACTGATCGCTCCCGCCGATCTGCAGCGAGACGCCGTCGTGCTGGCTCATGTGCAGGAAGTCGTACGCCTGCATCAGCATGTAGGCGAACTCGGTGAACGAGATCCCGTTCTCGAGGCGTGAGGCCACCGAGTCCTTGGCCAGCATGTAGTTGATCGAGAAGTGCTTCCCGATGTCGCGCAGGAAGCCCACCAGATCCAGCGACCGCAACCACTCGGCGTTGTTGCGCATCAGCACCAGCGGCGCCGATGACGCGCCGAGTGCCCGCTGGCAGATCCCTTCCAACTGCGCGTGGATCGCGGCCGCGTTGGCGTCGATCCGCTCGACCGTCATCAACGTGCGCTCGTTCGCCTTCCCCGACGGGTCGCCGATCATGGCCGTCCCGCCCCCCACGAGGGCGACGGGGGTGTGGCCGGCACGCGCGAGGTGCACAAGCCCCATCACCGGGACGAGGTTCCCGACGTGCAGGCTCGCCGCCGTGGGGTCGAATCCGCAGTAGCCGCGGACGGTCCCCTTCGCGAGATGGGCGGCCAGGCCTTCGGTCTGCTGGTAGAGCAGACCGCGCCAGGCGAGTTCGTCGAGCAACGGAGTGGGCTGAGGCATCCTCCAAAGCTAGACGGGGCAGGGCCCCCTGTCACTCGCTCCGCGTCGCGCGGGCCGCCCCCGCCGCGCACCCCCGTGCGTTGCCCCACCCCCGACGGGTCTCTAGACTTCCCTCCCTGCCATGAATCGCCGCCCGCTCCTCATCATTCTCGCCGTCGTCGCGACGCTGGGCGCCATCGGCGTCACCGGCGTGGGGATCGGCTGGGCCGTGGTCTGCAGCGGCAACAAGTGCCCGTCGCTGGAGCAGCTCGAGAAGTACCAACCGCGCCAGACCTCGCGCCTCTACGCCGCCGACGGCCGATTCATCGCCGAGATCGGGCTCGAGCGCCGCACGCTGATCAAGCTCGACCAGATCCCGAAGCACGTCCAGCAGGCGTTCGTGATCACCGAGGACAAGCGCTTCTACGATCACGGCGGGATCGACTTCTACCGCATCTTCGGCGCCGTCTACGCGAACGTCCGGCATCGGGGGATCTCGCAGGGGTTCTCCACGATCACCATGCAGCTCGCGCGCAATCTCTTCCCCGAGAACCTCAAGGCGCGCGAGAAGACGCTCACCCGCAAGCTGCGCGAGGCCAAGGTCGCGCGCGCGATCGAGGCCAAGTACTCCAAGGACCGGATCCTCGAGCTCTATCTCAATCAGATCTACCTCGGGAACGGGGCCTACGGCGTCGAGTCCGCGGCGCATCGCTACTTCGGCAAGTCGGTCCGCGACCTCAACGTCGCCGAGGCGGCCACGCTCGCGTCGCTCCCGAAGGCGCCGGAACGCTACAACCCGCGCCGCTTCCCCGATCGCTCCGTACAGCGCCGCAACACGGTGGTCGAACTGATGCGCCGCGCCGGCGCCATCGGTGACGCCGATGCATCGCTCGCGAGCGCCTTCCCGCTCCGCCTGTCGCGCAAGCGCGGCGGCACGAGCGAGGTCGCACCCTACTTCGTGGATTGGGTGCGCCGCGAACTCGACGAACGCTTCGGGAAGGAACTCTACGAAAAGCCGCTGAAGGTCTTCACCACCCTCGACCTCGATCTGCAGGGCTCCGCCGAGCGGGCGCTCGACCGGCAGCTGCGCGCGGTGGAGTCGGGGCAGTGGGGGCCCTTCCCGCATCGCACCTACGAACAGTGGGTGGCGCGTGGCGGCTCGAACGCGCCCGACGACACCATCGCCTCGCCGTACCTGCAGGGCGCCTTCGTCGCCCTCGATCCACGCACCGGCGCCGTCCGGGCGCTCGTCGGGGGACGCGACTACGAGGATTCGAAGTTCGACCGCGCGACCCAGGCGCTGCGGCAGCCGGGCTCGACCTTCAAGCCGATCGTCTACTCGACCGCCATCCAGGCGGGACGCCCGCCGAGCTACATGGTGGACGACGCCCCCCTCGAGCTGGCGCAGCTCGACCCGAACAAGCCGTGGACACCGCAGAACTTCGACCTCAAGTTCTGGGGACCGATGACCATGCGGCACGGCCTCTACGAGTCGCGCAACATGATCGCGATCCGCGTGGGGATGGAGGTCGGCGAGCAGAACGTCGTGCAGATGGCCAAGAAGTTCGGCATCACCACGCCGGTGCCTCCCTACCCGTCGATCCATATCGGCTCCGCCGACGTCTACCCGCTGGAGATGATCGCCTCCTACTCGGTGTTCTCGAACCTCGGCTGGCGGGTCCCACCGACGCCGATCGTGCGCGTCGAGGACGAGAAGGGGAAGGTGCTCTACAAGCCGGAGCCGGAACGCGAGGAGGTCCTCTCGCGCGAGGAAGCCTGGCTGATGGTGGACATGATGAAGGACGTCATCCGCAAGGGCACCGCGGCCGGCAGCGTCGGGCAGTACTTCCGGATCCCGGCCGGCGGCAAGACGGGAACGACGAACGACGGCACGAACGTCTGGTTCGTGGGCTACACCGCCGATCTCGTCGCGGGGGTGTGGATGGGGCTCGATCGACCGCAGACGATCATGAAGAACGCCCAGGGCGGACGCCTCGCCGCGCCGGCGTGGACGGCCTTCATGCGCGAGGTCTACGAACGCAAGCCGGCACCGCCCGACTGGCCACGTCCGGCGGCGATCACCTCGCGGCTGATCGATGCCGGGACCGGTCTCCTCCATGGTTCGGGGTGCCCGAACGAGGACGCCTACACCGACTATTTCATCCCCGGGACCGAGCCGACGCGCTACTGCCCGCCGCGCTCCACGATCGTGAGCAAGAAGAACCCATGAGCGATCGGATGGCGCTCCATCACCGCGTCCGATATCACGCCCGGTGGGTGCTCCCCATCACCGCCCCCGCGATCGAGCACGGCACCGTCGTGGTCGAGGGGGACAAGATCCTCTGGGTCGGTCCGCGGCACCTGGCGCCACTCGCCCGCGACGAAGAACTCGGCGACGCCATCCTGCTCCCCGGGCTGGTCAACACCCACACGCATCTCGATCTCACCGTGATGCGCGGGTTGCTGGAAGGACTCTCCTTCTTCCAGTGGATCCGCACCCTGACCGCCGCGCGCACCGACGTCCTCTCCTCCACCGCGCTCCTCGACAGCGCGCGACTCGGGGTGATCGAAGCGCTGCATCACGGCGTCACGACGATGGCCGACACCGCCCCCGATCCCGCCGGCTTCGATGCCATGCGCGAACTCGGGGTGCGCGGGATCTTCTATCACGAGACTTTCGGTCCCGACCCGGAGCAGTGCGCGCGGGCGGTGGACAATCTGCGCCGCACCATGCGGGCGCTCCGCTCCAACGTCACGCCGCTCGTCCGGCTCGGCGTCTCGCCCCACGCGCCGTACTCGGTGAGCGACGCGCTCTTCACCGCCACCGCGAAACTCGCCGCCGAGCTCGGGGTCCCGCTCGCGACGCACATCGCCGAGAGCGAGGAGGAGCAGTCGCTCATCGTCGACGGCGACGGGGCCTTCGCGTCGTTCCTCGTGGGCCGGAAGATCCCCGTGCAGCCGCGCGGCCGCTCGCCGATCGCGATGCTCGAGCGGTGCGGAGTGCTCACGCCGCACACGCTGCTCATCCACGCGGTCCGCGCCGATGCGGAGGACATCGCCACCATCGCGAAGCACGGCTGCGGCGTGGCCCACTGTCCGGCGTCCAACGCCAAGCTCGGCCACGGCGTCGCCCCCCTCGTCGCTCTGCTCAAGGCGGGAGTCCACGTGGGGCTCGGCTCCGACTCGATGGCGAGCAACAATCGCATGGATCTCGTCGGCGAAGGGCGACTCGCGATCCTCGCGCAGCGCGCCGCGGCCGGCCGCGACGATCTGCTCGATGCCCGGGCGATGGTCGAACTCGCCACGCTCGGCGGGGCCAAGGCGCTCGGCCTCGCCGGCACGATCGGCTCGATCGAGCCGGGGAAGGCCGCCGATCTCACCGCCTTCTCGATCCCCGTCGGTTCGCATCCGGTGTACGATCCGTACGACACGCTCATCTGGTCGATGGCCGGCAGCCCGGCTTCGCGTGTGCTCGTCGCCGGACATGAGCGGCTTCGCGACGGCATCGTGGTCGGGTGTGACGAACGTGCGATCATCAGTCGGGTCGCCGCCACGGCAGCACGGCTCGGGGTCTGGAAGGCGCAGCGCTAGCGCGCCATTTGACACGCCCGTTAGCTTTCGCACGTACCCCCGAAAGGCGGCTCTGTGACGGCGAAGAAGGGACCCACCGCGCGGATCTGGCGAGACGGCACACTCGTGGAGTGGGCCGACGCGACCGTGCACGTCATGGCCCATGCGCTGCACTACGGATCCAGCGTCTTCGAGGGGATCCGCTGCTATCAGACCCCCGAGGCCGGTGCGGTCTTCCGGCTCCGCGACCACATGCGGCGCCTCCACGACTCGGCCAAGATCTACCGGCTCGAGCTCAAGTGGAGTGTCGACGAGCTGTGCGACGCGACGGTCGCGACCATCGCGAGCAACGGGCTCCGCGAGTGCTACATCCGGCCGATCGTGATGCGCACCGGTCAGAACATGGGGATCTGGGGGAAGGACGTCCCCGTCGAGACGCTGATCATCTGCTGGGAGTGGGGGACGTACCTCGGGAACGACGTGGTCGCCAACGGTGCCGATGTCCGCATCTCGAGCTGGCGACGCGCCGCACCGAACACCTTCCCCACGCTGGCGAAGGCGGGTGGCAACTACCTGAACTCGCAGCTCACGAAGATCGAAGCCAAGAACGACGACTACGTCGAAGGGATCATGCTCGACTCGGCCGGCTTCGTCGCCGAAGGGAGCGGGGAGAACCTCTTCGTGGTCCGTGACGGCGTCATCTACACGGCGCCGCTCAGCTCGGGGATCCTCAACGGCATCACGCGGGACTCCATCATGCGGATCGCGGCCGACCTCGGCTATCCGGTCCGCGAGATGACGATGCCCCGCGAGTTCCTGTACATCGTGGACGAGGCCTTCTTCTGCGGCACCGCCGCCGAGATCACCCCGATCCGCACGATCGATCAGTTGCCGGTCGGGACGGGGAAACCCGGGCCCGTGTTCCAGGCGATCCAGGAACGGTTCATGGGGATCGTGAAGGGGAAGTTGCCGGACCCGTACGGTTGGCTCACCGCAGTCCCGCTCCCCACCGACGCGGGAAGTCGCAGGTGACAGCGCGCGAGTAGCGGCGCTGTCGTGTCTCCAAACGGAGGATCACGTGATCGCTGGCTGTCTCGCGCTCAACTCGTCGTTCGAGCCGCTCACCATGGTGCCGCTGCGGCGTGCCCTGCGACTGGTGATCGATGGCAAGGCCGAGATCGTCGAGGCCGACTTGGAAGCGCTCGTGCGCTCCGAGCGACTCGCGTATCCGCGCCCCGTCGTCATCCGGCTCACGAAGTTCATCCATGTGCCGCGACGCTTCCGGCGACAGGTGACCAACACCTTCCTGTTCGCGCGTGACGAGTACACCTGCCAGTACTGCGGGCGCACCAACAGCGCCCTCCGGCCGCGAGAGTCGCTCACCCGCGACCATGTGATCCCGCTCTCCCGCGGCGGGCTCAACACCTGGACCAACGTCGTCACCGCCTGCTCCAGCTGCAACACGCGGAAAGCCGACCGACTCCCCGAGGAGATCGGCCTGCACCCCAAGCATCAGCCGGTGGAGCCGCACTTCGTGCATCTCTCGTGGGCCGTGCGTCGCCTGACGCCGGCACAGGCCAAGTACATCCGGCTCTTCTACGGCGCGGGGATGCTCCACCAGCTCGAGGCGCTCGAGCAGCGGCCGAGCCGCACCGCCGGACACCGCTAGCGGGGGCTCGCCGCCGCTCAGGGCACGCGGAAGCTCGGCGAGCTCGCTTCGTATTCGCGCGTCTCGCTCCCCAGCAGCTTCGCCGCGACGGTCCGGAGCCCGCGTGTGATCACCGTCCCCGGGTTCGCCTGTCCGGTGAGCCCGGGCTGCAGGTCGCCGCGCAGCCAGCGCTCGACTTCGTCCAGATCGGAGAGGCTGAGCATCTTCACTTCGAGCGTCGCCAGGTAGTACTGCCGACGGCGCACCGGGATCGCGGTGATCGCGACGCGCGTGCGACGCGCCACGGCGCCCTCCGCATCCTCGATCCGTGCGTACTTCCCGAGAGGGAGCGGACGGTCGTTCACCAACTGCACCACCTCGTACTGCTTGTCCATCACCGAGTAGCGCACCACGACGTCGTACTCCGCCGTGCGCTCGATGTGGTTCAGCACCGTCCCTTCGGACCACAACTCGACCTTGAAGTGCAGCCGCAGCGGGAAGCTGGCGGCGAGCATCTCGCGGACCTTGGCCTGCGAGAGCATGTTGCGCGCCTGCACCACGGGGCCCGCGGTCGTCAGCTGTGACGCCTCCGGCAGCGCGATCTCGAGCACGGGACGCTGCTGCGCGGGCAGCACCGTCCCGGACCCGAGAGTCACCGCCAGGGCCAGCGCGATCAGGTGGGGGGAGAGGAACCGCACCCGCTAGAACCGACGCTCCAGTCGCATGAAGAAGCGCGTCGGCTCGTTGGAGTCGCTCACCGCCTTGGCCCAGTAGAAGCCGAGACCGCCGAAATCCAGACCGATGCCGATGTCGCGCTTGAACGAGCTGAGGTCGGGCGAGTGTCCCTTGTCGACGATCACGCCGCCATCGCTCGTCCCCACGTTCCAGCCACGGCCGGCGTTCGCGAAGAGCACCCACTGCGCTTCGTGGTTGAACCCGGGACGCCACCAGTCGTCGTCGCCATCGTCACGGAAGATCCCCGAGAAGAAGCGCGACCGGAGCTCGACCTGCGCCAACGCCATGCGATCGCAGAACCCCGGCGTCCCCGCGGTGCTGTTCACGCTCGAGCACTGCAGCAGATCGGGGACCATGGAGGTCTCGCGGAACCCGTACCCGGGAAGCGTCCCCGGGCCGCCGAGCGCCATCCGGCGCTGCAGCGGGAGCCGGTCGCCGCCGAGCCAGCCGCCGGTGGCGAGCCGCAGGTTCAGGAAGGCATGCGGCGAGATGCGATTGTACCGCCGCACATCCACCATGCCGCGCGTGTAGTTCACCTTGGAGGCGGGGCCCTGCACACAGGGCGCCGACGAGGTGATCACGCACGTGGGCGGATCGGTGAGCGTCCCCTGACCGTTCTCCCAATCGGCGGCGAGGTACCATCCCGACCACGGGGAGCGCTGCTTGTCGCGGGTGTCGACGTGCGCACGGGCCGTCAGCAGGTGCATGGTCCCGACGCTCACCAACGGGTTCGCACGCCACGGCTCGCTCCCGCGCATCAACGACCACGGATCGCGCACCTTCGCGTTGTTCCACTGCTCGGCGCTGAAGCCGATCGTCAGGTCGGCGTCGTCGGCACCCTGCAGACGCAGGTACCCCTCGCCACCATGTCGCACGAAGTAGTCGCGGTAGTCGCGGTGCAGGAGCGCGGACGACAGTCCCACCTCACCGTCGCTGAGCTGCCACGACTCGGTCGGCTGCACCACATCGAAGGCGCGTCCGCCGATCACGAATCCCCACGGCTTCCCGAGCTGCAGCTCGGCGCGTGCATCGTGGCCGAGCGTCTCGTTGTTCCAGCGCACGGGATCCGCGGTGCGCACCACACCGAAGGCCTCGACGTTCACCTTCCCCCAGTCGGTGTTCCGGCGGAACCGGGGGCCGGCCACGAACGACCATCCTTCGATCCGGTTGTAGGCGCGCGACGCCACATAGAAGAAGTCGGTGAAGGCTTCGCCGCGACGGAGTTCGTGCTTGATGCGGCGGCGCGACCACCACGAGTCGTCGTACGCGGGCTCGCGCTCCGCGACGATCCGATCCCCGTCCACGTGATAGCGCAGCAGCTCACCCTGCACCCGGATCTCGCCGTCGATCCGCGCGCTGTCCTGCCCGGTGATGGTCCCACCGATCACGATCAGGTTCTGCGTGATGCGCGCGCCGGGTGCGAGCCGCACGTCGGCGTTGATGGCCACGAGCGAACCCTGGATCGTGCCAGAGACGGTGATGGGGCCGTTCAACACGGCCACGTCACCCGTCGCCGTCTTGCCCTGTGCCAGGTCGTACGCGCCGTTCACGCGCGTCGTCGCGGCCGCGTTGTACAGATCGGTCGCACCGCGTGCGACGCTCGAGAGGCGGACGCCACCTTCGGTGTCACGATCCTGCGCCCGGATCTCGCCGATAGGAAGGACCAGCGCAGCCATCACCAACCACGCGGCGGGGGACCAACGAGAACTCCGCATGTACCGTGTCATGTGCTCTCCAAGTGTTGCGGGACAGCGACCTCGAAGCATAAGCCGTGCCGCATCGTACGTTCAGTGCAAGTCGCTGTGGTGTAACTACTTGACCAGATCCACCGGTTACTTCGCCCGCGCGATGTCTCAATCCGAGGGCGCCCGCACGTGTCGATTCGCGGCGTCACTCACCGGGTGACGTGAGCCCGAGGCGCTTCATCCGCCGATACAGATTCGGGCGATCGGTGTTCAGGCGCCGCGCCGCTTCGGCCACGACGCCGTTCGCCGCCGAGAGCGCACGGCTGATCAGCAGCTTCTCGTGTTCGTCGAGCGCGTCGCTGAGGGTGAGCTCGGGCTGCACCAGGTCCGGGAGTGCGGGGCTGAGCCCCACCTGTCCGGTCTCGTTGAGCGGGAGCACCGCACGGACCTCCCGCAGCGCGATCGGCGCGCCGGCATGCAGGATCGACAGCCGCTCCACGATGTTCGCGAGCTCGCGCACGTTCCCCGGCCAGCGGTGGCGCATGAAGTACTGGATCGCTTCATCCGTCCACGTCGGCGCTGCCTGCCCCGAGCGGCGCCGCTGCAGCGCCGCGAAGTGCCGCACGAGCGCCGGGATGTCCGACGGCCGTTCGCGGAGCGGCGGGACCGACACCGGGATCACGTTGAGGCGGAAGTACAGGTCTTCGCGGAACTGTCCGTCGCGCACCGCGCGCTCGAGATCGCGGTTCGTCGCGGCCACGATGCGGACATCCACGCGGATCGGTGTGCCGCCGCCCACGCGTTCGATCTCCTTGGCCTCGATGGCGCGCAGCAGTTTGGCCTGCGCCTCCGCGCCCAGGTCGCCGACCTCGTCGAGCAGCAGGGTGCCGGTGTGCGCGAGTTCGAAGCGGCCGATCCGACGGTCCGTGGCGCCGGTGAAGGCGCCGCGCTCGTGGCCGAACATCTCGCTCTCGACGAGATCGCGCGGGATCGCAGCGCAGTTCACGCGCACGAACGGCCGCTCGCGCCGCGGGCTCCCGGCGTGGATCGCCGAGGCGACGAGCTCCTTGCCGGTGCCGCTCTCGCCGGTGATCAGCACGCGCGCATCGCTCGGCGCCACGCGTGCGATCATCGCGCGCAGTTCGTGCATCGTCGGGCTCTCGCCCACGAGTTCGCCGGCGAGCCCGAGGTCGGCACGCAGGGCGGTGCGCTCACGCCGTGCGAGACGCAGCTCGAGCGCGCTGTTGATGGCGAGCAACACCCCCTCGGGGCTCAGCGGCTTCTCGAGGAAGTTCACCGCGCCGAGTCGCGTCGCCTTCACCGCATCGGCGAGTCCGGCGCGTCCGCTCATCATGACGACCGGCAGATCGGGATACAGCCCGCGCAGCCGTTCGAGCACCGCCATGCCGTCGAGTGCGCCCGGGATCATCAGGTCCAGCAGGACGAGATCCGGCTCGGACTCCGTCGCGCGGGTCACGCCGGTCGCACCGTCCGGGGATTCCCGGACCTCGAACCCCTCCGAGCCGAGCAACGCGCCGACCATCCGTCGGATGTTCGGTTCGTCGTCGATGATCAGGACCGATGCCATGGGGTCAGGTCACGTTCGGCAGGCGCGCCGCTTCGGGCCGTTCGGCGAGCAGCCGCGTGGTGAAGCGCTGTCCTTCCGAGATGCGCTCCATCTCGACCGCCAGCGACTCGATCGCGCTCTCGATGCGCGCCAGACGCAGCAGCGTCTCGGATTCGTCCGGGCGTCGATGCTCCGCCTCGAGCTCCTTGCGCTTCACGTAGGAGCGCACGAGCGGGACGCCGAGCGCGAGCCCGAGCACCGTGGTGAAGAATCCAGCGATCGCGACAATGTCTTCCATGGCTCCTTTCCTACCCGTTTCCGAGCGCGGGCAATACCAGCCGGATCTCCGTGCCGCGCCCGAGCGTGCTCTCCGCCTCCACCGTCCCGCCATGCGCGACGATCGTCTGCTTCACGATCGCCAGCCCCAGTCCGGTGCCTCCCGTCTTGTCCGTGACGTAGGGATCCCAGATGCTCCCCAGCCGCTCGGGAGCGATCCCGACCCCGTGATCCCGCACCGACACCACCACCGACCGTCCGGCGCTCGCACGCCGCAGACAGACGCTCACCTCGAGGCGTGGATCCGTCGGACTCGCCTGCACCCCGTTCAACAGGATGTTGGAGAGCGCCCGGCTCAACGCATCGTACTGCCCCGTCACGCGGGGGATATCCGCCGCCACATCCACCGAGCAAGGCACGTGCGCCGGGACCGTGTTCCGCGTGACCGTCCGCACGAGCTCTCCCATATCGACTTCCGCCGCCGGCCCGTCGGGCAATCGGCCGAACTGCGCGAAGCTCGTCGCCATCGCCTCGAGTCGCGCCGATTCCGATGCGAGCACCTCCACCACCTCTGACAGTTCCGGACCCACCTTTCGTTTGAGTTGGTCCACCGCGAATCGGATGGGGGTGAGCGGGTTCTTCAGTTCATGCGCCACCTGCCGTGCCGACTCCCGGAACGCCTCCAACCGTTCTGCCTCGACCGCGGCCCGCCGTCCGGCCGCCAGCCCGATCTCCATCTCCCGCATCTCCGAGCGGAGGACCTCGAACTCCGGGGCCCCGCGCCCTTCGCTCGGCGGGAGGGGCTCCCCCCGCCGGATCAACGCCGTCCAGCCCACCAGTTCGGTGAGGGGGCGACTCAGCTGCCGACTCAGGTGTCCCGCCACCCGCGAGGCCAGAAAGGTCAGGATCGCCAACAGGATGGTGCCCAGCAGGAACAGGGCGGGGACCCCCTGCCGCGACAGGAAGCCGAAACGCTCGGCGTTCGTGAGCGAGCTGGTGAGCTCCCGTTCGTGCGCCGCCACCGCGGCCGACTCGGCCGGGGTCGCCGCCGCCCGCCGTGCCACCGCGATGGTCGCTGCCCCGGTCGCGGCGGCCTTCTCCCAAGCGGCCGCCCCGTCCATCCGGCCCAGGACCCCGGCGACCGTGCCCCCCCATGCCACCGTGAGCACGATCGCCGGAACGAAGGCGAACAGCGCCAGGATGACGAAGAGGCGGGAGCGGAAGCCGAGTCGATTCAACACAGGTCTCTACGCAGGCGGGTTCGGGAGGGTTTCGTTCTTCAACTTACCGGCGGCGGGAAGTCCGGGTAATGGTGCCCGGGCAGGGCTCCATGGATGTGGTTACCCCGAGAAAAGCGGTCCGATCGTTCCCGGAACCCCCTCCGGTGGGCGTATATTCCGAGGTTGCGTCCTCCCCTCGCCGACCCCTGATGAACCGAATCCCCGTACTCGTGCCGCGTCTGCCGGTAGCGGAGCGCCTGCTCCCCTACCTCCAGCGGATCGATCGGCAGCGGAGCTACACGAATTTCGGTCCGTTGAACGCCGAGTTCGAACGGAGGATCGTCGACGAGGTCGCCCCCGCGCTGAGCGCGGACCATGTGACGACCGTCGCGAACTGCACGGTCGGACTCGAGCTGGCGTTGCAGGCGTTCGGACTCCGGCCAGGGGCCCGGGTGCTGATCCCGGCGATCAGCTTCGTGGCGACCGCGTCGGCCGTTCGGCGGATGGGGATGCTCCCCGTCTTCGCCGACGTGGACGAGGCCAGTTGGGTGCTCACGCCCGAGATCGCCGCGGCGGCCCATCAGCACGCTCCGGTCGATGCGGTGATGCCGGTCGCGACGTATGGTTGCGGGCTGGATACGGACGCGTGGGACGCGTTCACGAGCCGGAGCGGGATCCCCGTCCTCATCGACGCCGCCGGTGCGTTCGGGAACCAGGGGGTCGGGCGGACCACGGACGTGGTCTTCAGCTTCCACGCCACCAAGTCGTTCGGCATCGGCGAGGGTGGGGCCGTGCTCTCGTCCGAGGCCGGACGCATCGCCACCATCCGGCGCGCGTCGAACTTCGGCATCGACGTCTCCATCGGTCGCGCCTGTGAGCCCGGGACCAACGGCAAGCTGAGCGAGTACCACAGCGCCGTGGGACTGGCGGCGTTCGACGAGTGGCCCGCGCTGCGGGAGGAGCGACGCCTGTTGCAGGGGCGGTACCGCGCCCGCCTGCGGGAACACTGTCCGGCGCTCACGTTCCAGCGGAAGGCCGAATCGCATGTGGCGCCGGTCTTCCCGGTCCTGCTCCCGGACGGTTGTTCGTCGGTGCAGGTGGCGGAGCTGCTGTTGCAGGGGGGGATCGAGACGCGGCGATGGTATTGTCCGGCGTTGCCTCGGCATCCGGTCTTCGCCGACGCGCCGTGCATCGGCGAGCTCCGCGGGGCCGCCGCGGTCGAAGCGCGACTGCTCGGCTTGCCCTTCTTCCTCGACATCTCGGAGACGCAGATGGAGATTGTCTGCGAGCAGCTCGCCACCGCGATCGCGGCGGCGATCGCCGTCCCCTCGAGCCCGACGCATGCCGAAGATTAGTTTCGTGATCCCCGTGTACCAGAATGCGGGGTCGGTGCTTCCGACCGCGCAGGCGATCCGTGCCCTCTTCGCGGGGGCGCTCGCCGGGCTGGAGTACGAGATCCTGCTGGTGGACGATGGATCGACCGACGGTTCGTGGGCGGAGATGCGCGAAGCCGCGTCGCAGGATCCCAACGTGGTGCTGCAGCGATTCACCCGGAACTTCGGACAGCTCGCCGCCATGCTGGCCGGCTACAAGCGGTCGTCCGGCGATGCGGTGATCAACATGTCGGCCGATCTGCAGGATCCGGTCGAGCTCGCGGCGGAGATGGTGCGGCACTGGCAGGCGGGTTCTGAGGTCGTCGTCGGCTTCCGCGAGGATCGCGGGGATCCGCTGATGGACCGAGCCCTGTCGCGGATGGCCTACGGGGCACTCCGGGCGTCGAACCGCAGTATCCCGCTCGGCGGCTTCGACTTCGTCCTGATGAGTCGGCGCGCGCTCACGACCTTCCTCGGCTATCGCGGACGCAACCGCTTCTTCCAGGGTGACGTGCTCTGGGCCGGACACAAGACGACCTTCCTCCCGTACGTGCGACGCAAGCGGGCGATCGGCCGCTCGCAATACACCATCGGGAAGAAGCTTAAGCTCTTCATCGATTTCGTCCTCGACGGATCGTACCTGCCCATCCGTCTGATGTCCCTCGCCGGCGCACTCGTCGCGGCGCTGGGCGCGGTCTATGCCATCGCGATCGCCATCTCGCGGGCGCTGCATCGCACACCGTTCCCGGGCTGGGCGCCCATCATGATCGTGACCCTGCTCGTCGGGGGCGGCATCATGCTGATGCTCGGCGTCATCGGGGAGTACCTCTGGCGCATCCTCGACGAGTTGAAGGCGAAGCCGTTGTACGTCGTCGACGAGACCGCAGGAGAGCCATGAGCTACGACCTCTCGCTCCTGGGCTCCGTCGGACGGAACGTCACCATCCACGAGTCGGTGATCATCTTCAATCCGCAGCAGGTCCACATCGGCGACGATGTGCGGATCGACTGCATGAGCATGATCAGCGCCGGCGCGGAGGGGGTGCACATCGGTCGCCACGTCCACATCGCCGCGATGGTGCAGATCTTCGGCAGTGCGGCGCGCGTGACGCTCGGTGATTTCGTCGGGCTGTCGTCGCGGACCACCGTGTACTCGGCGACCGACGACTTCTCCGGCGAGACGCTCACGGGGCCCACGGTCCCGATGGAATTCCGCGGCGTTCGCACCGGCGCGGTCGACATCGGTCGCCACGTGATCGTCGGCTGCGGCACCGTCATCCTCCCGGGGGTGACGATCGGGACGGGCGGGGCGGTCGGCGCGCTCTCCCTGGTCGACCGCGACGTCGCGGAGTTCACGATCGTCGCGGGAACGCCGTGCCGACCGATCGGGGAGCGGTCACGGCGCCTGCTCGAGCTCGAGCAGCGGTTGCCGCACCCGCGCTGAGGCGCGGCGGCGGGACGCGGCGCCGAGTCGCGACAACGTGTCCCCGACGGAGCGCTTCGGGGGGCCCCGCGCTATAATTCGCCGTTTCGGACCCCGCCTCCCCGCCGCCCCCACCTCGTGCACCACGCGACGCACATCGATCGAATCGCTTCCGGCGAGTCCGGGACGCGCGATGCGGCCAGCCGGTGGGAACGACTGGCCCTTTTCTTCGTCGCGCTCGGGGCCGTCACCATGGTCGTGCTGCTCCTGCGGCGCGCGGCCGTCGGGATCGACTTCACTGATGAGGGATTCCACCTGAACTGGATCGCGCACCCGGAGGCGTATCCCGCCTCGGTGACCCAGTTCGGGTTCGTCTATCATCCGCTCTATCGCGTCTTCGGCGGCGATATCGCCCGCATGCGGCAGTGCAACCTGCTGCTCACGGTCGCGCTCGCGTGGGGGATGTTCGAGGCGTTGTTCCGGACGCAGCTCGTCCGCACGCCCGAGGATCGGGTGGCGACCGCCGTGCTCGGCTTCGTGTTCGCCACGTCGTCGCTGATGCTCTTGTACCAGTGGCTCCCGACACCGAACTACCGCAGCCTCACCCTGCAGGCGATGCTCATCACCGGCATCGGGGCATTGCTCGTGGGATCCCCGCGCCCGCGCACCCGGTGGTTCGCCTGGGTGCTGCTCGGCGTCGGGGGCTGGCTCGTGTTCATGTCCAAGCCGACTTCCGCCGGCGCGCTCGCGCTGATCATCGCGGCGACGCTCCTGTATCTGCGGCACCTGCCCCCGCGGATGCTCGTGCTGACGGCGCTCGTCGCCGTGGGACTCCTCGGCATCTCCGCCTTCGTGATCGACGGGTCGATCCCCGGATTCGTGCACCGCTTCGAGATCGGCGTCGAGGATCTGCAGCGACTGCAGGGGGGATACACCCTCGGCGAGATCGTGCGCGTCAACCTCGTCTTCCTCACGCCGGTCGAGGGCGTGACGATCGCGATCTCCACGGCGCTGATCGCGCTGGGGACGATCGCGAGCTTCTCCGACGATCCGTCCCGTCGTCGGCTGACGGCGATCGCGGTGCTCGTGCTCGCACTGCTCTCGCTCGGCGCGATGGCGCGGCTGCGGGCGGTGGGGCCGCTCTCGTCGTCCTTCCTCGGGATGCAGTTCCTCGCGATCCTGCTCGGGACGGCGATCGCCGTCCGGCAGATGTGGCGCGGCACCGCGACCGCCAAGACCGACGGCGTGCCGCTCTGGAGATGCTTCCTGCTGTTGCCGTACGCCTATGTCTTCGGCACGAACAGCAACTACTGGGGCTCGATGAGTCCGGCGGTGGTCTTCTGGGTCGTCTTCGGGATCGGGCTGCTCGTCCAGTTCGCTCCCGTCGCGGTCCGGTGGTGGAACCTGCTCCCGATGGCGGTCGTCGCGCAGGTCGTGGTCGGTGCGATTCTGCTCTCCAGTGCGGAACTGCCCTTCCGCCAGATCCGCGCCCTGCGTGAGCAGAGGGAGATCCTCCGGATCCCGGCGACGGGAGTGACCCTCCGCGTCTCGCATGAGGTCGCCACTTATGTGAATCGCCTCGACTCCATCACCCAGGTCAGCGGCTTCGAGCGCGGCACGCCGATGCTCGACTTCACCGGCCGCTTCCCGACCGCGCTGTATCTGATCGGCGCGCGGCCGATCGGACTCGCGTGGCTCGCCGGTGGATACCCCGGATCGCGGAACGTCGTCGCTGCGGGCCTGGATCGTGTCCCGCCGGAGCAGATGCGCCGCGCCTGGGTGCTCGCCGAGCCCGTCGGACCGCGGCATATCCCGGTCGACCTACTGCAGCGGTACGGGCTCGACATCGAGCGAGACTACGATGTGGTCGGGAGGCTGCGTTCGCCGATGGGCGAGTACTACTATCGCCGCGAACAGGTGCTCTACCGGCCGCGCGGGACCGCGATCAAGCCGTAGCGGTCGCGCTCAGCGCGGACGACGCGTCGCGCGCTGGAGCCCCTCGTCGAGCGCGGCCGCGAACCGGGGGCGCAGCAGTTGCGCTCCCGCCTCCGTCAGATGGTCGTCGTCGAGATAGTAGAAGTCCCGTCCCGCCGAATAGCGGACGGTGCCGTCGGGAGCGGAGAACCGGTCCTCGGTGTGCAGCACGCGCAACACGGTATCGCGTGCCGCCGCCCGATCGGCGTCGATCGCGACCGCGCGACGGGTGGCCTCCTTCGCGTCCGGTCGAAAGCTCGGCAAGGCGCCGCT
This sequence comes from uncultured Gemmatimonas sp., assembly GCA_964484775.1. Lineage (GTDB taxonomy): Bacteria > Gemmatimonadota > Gemmatimonadetes > Gemmatimonadales > Gemmatimonadaceae > Fen-1231. The sequence continues at coordinate 18,793 of CAZAGK010000017.1, read as the reverse complement.
CGCGGCGCGGCGCGAGAGCACGAACTCGCGCAGATTGAAATTGTCCGGCCACGGGAGCGCCGGAGGCTGCGTCACCACCACGATCCGCCCGGTCAGCGGCTCGACTGCCCGCACGAACGCCCCGAGCTCGCTCGCGAACGAACGCCACGTCGGGCGACTGTCCCAGCGGTCGATCGCGAACACCACATCGGGATGCCACCGGCCCAGCCACGTCTTCCGGACGTCGTCGAACTCACGTGCCTCGGCGACGGTCTTGAAGTTCCGATCCACGGCGGCCGTGAAGAAGGGCGGGGTGGCCGGCATCCCGAGGAAGGCGATGGTGACGCCGCGCTCGCGCGCCAGCTCGTCGAGCAGGTGCGAGTACATCAGCGCATGCGAACTCCCGAGCACCACCACACGCGGGACCTCTCCCCCGTAACGGTGGATGATCCCGCCGTCCCGCCATGCGTCATCGCCGACCTCCGTCCGCGGGGCCTGCGCGACGTCCGTGAGGCTGCTGCTCTGCGCGATCTCGGACGCGGCGGATTTCCCGCTGTTGTAGGCCTCGCCGAAGAACTGCGGCTGCTCGAATCGCTGCTCGGGATCCGCGACGGGATGCCGCGCCCCGAGCAGCAGTGCGGCACAGGTCGTGACGGCGAACCCGCTGCCGAGGATCGTGAGGCGACGTCCGCGCCCCTTCCCTCGACGGCGGAGCGGCTGCTCGACCCATTCGTACGCCGCGCACGCCGCGAGCACGCCGATCGTGGCGCCGAGCACGGCCCCCGTGCGCTCCGTGCGCCCGGAGAACACGGCGAGTGTCCGGCCGAGCGTGATGCACGGCCAATGCCAGAGATAGATGGAGTACGAGCGGCGTCCGATCGCGACCAGCGGCGCCGACGACAGCACGCGCGCCACGGAGCTCTCTCCTCCGGCGATGGACCAGAGCACTGCGGCGGTGCCGAGCGTCGGGACCAGGGCGACCCACCCCGGGAACGCCATCGTCTCGTCGATGCGCGCGAGCGACACCAGGACCACCAGAACGCCGCCCCATCCCACGACGGTGCGAGCGGCGGGGGCGGGACGCGTCGGTGCTCCCGGGAGATCGAGCGTCCACGGCAGCACCGCGCTCGCGAGCACCGCGCCCAGGAGGAGCTCCCAGACTCTCGTGGGGAGCAGATAGAAGCTGGCTTCGGGCGCCCGCACCGAGGTCATGATGCACAGGATTGCGCTGGCCGCGGTGCAGACCGCCAGCACGAGCGTCGCCCGCTGCGGCCACCGGCGCACCAGCAGCGCGAGCAGCGCGGGGAAGAGCAGATAGAACTGCTCTTCGATGCCGAGCGACCAGGTGTGCGTCAGGGGGGCCCACTCGGCGTCGTGTCCCCAGTAGCCGCCCAGATACTTCCAGACGTACACGTTGGAGAGGTTGAACAGGGCCCAGAGTCCGTGGCGGGCCGCCTTGGCCGTCTCGCTCGGGAGGCCGAAGACTCCCCAGAGCGCCATCGCGGCCGCGACCGTGAGGACGAGGTTCGGCAGGAGCCGCTGGATGCGGCGGAGGTAGAACTCGCGCAGCGAGAAGGTGCCGTCCCGCAGGTCGTGGAGGATCACCGAGGTGATCAGGAACCCCGAGAGCACGAAGAACACGTCGACGCCGGCGAACCCCCCGGTCAGCCGCCGAGGCGCCACGTGGAAGACCAACACCCCCGCGATGGCGAGGGCGCGGATGCCATCCAGCGGGGCGGAATAGCGCATCGGTGGAACTTGGGGGGCGAGAGGGGTGAGTCAAGGCTCCCCGGAGCCCCCTCGAGCCGGCCGCCCGAGGTGCCTGAACGGGCCCAAGGTGACAACGCCGGTGTGGCACGTTAGGTTACACAGTACGAAGCGCCGAGCGCATCGATGATCGTGCTGGGCCTTGGGCCCCGACCATCGGTACGCCCGGCGCCTCGGGGACACCGCGAGGGATACGGCGTCCGCGCCACCAAGCGTTGTCCGGCCCTCTCGGCAGTGTGTCGGTGCAGGAGTACCTCCAGCACCGGGCCCGTGAGAAGAATGCTCTCAAGCATGCCGGACCACCGGATGGGCGCGCTCGCCCCCTCACATACATATGGGAGCTGCCGCATCGCGCAGACCACCGGGCCAGGGGCCCGTGGGCGCGTCGCATGCTCCCGCATCGGCGAGCAGCCGGAGACCAGTTGACCGACATGGCACGACATTCACACATCGCCCAGGTGCGGGCGCCCATCGCACCGATGCATCGCGGCCCTCAGGCGGTCGCCCACAGCGGGATCGGCGGCATCGTCCACGCCCCCAACGCCGCCCTCCTGATCGACTTCGACAACGTCACGATGGGGATCCGTTCCGACCTCGGTCAGGAACTCCGGAACCTCCTCGGCTCCGACATCATCAAGGGGAAGGTCGCCGTCCAGCGTGCGTACGCCGACTGGCGCCGCTATCCGCAGTACATCGTGCCGCTCGCCGAGTCGTCGATCGACATGATCATGGCCCCGGCCTACGGCTCGGCCAAGAAGAACGCCACCGACATCCGCCTCGCGATCGACGCCATGGAGCTCGTCTTCACGCGTCCCGAGATCGGCACCTTCATCCTCCTCTCGGGCGACTCGGATTTCTCGAGCCTCGTGATGAAGATCAAGGAGTACGGCAAGTACGTCATCGGCGTCGGCATCCGTGAGTCGTCGAGCGACCTGCTCGTGCAGAACTGCGACGAGTACTACTCGTACAACGCCCTCGCCGGTCTGGTGAAGGCGGGCGAGGAGTCCAACGGCGCCAAGCATGATCCGTGGGAGCTCGTCACCGAGGCCATCGGCCGCATGGTGCGCAACGGCGACGTGATGCGCAGCGACCGCCTCAAGCAGGTGATGCAGGAGATCGACAGCACCTTCGACGAGAAGGACCTGAACTTCTCCAAGTTCTCGAAGTTCTGCCTCGAGGCGGCGCAGAAGGGGCTGCTGATCGTGAACAAGCTCGACAACGGCCAGCTCGAAGTCGCGCCGGCCAAGGGTGCCAAGAGCGTCGCCGCTGCGGCTCCGGCCGCCGCGCGTGATGCGGCGCCCGCTGGCGAAGGCGACGACGCGCGCGAGCGCGATGGTCGTGGTCGTCGCGGACGTCGTGGTGGACGTGGGCGTAGCCGTCGCGATCGTGACGACGCGCCGATGGGGACCACGGCCGAGCGTGCCGCTGTCCCGACGCCGTTGGCCGATGCCGCGATCGCGGCGTCCGAGTCGACGTCCGCTCCGGCCGCTCCGGTCGTTGCCGCTCCCGCCGCGGCCGCGCCGCATCGCGAGCCTCGCCACGAGCGTCAGCCGCGCCCCGAGCGCACGCCGCACGTGTCGCACACGCCGGCCGCGTCGCACACCACGCACAAGGCCGACAGCAACATCGGCGCGTCGGGCATCCGCCTCACGCGCGACGAAGCGTTCTCGCTGGTCAAGGACGCCGTCACCGCGCTGGTCACGGGCGACGATGCCGTGCCGAGCGAGCGCGTGCGCGAGAAGGCGTTCGCCATCCTGGGCCGCGACAGCGAATCGCTGAGCGAGCGCAACTTCGCCCGCATCCTGCGCGATGCCCATGACGGCAACGTCGTGGACCTCCGCAAGCGCGGCGATGCCTTCGAAGTCGCCCTCGCGGCGAACGTGCCGAGTGTCGCCGATCAGCTCAACGAGAAGGAGGCCGCGCTCAAGGCGGTCGCCGATCGTGAGAAGGCCGCGAACACGCCGGTCGTCCCGCGTGGGATGGGTCCCCGCAGCGCGCCCGGACGTCCGGGACGCGGCGGTCCGGCCAAGGGCGTGCTGCCCCCGGACTTCCTCCTGATCGGCGTCGTGGACGACACGCCGGCCCCGGCCCCCAAGGCCGAGCTGGTCGTCGAAGCCGCGCCCGCCAAGAAGGGCCGCAGCTCCAAGGCGACCGAGGTGGTGAAGGAGCCCGCGGCGAAGCCGGCTGCGAAGCCGGCGGCCAAGTCCGCCGCGAAGTCCGCCCCCAAGGCGAAGTCGGCCCCCAAGGCCAAGACCGCGCCGAAGGGGAAGAAGGGCTGACGCCTGATATGGCGCGCGTCCTTCCGGCGCGCTTCTACGAACGTGACACCGAGCAGGTCGCCCGCGACCTGCTCGGTGCCGTTTTGGAGTGTACCGTCCGCGGTGTGACCTGCCGCGGACGGATCGTCGAGACCGAGGCGTACATCGGCGAGCACGATCCCGCCTGTCACGCGGCGGTCGGCAAGACACCGCGCACGATCGGGCTCTGGGGTCCGCCCGGCTCGGCGTACGTGTATCGCATCTACGGCATGTACTGGTGCGCGAACGCCGTCACGCGCGCCGAGGGGCTCGCCAGCGCGGTGCTCCTGCGCGCGGTGGAGCCGATCGACGGGCTCGCGTCCATGCGCCGCCGCCGCACCAAGGCGCGGCGCGACGTGGATCTCACGAGCGGCCCCGGACGCCTGTGCGATGCGTTCGGGATCACCGGTCCCGCGCATCACGGATCGTCGCTCGTCACCGGTTCGCTGCGGATCGTGGAAGGGGAGCCCGTGCCGGATGCCGAGGTCGCGGTCACCCCGCGCATCGGGTTGAATCCCAAGAACGCCGCCCTCGACTGGCCACTGCGGTGGATCGTGCGCGACAATCCGTTCGTCTCCGCGCGGACGGAGACGCGCCGCTTCCTCCGCTGAACGACGAACGCCGCGGGCATCGATGCCCGCGGCGTTCTCACATCCGGTCGCGACGCGACTACCAGCTCTTCTCCGTCGACCGACCGAAGTTGTAGCGCAATCCGACGTTGAGCGCGTAGGCCATCCCGTCGCCGTTGATCAGCGTCGTGCCCGCACCCTTCATCGGCATGATGGTCACCTGGGCGAAGGGCGCGAACTTGCCGATCACCGCCATCGCGCCGACCGAGGCGAAGAGTCGTCCGCTCGACTTCGCCTTGTTGATCGCGTCCTCCACGGAATCGCGCTGCGCGGTGCTCGCGTAGGAGCGCACGCTGTCCGTCGCCGTGCCGACCAGGTTGAGCGAGTAGCCGAGGTCCACATACGGCTTGATCGTGCCGAAGGCCGGGGTGAAGATCGAGATCCCGAACCCCACGCGGCGCATGTCGGCGATCGAGACCAGTCGCGAGGCCATCCCCGGGATCGTCAGTTGCGACGCGCCGGTGAAGACCGACTGTTCCGCGAACACGTGGAGCGCCACATCGGAGCGGGTGATGAACCACTCGCCGCCGAAGGTGGGCGCCGACACGCGACCGACGTTGGTGCGGAGCGACGTCCCGCCGCCGTAGGCGCCCCAGTACCACGAGTCCTGCCAGGGCTGCAACGCCGGGGTCGGCTGCTGCGCATCGACCGCCCGGGGTGCGAGGAGAGCCGCGATCACGGGAATGGCGAGCAGGCAACGGCGGAACGATCGCATGGCGAACCTCTCGTGAATGGCGGTCCTGAGCGGGGCACGTGAATCGCCGGGCGGCCGACGTGGGCCTCCCGGTGATTCATTAGTGGGACGATGTGCGAGCCGCGCGGGTCACGCCGCCGCCGCCCCGGACTGGCCAGGGCGGCAACGGGGACGCTCCACGCCGTGGTGCCTTACTTCAGGATCCCGACCTGCTCGGCGACCTTCCGGATGGCCTTCACCGCGTAGTCGAGGTCGTCGCGGGTGTGCGCCGCCGAGACCTGGCAGCGGAGTCGCGCCGTCCCCTGCGGGACGACCGGGAAGCCGAACCCGGTGATGAAGATCCCCTCGTTCAGGAGCATCTCGCTCATCCGGATCGCGTCGGCCGTCTCGCCCACGATGATCGGGACGATCGGCGTCTCTCCCTCGAGCGGCTTGAGTCCCGCCTCGAGGAGCGAGGCACGGAAGTGCTTCGCGTTCTCGTGCAGCGCACGCACCCGCTCCGGATGCTGCTCGATGAACTCCACCGAGGCCAGCGCACTCGCCGCGACCGTGGGCGGCAGCGCGTTGGAGAAGAGCTGCGGGCGCGACCGCTGCGTGAGCATGTCGCAGAGCGCCGCCGGGCCGGCCACGAAGCCGCCCGCCGCACCACCGAGCGCCTTGCCGAGCGTCGAGGTGATCACGTCCACCTCGCCCATGACCCCGAAATGTTCGGCGGTGCCGCGCCCCGTGGCGCCCAGCACGCCGGTGGCGTGGGAGTCATCCATGATCAGCACGGCATCGTGGTCCTTCGCGATCTGCAGGAGCTGCGGCAGCTTGGCCACGCTCCCTTCCATCGAGAAGACACCATCGGTCCAGATCAGGCGGCGCTTGGCCGACTTGTTGGCCTTGAGCTTCTCCACCAGGTCGTCCAGGTCGCCGTGCTTGTACACGCCGGTCGTGCACTTCGTGATGGACTTGGCGAGCCGGATCGAGTCGATGATCGACGCGTGGTTCAGCGCGTCGGAGACGACGAAATCCCCTTCCTCCACCACCGTCGCGGTGAGTCCTTCGTTGGCGTTCCAGGCCGAGACGAACGACATCGCCGCCGGCGTGCCGACGAAGCGCGCGAGCGCGGTCTCCAACTCGCGGTGCACCGTGAAGGTGCCGCAGATGAAGCGGACGCTCCCCGTGCCGGCGCCGTACTTGAACAGCCCGTCGATCCCGGCCTTCACCACGCTCGGTTCGTCACAAAGGCCGAGGTAGTTGTTGGACGACATGATGAGCACTTCGCCGCGCCCTTCCATCTGCACCCGCGCCGACTGCGGCGAGTCGAGATAGTTGAGCGTCTTGTAGACCTTGTCGGCCTTGAGCTGGGCGATCCGTCCTTCGAGATCGGCCGCGAATCCCTGGTTGAGCGCCATCGTTATGCGACCTCGAAGATGACCTTGCCGGCCTCGCCCGACTTGATCGCGGCGATCGCCTCGGCATGCTGCTCGAGCGGGAAGCGGTGCGTGATCACCGGCGTCGGGTCGAACTGCCCCGAGCGCAGGAACTGCGTGATCTGGATCCAGGTGTCGTACATGCGACGTCCGACCACGCCGTACACGGTGATCCCCTTGAAGATCACCTCCGTGGCGAAGTCCACGTCCATGGGGTTCGACGGGATGCCGAGCATCTGCACCCGCCCCCCGACGCGCACGAGCTTGAAGGCCTGATGGATCGCGGCGGGGACGCCACTCATCTCGAGCACCACGTCGACGCCGAGTCCGTCCGTCGCGGCACGGACCGCGTCCTCGGCGTCCTTCGGGTGCACCGCCGACTTGGCGCCCATGGCGCGGGCCAGTTCGAGGCGCTTGGGGTTCACGTCGCTCGCCACGATGTGCGAGGCGCCCGCCGCCTTGGCGATCCCCACCGCGAAGATCCCGATCGGGCCGCAGCCGGTGACGAGCACCGTCTTGCCGGGGAGGTTCGTGTCGTGGAGCGCGGTATGGAAGGCGTTCCCCATGGGATCGTGGATGCCGCCGATCTCGAAGGGGATGTTGTCGTCGAGGTGCCAGACGTTGCTCGCCGGCATCGCGATGTACTCGGCGAAGCAGCCGTCGCGGTCCACCCCGATGATCTTGGTGTTGGGGCAGACGTGGCCGTTGCCGGTGCGGCAGAGGTGGCAGCGTCCGCAGACGATATGCCCCTCCGCCGTGACGCGATCACCGATCTTGACGTCCGTGACGAGGGAGCCGACCTCGGCCACCTCACCCGCGAACTCGTGACCGACGGTGAACGGCGGCTTGCAGCGACCGCTCGCCCAGGCGTCCCACTCGTGGATATGGACGTCCGTGCCGCAGACACCCGCGCGACGGACCTTGATGAGTACTTCGTCTGCCCGGATGGTCGGCACGGGCACATCCTTGAGGACGAATCCCGGCGCGCGGGATTCCTTTACGAGCGCTTTCATAGTTGTTAAAACTGGCAACCGGCGCGGCGTGGCGTAAGTGAGAACCGAACACCGTCCTGCGGCGTACATAGGAACAGGAGGGCGCCCCAGAACGGCGCCATGGTGACCGTAACCGTTCAGGAGACCCCGATGTCCCTTCCCAGCGTGAGAACCCCGGCTCGTCGTCCGCAACGCACAGCACCGCTCGGCGCACGGCGCACGGTGCGATCGATCACCGCGGTGCTCATCGGCGCACTCTGCGTGGGCGCCTGCGCCTCGATGCCGCGCAGCAACGCCCCCTCGGCGGCAGCACCGGCGGCGGCGCGCACATTGTACCAGCGCCTGGGCGGGATCGAGGCCCTCGCCGCCGTGACCGACGACTTCCTGGGCGCGGTGACCGCCGACCCCAAGCTCAAGCCCTTCTTCAAGGGACTCGAGGAGAAGGACATGCAGCGGATCCGCCAGCACGTGGTCGATCAGCTGTGCGCCGCGACCGGCGGGCCCTGCTTCTATCCCGGCAAGGACATGAAGACCGCGCACGAACAGTTCGAGATCAGCGCGGACATCTACGACAGCTTCGTGGCGCACCTCGCGCGGACGCTGGACAAGTTCAAGGTCCCCGATCGCGAGCGCAACGAACTCGCGACGATCTACAACTCGATGCGCGGGCAGATCGTGAATCGCTGAGCGCGGGTCGCACGCGGAAACCGGCGGAAGCGCTCGATCGTAGGGGCGGTGGGCCCTCCATTGCGCGTCGGCGATGGGGCGCTTCATATTCTTCCAGCAAGCCATATCGTGCAGAGCCGCCGCGTCCCCCACCTGCGGCTTCCTTCGATCGAGGATCGCGACTCGATCGGCCACCCACTCCGGTGCGACCCACCAGGAGCGAGTGACGCATGACCGACAGGAGAGGATTCCTGCAGCAAACGAGTGCGGCGACCATCGCGCTCGCCGCCGCCGCGGGGCTGCCCCGCAACGCCTTCGCGACCCCGAGCACCGCCACCCCAGGAGAGATCGAGCGGTTCCAGGGCGCCGCGCCCAAGGAACTGATGATGGAGGCGCTCAACGCCGCGCGCGGCGCCGGCGCGTCGTGGGCCGACGCGCGCATCGCACGCTTCCGCCAGAATTTCGTGTTCACGCGCGAGAAGCAGTTCGTCCAGGCGGTGGACACCGACACCATCGGCTGCGGCGTCCGCGCACTGGTGGACGGTTGCTGGGGCTTCGCCGCCACGCGCCTGCTCACCACGGAGGCGGTCGTCGCCGCCGCGCGCGAAGCGGTCGCGATCGCCAAGGCCAATCGTGTCGCGCGCGACCGCGCGATCGAACTCGCCCCCGCACCCGCCTTCCCGAACGCCACCTGGAAGAGCCAGTTCACCACCGATCCGTTCGACGTGCCGCTCGAACAGAAGGTCGACCTCCTGCTCGCCGCGAACGCCGAGGCGCTCAAGGTCGACAAGGTGAAGTACGTGAACTCCGGGCTGTTCTTCGTGAAGCAGGACCGCAACTACGCCAACACCGAAGGGTCGGTCATCACGCAGACCCTCGTGCGCAGCTGGCCGCTCTTCACCGCCACCGCGGTCGCGAGCGACTTCTCCGACTTCCAGAACCGGCAGGCCACCGAGGCGTCGCCGATGGGGCGCGGGTGGGAATACGTGCTCGAGCAGGATCTCGCCGGTCACGCCCGCAAGTGGGGTGAGGACGCGGCGGCCAAGCTGAGCGCCAAGCCGGTCGAGGTGGGACGCTACGACATCGTGCTGCATCCGTCGAACCTCTGGCTCACGATCCACGAGTCGATCGGGCATCCGCTCGAGCTCGACCGCGCGCTCGGCTACGAGGCCAACTACGCCGGCACGAGCTTTGTGGCACCGCCCGAGGACAAGCTCGGCAAGCTGCGCTACGGCCCGGACTTCATGAACATCCAGGGGGACCGTTCGCAGCCCGGCGCCATCGCCACGATCGGCTATGACGACGACGGCGTGCAGCCCGACGACTTCCTGATCATCAAGGAAGGGATGGTCAATGACTACCAGACCACGCGCGAACAGGCGCCGTGGCTCAAGTGGTGGTACGAGAAGAACGGGCGCCCCGTGCGCTCGCATGGCTGCAGCTATGCGGATTCGTGGTCGAGCGTGGCCTTCCAGCGCATGCCCAACGTGTCGTTGCTTCCGGGGAAGGAGGAGAAGAGCTACGAGGACCTGATCAGCGCCACCGACAAGGGGATCGCGATCGTCGGCGACGGCTCGTTCTCGATCGACCAGCAGCGCTACAACGCCCAGTTCGGCGGGCAAGTGGCCTATGAGATCAAGGGCGGGAAGATCGTCGGACTGCTCAAGGACGTGGCCTACCAGATCCGCACGCCGGACTTCTGGAACTCCATGGACATGATCGGCGGCAAGTCGAGCTACAAGCTCGGCGGGTCGTTCTTCGACGGGAAGGGACAACCCGGGCAGGTGAACGGGGTGAGCCACGGCTGCGTGCCGGCCCGCTTCCGCAACGTCAACATCATCAACACGGGGAGGAAGGCATAATGTCGGCGCCGAAGCGTCTCCTCGATACGGTCGAGCGCCACAGCGCCGCTCCCGAGAACGTCCTCTCGCGCGAGGCCACGCAGGCCATCGCCGAGAAGATCATCAAGATGTCGAAGGCCGATGCCATCAACGTGAGCATCGGGGGCGGGGCCAGCACGAACGTGCGCTTCGCCGCGAACCAGATGTCCACGGCCGGGTCGATCGTCGATCTGCAGGTCGGGGTGCAGTCCGCCTTCGGGGCGCGCCACGCGGTGGTGACGACCAACGACCTCTCCGACGAATCGCTCCAGCGGGTGGTGCGCGAGTCGGAGCGGCTGGCCAAGCTGGCGCCCGAGGACCCGGAGTCGATGCCCGAGCTCGACCCGCAGCAGTACGTGGCGGTGCAGGGGTGGTTCGACAAGACCGCCAACAACACCGCCGGCGACCGTGCCCTGGCCGCCCGCTCCGCGCTCGACCCCGCGCGCAAGCTCGGCGACGTGAACGCGGCCGGATTCCTCATCTGCAATTCGGGGATGAGCGCGGTCGCGAACCAGAAGGGACTGTTCGCATACTTCCGCGGCACGAGCGCGAACTATCAGCTCACGGTACGCACCACTGATGGCACGGGAAGTGGATGGGCCGCCGCCGATCACCCCGATTGGGCGCAGATCGATTTCGATAAAGTGGCCACGCGCGCGATCGAAAAAGCGCGTGCATCACGCAAACCGCAGAAGGTCGAACCCGGCCGGTACACCGTCATTCTGGAACCGCAAGCGACGGGAGACCTCGCGCAGCTCATTTCGAATTACCTGGATTCCCGGTCCGCCGACGAGGGTCGTTCGCCCTTTTCGAAGCAGGGCGGCGGTAACAAAATCGGCGAGAAGATCGTCGATGAACGGGTGAGCGTGATCAGTGATCCCGCCGATCCGATGTTGCTCGCGCAACCCTTCGATGGTGAAGGTTTCCCTCTGGGAAAACAGGTTTGGATCGAGAACGGCGTGCTCAGACAATTGTTCTATTCGCGCTTCTGGGCGAAGAAACAGAATCAGAAAGCGACCGGGTCTCCGAGCTCCATTCGCATGTCCGGAGGCACCAAAACGGTCGATGAACTGGTCGCCGGCACGGACCGCGGAATTCTGGTAACTCGCCTGTGGTACTTGCGCGAAGTCGATCCTCGTACAATTCTCTATACAGGATTGACGCGCGATGGTACCTTCCTGATCGAGAACGGCAAGATCTCACGCAGCGTTCAGAACTTCCGATTCAACGAATCACCGCTCTTCATGCTCAATAATCTCGAAGCGCTCGGAAAGGCGGAGAGACTCGCAGGAACCGAACAAGGCGGCGCGATCGTGATGCCGTCGATGAAGGTGAAGGACTTCAACTTCACGAGCCTGAGCGAGGCCGTGTAAAAAGCGGGGCCGCAAAACATCGCGGTTTCGAGCCCAGCGATCCACCGGGGGATCGCCAGGGGAATCCACTCCTTTTCAAGGAGCTTGCACCATGGCTGCCAAGAAGAAGGCTGCGAAGAAGAAGGTCGTCAAGAAGAAGGCCGCGAAGAAGAAGTAGTTTTTCTTCGTCAAGCACAGAGGGGAACCAGCGCAAGCTGGCTCCCCTCTGTTCTTTTCTCCCCCCTCCGGCCCCACCGGACGCGAAAAGGGCGCCCTCCGACCGTCGGAGCGCGCCCTCGCCGTCTCGATCCGGGAACTCAGGCCGCCAGAATGGCCTCGGCCTCGTCGAGCTCGCTCGTCGGCACCGGCGCCCATTCGTACGCCAGCACGCGCGGCGTCTCCTCGACCGGGCTCCCGAACGAGAGCACGATCCCTACCGGTTCCTGATCCACATCCACGCCACGTGAGCGCGCCATCACTCCCTCCAGATTCGTAGCCACAGGCCCCCTCAATAGGAGAGGGGTGCCTCGGCGGTTCGTCTCTAAGGACTGCAGGGAGGGTGCCAATCGTCACGTTTTCATAAGTAACTACAGGGCATACACTTACGAAAAACACGCCGCCCCTTCTCGAGGCGGCGTGTCGCAGAGGGACACGTGTGAAATCTTACATCCGTGTCAAAACGTTACGCTGAGTGCTTCTTCGCGAGGAAGGTGCGGGCGACGCCGGGCTCGCGACGGAACGAGATGTCCCACCCTGTATATGAAGAGCGGAGCTCATCCTCGCTGATCGCCTCCTGCCCGGCGACGATCGTCTCCACCAGATGGACCCCACCGTCGGTCGTCGCCGACTGCAGGGCCGCGATCACCCGCGCCCGCTCGATGTTCGACAAGCCGGCGAAAGCGGCGGGCGTGCACACCACCGCCGCCAGCGGACCCTCCGGAGACCACTGCCAGAGCGAGGTCTGCAGGCCGCGGACCCGTCCGTCCAGTCCTTCCTGCTGCGCGGCGCTCAGCACGCGCTCCATCATCTCCTGCTCCGGCTCGAGCGCCGTCACCTGACAGCCGTTCGCGGCGAGGTACAGCGACGACCCGTGGACACGCGCACCGGTCACCACGACCTCGGCCGTCAGCGACGCGCTGGTGAGCGCGTGCGCGAGCGGCGTGTCGGCGCGCAATCCCCAGTGCTCCGGGTTCTTCGGCTCGCTGGCGTTCCGGAGGAGACGGCGGCGCCAGGTCTCGAAGCTCGGGAGCTTCAGACGGATCGCGATGATGCGGTCGACCTCGGCGGTGAGCAGCACGTCGCGGAAGCCGATCTGCAGCTGCCCCTCGAGCACCTCGCTCGCCTGGGACGCCAGATCCATCAGCTTGCCGTAGCCGACCGTCTCCTTGTACTCCTCGATCTCACGCTCGACATAGAGCGTGTACTCGTGCCGTAGCGAGCGGTGCTCTCGGAAGGTCATCGGCGTCGGGGCGATCGGGAAGGCGAGGGAGGGCGTCCCCCCTCCGCTCGCAAGCTACAACAGCGCGCCGTCCGCTCAAGTCCTGCGGCGCCCTGGGGGCGAGAATCAGGCCGGCTCCACGTGCACCGTGACATCCGCCGCGCCGATGGCGGTACGGATCGCCGCCTCGGCCGCGTCGGCCAGATCGTGCGCGGCGGCCACCGGCAGGGCCCCATCGCAGCGGATGGTGACTTCGGCGAAGAGCATCCCCGAGGCGGTGGTGCGCGATCGTACCTGCGGGACCCCGGTGATCCCCGGGACGGCCACCACCACGCGCCGGATCTCGTCCGCATCCACGGCACGCTCGTCCACGAGGATCGGGACCGTCACCCGCAGGATGTGGAATCCGCTGTAGGCGATCACCGTCGCCACGACGAGGGTGAGCCAGGCGTCGGCCTTGGGATAGCCGACACGCGCCAGCCAGAGCGAGAGGAAGGCGACCGCGGTGACGATGATATCCCCGCCGGTGTGGGCGGCATCGGCCATCAGCAGTGCGCTGCCGAGCGCGCGGCCCCGCCGTTGCTCGTACCAGACCACCAGCACGTTGATCAGTGCGGTGGAGCCGAGCAGGGCGAGCTCGAGCGGCGTGGGGGAGACGGGCGTGTCGTGATGCATGAGGGTCGTGACCGCGTTCCGCACGAGCTCGAAGCAGGAGATCGAGAGGAAGCCGACGATCACGAGCGCGCCGAGCGTCTCGAACTTGTCGTGGCCGTAGGGGTGGTCGTCGTCCGGACCGCGAGCGGCCAGTGCCACCAGGAGGATCGCGATGACATTGTTCATGGCATCGAGCGCGGACTCCACGCTCGCCCCCATGACGGAGAGCGCGCCGGTGCGGACGGCCACCACGACCTTGATCGCCACCACCACGACGTTCAGCACGAGGATGATCGCCAGCGTACGTTGCACGGCGGCGGTGCGTTGCGTCGTCGTGGACGCGGGGACGGTGGGGGTGGTCACGCTGGCACGTTCGCCCGCTGGCAGGTGGTCTGTCAATCAGGGAGTCGCCGATGCCTGAATTGCCTGAAGTCGACGAGGCGGCGCAACGACTCCGCGCTGCGGTGCAGGGCCGGATCGTGGTGCGCCTCGAGGGGCGCCATCCCTCGCAACGTCGCCAGCTCCCCAGCGCGGCCCGCGCACGCGTCGCGGGGCAGCGGATCGTCGCGGTCGACCGGCGCGGCAAGCATCAGATCATCCGTCTCGCGGACGGGGGAACGATCCACGCGCACTTCGTGCTGGACGGCGACTGGGTGTTCACGCGGGTGACCGAGGAGCTCCCGCGGTTCGCGCGGGTGACGCTCGACCTCGACGACGGTACGCGGGTGTCGCTCACCGATCCCCGGGCGCTCTGCATCGTGCGCGTGCACACGGCGGCGCGGCCGCTGGTGCTCGCGATCGGTCCCGATGCCGACGATCCGTCGTTCAGCGCCGCCGATCTGCGCGCGGGGCTGCAACGCCGGCGCTCGCCGATCAAACTCGCGCTCCTGGACCAGAAGCTGGTCGCGGGCATCGGCAACATCTACGCGGCCGAAGCGCTCTGGCGGGCGCGCATCTCCCCTGAGGCGCCCTCGCACACGCTCTCCGCACTCCGCGTGACCCGACTCCTCGAGAGCGTCCGCGAGGCGCTGGCGGACGGGGTGCAGCGCGCCGCGCGCTACCGCACGGGTGACCGCGAGGATCACTTCCACGTGTACGATCGGGAAGGGGAGCCCTGCGATCGGTGCGGCACCAGGATCCGCCGTCTCGCGCAGGGCGGGCGATCGACCTACCATTGTCCGCGCTGTCAGCGGCGCTGAGCGCCGCGCTGAACGCCGCTCAGTCCGCCGCTTCGAGCAGTGCGCCCTTGAGGTAGCCCGTCTCGGGGATCGTGAGCACTTCCGGATGATCGAGCGGCTGCGCGGTGAGCGCGCGCAGGACCATCCGGCGTCCCGCGCCGGCCGCCGCGTCCTGCAACATCTCCCAGAAGAGCGGCTTCGTCAGGTGATAGCTGCAGCTCGCGGAATAGAGCGTCCCACCCGGGGCGAGCAGCTTCATCGCGTGCAGGTTGACGTCGCGGTAGCCGCGGATCGCCGCCTGGAGCGAGGGCTTGTTCTTGGCGAAGGCCGGCGGATCGACGACGATCGTGTCGTACTGCTCGCCGTTGCGGAGCGCGGTGCGGAGGAACTCGAAGGCGTCCGCTTCGGCGAAGCGGAGGTTGGCGAATCCGTTCAGCGCGGCGTTCTGCGCCGCCCGCTCCAGCGCGGGCCCCGAGCTGTCCACCGCGGTGACACTCTCCGCGCCCCGGGCCAGGTGCAGCGCGAAGGAGCCATGATAGCTGAACACGTCGAGGGCGCGGCCACGGGCGACCGATCCGACCAGCACGCGGGCTTCACGTTGGTCGAGGAACGCCCCGGTCTTCTGCCCGGTGCGCGGCGCGGCGAGATACCGGACACCGTGCTCGAGCACTTCGATCGCATCGGGGACGGTTCCCCAGAGCGGTTCCACCCCGCGCGTCAGCCCTTCGCGGTCACGCACCGCGGCATCGTTGCGCGCGAGCCCGCCTTCGGCGCCGGTGAGCACCCGCAGCGCCTCGACGATCTCGTGCCGGAAGGTCTCCAGCCCCGCCGAGAGCAACTGCACCACCACCCAGCGGTCGAATCGGTCGACGACGAGTGACGGCAGCCCGTCCCCTTCGCCGTGCACGAGCCGGTAGGCGTTGGCGTCGGCGGCGAGCGGTGCGCGACGGGCGATCGCCCGCTCGAGCCGCGCGTGCCACCACGCACCGTCGATCACGGCGTCCGGATCGGCGTCGATCAGGCGCAGCGAGATCTCCGAGCCCGGACTCCACAGGGCCCAGCCGAGCGCGTGGCCGCGCACATCGCGGACGCGGACCGCCCCCGCCGGACTCGTGGGCGGTTGCGATACGTCACTGCGGAAGATCCAGGGGTGCCCCGACTGCCAGCGCTTGGCGCCACGCAGCGAGACGATGGCGGCGTCACGTGACATGACCCAATCTACCGCGTCGCGTCCGAGGGTGGACAGTGCGTGCGCCATGCTGCAGAATTTCCGCATGGGACGCCTCAATGTCCGCGCGGTGCGCGGTGCCACGACGGTCGCGTCGGATCATCCGCTGCTGATCCGGCAGGCGGTGCACGAGCTGCTGGACGAGCTCCTGGACCTCAACGACCTCACCTCGATGGACATCATCAGCGCGGTGTTCACCGCGACGCCGGACCTGACCTCGGAGTTCCCCGCCCACGCCGCGCGTACCTACGGCTGGACCGACGTCCCGCTGCTCTGCGCGCAGGAACTCGATGTGTCGGGATCGCTCCCGCGCTGTCTGCGGGTGCTGCTGCATGTGGAGACGCGGCGCGAACGCCACGAGATGCGTCACGCGTATCTGCACGACGCCGTGCTGCTGCGCCAGGATCTCGTTTCGGACTGAGTTCGCGGGCGGGGGCTATCCTACCCCTCTGCCGCGCACGGAACGGCTCCGTGGGGCGCTGGGCGCGCTACGGACGCCGGGTGATGGTGTCCTTCGGGAGCACGACGCTGTCCGCTCCGGCCTTGCCCGCAGGCTTCGCGGCCGCGTTCGCTGCCGCCTTCTGCGCCCGCACCATCTTGATGGCCTCCTCATGCTCCTTGAAGGTGCGCCGGAACTCGTGATGTCCATCGGGCGCGGCCACGAAGAACCGGAACGGCACCTTCGCCGGATGCAACGAGGCCTCGATGCTCGCCGCGCCCGGTGACGCGATGGGGCCCGGCGGCAGCCCCGGATACAGATAGGTGTTGTACGGCGACTTCACCCGCAGGTCCTTGAACAGCACCCGCCCCGGCTTCTTCCCTAGCGCGTACTGCACGGTCGGATCGGCCTGCAGGGCGATGCCCGCCTTCAGGCGATTCAGGTACACCGCCGCGATCACCGGCCGCTCGTCGTTCCGGAACACCTCGCGCTCCACGATGCTCGCCAGGGTGATCACCTCGTGGCGGCTCATCTTCACCTCGGCCGCCCGGGTGGTCCACTCGGGCTTCCACGCCTTCTCGAACCGTTCGACCATGATCCGCACCGCATCGCGCGCGGTCGCGTTGTCGGGGAACGTATAGGTGTCGGGGAAGAGATATCCCTCGATCGTCCGCGTCGGCACGCCCAACTGCTCACGCAGGATCGGGTCGCGCACGGCGGCGTCCACCGAATCGGCGTCGAGCTCCAGCTCCTCCACCAGCAACGGCGTGATCTGCGCGATCGTGAACCCCTCGGGGATCGTGATCTGGTGCACGATCCCCTTGCCGAGGCGCACCGCTTCGAGGATCTGTCCCCACGACAGGCTCGTGCGCAGCACGTAGGTGCCGTAGTGCAGCTTCCGGTCCTGGCCCCGGATCCGCGCGTAGAGGCCGAAGAAACGCGCCGAGCCGACGACCCCGTGCGCCGAGAGCGACTCCGCCGCTTCCCGGAACGAGGAGCCTTTGCGGATCGTCACGCGCACCGTCGGACCGCGATCGTTGCCGCACGACACCACGCCCACCAGCGCCATCGCGCAGGCGATGGTCCCGAGGAGCAGGAGGCGCCGGAGCGGCGCGCCTCTAGACACCGTCCGCACTCCCGGGTTCGGCGACGGTAGCGTCCGCGGCGTCCGGCGCGCCCAGCGCGGCGCCCTGGAGTTCGTGCGAGCGCAAGGCGTGCTGCAGGAGCATCGTCGCCGCGAGCGCGTCCACGTCGCCCTTGCGGCCGCGCGTGGACCCTTCCATCTCCGCGATCGCGCGCAGGGCCTGCGCGGTCGTGAACCGTTCGTCCACGAGGTAGGCGGGGCATCCGGTGCGGCTGCTGAGTTCCTGCGCCATGCGGCGTGCCTCGGCCGCGCGCGGGGTGTCGTTCCCGTTGCCGTCGAGCGCGAGTCCCACCACGAAGGCGCGGGCCTCGAGCTCCCTGGCCCGCTCGAGCAACGGCATCAACGGCGGACGCTTCCCCGGGCGCCGTTCGATGAACCCCGCCGGCGACGCGATCATCCCCGAGGGATCGCTGATGGCCACGCCGACCCGCCGATCGCCCAGGTCGATCGCCATCCAGCGTCCGCGCACCGTGGCGCCGGCGGAGTCCGTCATTCGCCCTCGGCCATCCGGGCGAAGAACTCCTCGTTCGTCTTCGTGCGCGACATGCGTCGCAGCAGGAAGACGATCGCGTCCTCGGCCGCCATGTCGCCCAGGAAGTGGCGGATCAGGAAGGCACGGTTCTTCTCCTTCTCGGAGAGGAGCAGCTCTTCCTTCCGCGTTCCCGACTTGAGCATGTCGATCGCGGGGAAGACGCGGCGATTCGCGATCTCGCGGTCGAGGACGAGCTCCATGTTCCCGGTGCCCTTGAACTCCTCGAAGATCAACTGGTCCATGCGCGAGCCCGTCTCGACGAGCGTCGTGCCGAGTATCGTGAGCGAGCCCGCTTTCTCCGTGTTGCGCGCGCTGCCGAAGATCGCGCGCGGGCGTTGCATCGCCTGCGCGTCGAGACCGCCGGACATCGTGCGACCGCTGCCGCCCTGCAGGTTGTTGTAGGCGCGCGCGAGGCGCGTGATCGAGTCGAGCAGCAGGAACACGTCGTGGCCGAGCTCGACGAGGCGCTGGCAGCGCTTCCACACGCCTTCCGCGAGCTGCACGTG
>CAZAGK010000016.1:0-43358 GCA_964484775.1 uncultured Gemmatimonas sp. | reverse complement strand
CTCGACGCCGCGCTCACCCCGGTGCTCGTCGCCGTGGACGGGATCGTCGTCGCGCGGATCGGCTTCGGTGACCCGATCCGCGCCGAGGCAGCCGAGGCGGTACGGGCGTTGCGCGCGCGGGGCTGGCGGCTCGGGATCCTCTCCGGTGACGATACGCGGGTCGTGGCATCGGTCGGGAAGACCCTCGGGATCGCGGCGCAGGATTGCCGCGGTGGCGCCTCCCCCGAAGACAAGCGCATGGCGGTGGAACAGGCGCTGCTCGAGGGACCCGTGGTGATGGTGGGCGACGGCGTGAACGATGCGGCGGCGATCGCGTCGGCCACCGTCGGGATCGGGGTGCGCGGCGGTGCGGAGGCCTGCCTGGCCGCGTCCGATGTGTTCCTCGCGCGCGGCGGCATCGGGACGTTGATGGAACTGGAGACGGGATCGCGGCGCACCGTGTCGCTGATCCGACTGGCTATCGGCTTCTCGTTGTTCTACAATATCGTGGGCGCGGTGCTGGCCTTCACGGGGATCATGGATCCGCTGATCGCGGCGATCGTGATGCCCACCAGCTCGCTCAGCGTCGTGATCGCGGCGTGGCGCGGTCACACCTTCCCGGAGTCGGCAACATGAGCGTGCTCTACGTCCTCGTCCCCGTGGCTCTCGCGCTCGCCGCCGGCGCGGTGTTCGCCTACACCTGGTCCTCGCGGAGCGGACAGTTCGACGATCTCACCACCCCCGCCCTGCGCGCGATCCTCGATGAGGCCCCCTCGCGCGCGGCGTCCGCAGCTCCCGTGACGCCGACCATCGCGTCGGAGTGAATCCGACCCCGGGCGCCCGTCGATCGGACTCCCGCCACCACCTGTTCGCCAGCGGATACCTTCGGTCGCGCGCCTCGGCGTGGCGCTTCTTCCTGTCGGGACTCGTGGTGCTGGGGGCGGTCGGGTTCATCTCGTATCGCGCCATCGATCGCCTCGCGACCGATACCGCCGATGTGGGACACTCGCACGAGGTGATCGCGACGCTCGCGTCCGTCGAAGGCGAACTCGCCAAAGCCTCCGCCGCGCGACGCGGATTCGCCCTCAGCCGCGACAGCTCCTTCGTCCTCCAGTTCGTCTCGGCCTCCGACCGCTTCGATGATCTGCGCCAGCGCCTCGACAGCCTTGTCGCGGGCGTCGCCATCCAACAGCAACGCGCGGATCAACTCGGCCACGTCGGCCGCGCGCGACTCGACGAACTGCAATCCCTGATGGAGGCCGCCGGCCGGAGCAACAGCCGCACCCGCGAGCCGCTGCCCACCGACCCGCTCGCGAAGGCCGTCCGTCTGAACCTGCTCCTCCTGAACGCCGAGCAGCAGCGCGAGCTCAACTCGCGACAGGCACGCGCCGCACGCACCGAGGTGCTCGCCGACACGGCGCTCCTCGGCGGCTTCGCGCTGTCGTTCGCCCTCTTCGCGATGGCGTGGCGCCGGTCGCAGCGACTCACGGCCGACCGCCTCGAGAGCAGCCGACTGCTCGCCGAACGTGCGCTCGAACTCGACGTGGCCAACGGACAACTCGAGGAGATGCTCTTCGCCGCCGCGTCGCGTTTGCAGGTTCCGCTGCAACGGCTGCAGGAGCTCGCCTCGGAGAGCAGCCCGAGCGAGCTCACCGCCGTGCTCGACCGCGTCGCGCGCATCGTGCGCGACCTGAGGACCTATGCGCGACTGGTGAGCTACAAGCCCGCCCGCGACCGGGTCCCGCTCGGGGACATCGTGCAGCAGGTCGTGACCTCGCAGGGCTCCAACTGTGCGAACAAGGAATGCCGGATCGAGGTCGGTCCGATGCCGACCGTGTTGGGCGATGCCACCTTGCTCGAGTGGATCCTCTGGCACCTGGTCGACAACGCCCTGACCTTCCATCGTCCCGGCGTTCCCCCGGTCGTGGAGATCTCGGTCACCTTCAACGGCGCGACGGGGATCGTCAGCGTGCGGGACAACGGGATCGGGATCCTCCCCGACAACCAGGCGCGGGCCTTCAACCTGTTCGAACGGCTCGGGCGCGAGGACTATGAGGGGAACGGAATCGGCCTGCCGATCGCGCAGCGGGCGGCGGAGCTGATGCGCACCAGGATCGTCGTGGAGTCGACGATGGGTGAGGGCTCGGTGTTCTCGTTCGAGGTTCCGGTGTTCATCACCCGGGGTTGACAACTACTGACTGCCCGGTAAGTTAGTAAGAGAGGGCGGCCGAAAGCCGCCCCTTCTCGTCCCTTGAATCTGACTGACCGTTCAGTAATATATGACCGACGAACTGGTTACTTCGGAGACCGCCAAATTCCGAAGACTCCCGGAAGAGCGCCCCGGGCAGATCCTCGACGCCGCGCTCAAGGTCTTCTCCGATCAGGGGATCGCCGCCGCCAAGCTCGAGGAGATCGCCGCACTCGCCGGCGTCAGCAAGGGGACGATCTACCTGTACTTCCCGAGCAAGGATGAGCTCTTCCGTGAGGTCGTGCGGCAGAAGATCGTCCCCTTCCTCGTGCTCGCCGACGCCGGCGAAGCCGCCGGGTCCGCGAGCGACGCGCTCCGCGCCTATCTCGAGCACCACTGGCGGTACATGGATCGCGAGGACGCCGAAGGATGGGTCCGCCTCGCGCTCCTCGAGCTCCACAAGTTCCCCGACCTCATGCAGTTCTACCGCGCCGAGGTGATCGACCGCTCCAACGCCGTGCTGGTGGGCATCATCCAGCGCGGGGTCGACGCGGGGGAATTCCGCCCGACCGACGCCGCCGCCTCCGTGATGATGATCAAGGGGATCCTCCTCACCCATGTCATCTGGTGCGGCACCCACTCGACCAACCCCGCGATGCGCGCGAAGCCGCGCGCCCGGTCCCTGCACGACATCACCGACTTCATCCTCCACGCACTGCGGCCGGTCGCTCCGGCCACGGGAGCCGTCTTCGAATGACTACGTCCCTCTCGATCCGCAGCGGGCCACTGCCGCTCGCCGCCCTGCTCACTCTGCTCGCGGGCCCCGTCGCCGCGCAGACGCCGGTCACGCTCACCATGGGTGGCGCCGCGCGTCTCGCCGCTGAATGGAACAGTGCCCCGGTCGCCGCCAAGGAACGCGTGTCGCAAGCCGACGCGCGTGTGCGCCAGCGGCGTTCCGAGTTCCTCCCGTCCTTCTCCATCGGCGCGAGCGACGTGGAACGCACCTTCAACTCCGCCAGCATGGGGATCAGCTTCCGCGACGCCTCCACCGGCAAGTTCCTCTTCGATCCCAACGGTCAGGTCCTCGGGCCGGTGCGCGCGTGGGACCTGCGCGGCACGCTGCAGCAGAAGATCCTCGATCTGGGTTCCTTTGCCCGCCTGCGCGCGGCGCAGGCCTCGGTGGCTGTCGCCGGGTCCGAAGTGACGGTCGCGGCCCAGCAGGCGGCCGCCCTCGCCGCCTCCGCCTACGTGCGCGCCGCCCGAGCCGACGCCCAGCTCGGCGCCCGGGTCGCCGACTCCACGCTCGCCGCGGAGCTCCTCGGAATCGCCCGCGATCAGCTCAACGCCGGCGTGGGGATCGCGCTCGACGTGACCCGTGCCCAGTCGCAGCTCGCGACCGCGCGGGCCCAGCTGATCGCGGCCCGCAACGAACGGGGACGTGCGCGCCTCGAGCTCAATCGTGCGCTCGGCCTCCCGGCCACGCAGGAGGTCGTCCTCGCCGACTCCCTCGCCGGACTCGCGACCAACACCGCGATCCCGACCGAGCAGGCCGCGATCGATGGCGCCCTGCGCGACCGCGCGGATCTGCGCTCGGCCAACGAAGCGACCCGTGCCGCCGAGCGTCAGATCGACGCCCTCCGCGCGGAACGACTCCCGACCCTCGGCCTCTTCGCCGATCAGGGATCGAACGGCAAGGCGATCGAACATCTGCTCCCGACCTACACGTGGGGGATCTCCCTCTCCGTGCCGGTCTTCGACGGCTTCCGTCGTGAAGGGCGGATCGACGAGCAGCGCGCGGTCATCCGCGAGCTCGGCGTGCGCCGGCGCGACATCGCCGAGCAGGCCGCGACCGATGTCCGGAGCGCGTTGCTCGACCTGGCCTCCGCCCGCGAGCAGCTCGCGGCGCAGGAGGAGCGGTTGGCGCTCGCCAATCAGGAGCTCGCGCAGGCGCGCGACCGCTTCACCGCCGGCGTGTCGGGGAACGCCGATGTGATCTCGGCGTCGCTCACGCTGAACGCCGCCCGTACGCAGCTGATCGATGCTCGCGCCGCCTTCCAGGGCGCACGGCTCGCGCTCGCGCGCGCGCAGGGCACCGTGACCGCGCTTCCATAACGCATAGACATCCTACTGAGACGATACCGATGGCTTCGACTGTGACTCCCGAGAACGCCGCCGCGCCGCAGAAGCGCGGCAAGATGCTCCCCATCCTCGCCGTGCTGACCCTTCTGGGACTGGCTTGGGCGGGGAAGACGTGGTGGTACAACCAATCGCACCAGAGCACCGACAACGCGCAGGTGGACGGCTCGATCGTCCCCGTGCTGGCGAAGGTCGGCGGCTTCGTGAAGTCCGTGAACGTGGCCGAGAACCAGCCGGTGAAGCTCGGGCAGCCGCTGGTGGTGATCGACGACGCCGAGTACGCCGTGCGCGTGCAGCAGGCGGAGGCGGAACTGAGCGCGGCGGCCTACGTCGCAGGTGCCGGCGGCGTGGCGGGCCAGGCCGAGGCGCAGATCCGCGGCGCGGCGAGCCAGGGGCAGGTGGTGCAGGCGCAGATCGTCGCCGCTCGTGCCGCGCAGTCCAAGGCCAGCGCCGATCTCGCGCGCATGAAGGAACTCGTGGGCAAGCAGATCGTGTCGCGGCAGCAGCTCGACGCGGCGCAGGCCGCCTACGATCAGGCGACGGCGCAGTTGACCGCCACCGAGCGCCAGGCCGCCTCGGCGGCGGCACAGCTCTCGAACGCGGAGATCGGGTCCAAGTTCGCCCTGGCGCGCTACAGCGCGGCGCAGGCCACGCTCTCGAACGCCCGGTTGCAGCTCTCGTACACGAAGGTCGAGGCGCCGGTCTCGGGTGCGGTGAGCCGCAAGTCGGTCGAGATCGGCCAGCTCGTGCAGGCGGGGCAGCCGCTGCTCACGCTCGTCTCCGACAGCGCGGTGTGGATCACGGCGAACTTCAAGGAGACGCAGCTCGCGACGCTGAAGGTCGGCCAGACGGTCGACCTCGATGTCGATTCCTATCCGGGGTGCGCGGCCGAGGGGAAGGTCGAGAGCCTGAGCGCGGCGACGGGGGCGAAGTTCGCGCTCCTGCCGCCGGACAACTCGACGGGGAATTTCACGAAGGTCGTGCAGCGCGTCCCGGTGCGCATCGCCATCGTGAAGGGATGCGGCGCCGACAAGCCGCTGCGTCCCGGCATGAGCGTGACCGCGCACGTGGTGACCAAGTAGTCCTATGGCCTCCGCAGTCCAGCCTGCTTCCGTCGTCGTCGCGGCCGCGAGTCCAGCGGTCGCCGAGGACAAATACAAGTACAAGTACCTCATCGCGATCGCGGTGACGATGGCGGCGATGCTCGAGCTGATCGACACGAGCATCGTCAACGTCGCCATCCCGCACATGATGGGGAACCTGGGCGCGACCCTCGACGAGATCTCGTGGGTCTCGACGGGCTACATCATCGCCAACGTTATCGTGATCCCGATGTCGGGATGGCTCTCGGCCTATTTCGGCCGTCGGCGCTATCTCACCACCTCGATCATGATCTTCGTGGCGTCGTCGTTCTTCTGCGGCGCGGCGCATTCGCTCGGCGGGCTCGTGTTCTGGCGCGTTGTGCAGGGACTCGGCGGGGGCGCGTTGCTCTCGACGGCGCAGTCGACGCTCTGGGAGGCGTTCCCGCCCAAGGAGGTCGGGATCGGGCAGGCGATGTTCGGCGTCGGCGTGATGGTCGGTCCGACGCTCGGCCCCACGCTCGGCGGATATATCGTCGACAACTTCGACTGGCCGTGGATCTTCTACATCAATCTGCCGCTCGGGTTGATCGCCGGGCTGATGGTGTGGACCTACGTCCGTGACTCCGCGTTGCACGAGAAGGCGACCTCGGTGGATTGGCTGGGCATCGGGCTCCTGACGACCGGCGTCGGCGCGCTGCAGTGGATGCTGGAACGCGGCGAGCGCTACGACTGGTTCGAGTCGCGCTTCGTGACGGCGCTCGGCATCACGTCGCTCGTCTCGTTCGTGTGGCTCATCTACCATGAGCTGACGACGGAGGAGCCGGTCATCAACTTCCGCGTGCTGCACAGTCGGCAGCTCGCGACGGGCGTGGCGATGGCCTCGCTCCTGGGCTTCGCCCTCTTCGGGTCGGTGTTCGTGCTCCCGGTGTTCCTGCAGGGGCTGCACGGCTTCACCGCGAACCAGACCGGGATGGTGATCCTCCCGGGCGCGATTGCGTCAGCGATGACCATGGCCGTGCTGGGCCGTTTCGCGAGCAAGTTCGACGCCCGACCGCTGATCGTGGTCGGCGCCCTCGGCTTCCTCTGGTGCATGTGGCGGCTCTCGCTGCTGTCCGTGGACAGTGGCGCCGACGACCTGTTCTGGCCGCTGATCGCGCGTGGCGTCTCGCTCGGGCTGATCTTCATCCCCCTCACGGGGGCGTCGATGGCCGAGTTGAAGCCGTGGGAGATCCCGCAGGGGACGGGGATGTTCAACCTGATGCGCCAGCTGGGCGGCTCGATGGGGATCGCGATCGTGGCGACGCTCCTGTCGCGCTTCACGACCGAATCCAAGTCGGTGCTCACGGAGCATGTCGGGATGATCGATCCCGAGGTGCTCGCGCGGGTGGAGGGAATCAGTCGGGCGATGGTCGCCCGGGGGATGAACCCCGCGAACGCCCATGCTCTGGCGTTGCGGATGATCGACCGCTCGGTGAGCGCCCAGGCGAGCGTGCTCGCCTTCTCCAAGATCTACCTGCTGAGCGGGATCGTGCTGTGCTTCGCGATCCCGTTGATGCTGTTCTGGAAGCACGGGAAGGGGCGCGGGGCGGTCCAAGCGCACTAGCCCCGTCGTGCGTAGAATACAGTACGGAGCGGACGCGAGTGGATGCCGCTCAGGACGATGACGACCCCACCGGAGGTTCCACCGATGAAGCGCAAGTTCTATGTAGCACTCGCCATCCTGGCGCTGGTCCCGACCTTGGCCACGGCGCAACGCTCGCGCAGCGGGAGCAGCGGCGGTGACGCGGGCGGCGGCGGAGCGACCCGTCGCGGCGGCGGCCCGAGCTTCAAGATGCCCTCGCGCGGCGATCTCGAGGACATGAACCCCGCCACGTTCCTGATCGACAAGCGCAAGAAGATCCAGCTGACGGACGAGCAGGTCACCGCGCTGAAGGGCGTGGAGACGGCGATCAAGGACCGGTACAAGGTGAATCTCGCGGTCTACGATTCGCTGCGCCGCAACGCGCGTCCGATGCAGGGGATCGACCGTGGCGCCGCGCCGTCGCCGGCTGAGCAGGCGGAGATGCAGAAGGCGATGCAGGGATTGCAGCAGGCGCTGATGACGGTGCGCAACCAGCGCACGGCGGACATCGACGCGACGCTGGCGGCGATCACCGATCCGGCGACGAAGGCGAAGGCGGTCGAACTGCTCAAGGAGCAGGAGGCCGATTTCGCCCGACTGATGCCGGGTGGCGGTCGGGAGCCGTAAGGCCTCTCAGCGCTGAAGCAGTGCCGGGGAACACCGGCCGACCGCTGTTCGCTTAGATTCCACGATCGCGCGCCCGCCGAATCGGCCGGGCGCGCGATGCTTTCCTGCCCCGTCGTCCTGCCCCCTCAGCCGACCCCTCCCGGGCCCTCCACATGTCCGACACCCTCCCCTCCCGCGCCGACGCTCTCGCCCTGATGGAGTCCTGGACCCCCAGTGACTCGTTGCGGAAGCACATGCTCGCCGTCGAAGGCGCCATGCGGGCGTATGCGGCGCATTTCGGGGAGGATGTGGAGCGCTGGGGACTCGCGGGGCTGATGCACGACTTCGACTACGAGCGGTATCCGAACGACGCCCATGCCGCGGACGCCGAGCACCCTTCGGAGGGTGTTCGGGTGCTGCGGGGGCTCGGATACCCCGAGGATGTGCTCCAGGCGATCCTCGGGCACGCGCACTACACGGGGGTGGCGCGGGAGACGCGGATGGCCAAGGCGCTGTTCGCCGTGGACGAGCTGTGCGGGATGATCACCGCCTGCGCGCTGGTCCGTCCGAGCCGGAGCGTGAACGACCTTGAGGTCTCGAGTGTCAAGAAGAAGATGAAGGACAAGGCATTCGCGCGCGGCGTGAACCGCGAGGACGTGACCCAGGGGGCGTCGGAGCTCGGTGTCGAGCTCGACGCGCATGTGGCGTTCGTGATCGCGGCGCTCCGCGAACGGGCGGCGCTGCTGGGGCTGTCCGGGGCGGCGTCGGCGTGACGCGCAGCCCTCTGCCGAGTCCAACGGTCAGCGCCGAGCCCGCGTATTTGGAGGGTGAGACTTGAGGCGATCGCGACCGTCGCGCCCCTCCCGGCCGGGTCGGTCGGGGGATGGCGTTCACGCTCGGCCGGAAGCTGGTCCGTGACGGACCGTCCGACGGACGAACGGGATCTCGTACTCGCAGCGCAACGCGGCGAGCGGGAGGCGTTCTCGCAACTCGTGCGCACGCATCAACGGCGGGCCTACGCCGTGGCGCGGGCGATCGTCGTGAACCATGAGGATGCCGAGGATGCGGTGCAGGAAGCGTTCCTGCACGCCTACAAGGCCCTCGACCGCTTCCTGCCGGATCAGGCCTTCGGGGCGTGGCTGCACCGGATCGTGGCCAACGCCGCGCTGGACATCACGCGTAGAAGGAAGGTACGGGACGCGGACGAGCTGCCGGAGACGGTGGCGTCACCGTTCCGGGACCCGGCGGAAGGGGACGAACTGCGTCAGCGTCTGAAGGACGCGCTGGCGGAGCTGCCCGAGCGGCAGCGGTCGGTGATCGTGTTGCACGACGTGGAAGGGTTCAAGCATTCCGAGATCGGCGAGATGTTGGGGATCCCCGAGGGGACGGCGAGATCGGATCTGCATTACGCGCGGTCACAGTTGCGCGGCATACTGGGGTCGGTACGGAGGGAGCTATGACTGAGGACTATCGCGGACCGTCGCTCGTACGCGACGACGAACTGACACGGGAGCTGCGTGCGATCTACGCGGCGCCGGTGGAATCCGCCTATTGGAGCGGGCTGGAGACGCGCATCATGTCGCGCGTCACCGGCGACGAGATCGGAGAGGCGTGGTACGCCGTCTCCGAGAAGTGGTTGCGGATCGGCCTCGTGGCCGCGGGCTTCGCCGTCGTCGTGGCGGGGAGCCTCCTGATGCGCAACCAGACGCAGTACGCCCGGGCCGAGTACGAGACGATCATCGACCCGGCGACGATCGACGCACCCACCCTCGCGGCGCGCGAGCGGCTGGCCGAACAGGCCAACATCCGCGCACTCACGGGGCGCTAGGAGGATCCGATGAGCCGGTCCAAGAGCATGGCCCTGTTGCTGTACCTCGGCGCCGCCCTGGCGGGCGCCGTGGTGGGCGTTGCCGTGGACCGCATCGTGTTCCGCGACAACGCGCGCTGGTTCGATCAGAAGGCCATGCGTCAGCGCACGTTCGACCAGTTGCACCTCACCCCCGCGCAGCGGGACTCGGCCAACCGGATCTTCGACGACCGCAACCACGCGCAGGACTCGATCCTCGCGCCGGTCCGGCCGCTCCTCGACTCGGCCAGCACCGCCGCCCGCGCGCGACTCACCCAACTGCTCACTCCCGAGCAGAAGGCGATCTACGACCAGATGCAGCGCGAACGCCAGCAGCGGGATGCGCAGCGCACGGAGAAGAAATGACGTTCGGCACCATCCGCCAAGCCATGGGAACGTTCGCCACGGGTGCACTCGCCCTCGGCGTCGTGGCCCTCGCCCCCACGACCGTCCGCGCGCAGGGCAGCGCCCCCGCCGGCGCCATGGGCGCTGACGGCGCGCGCCCGATCTCGCTCGAGGAGGCGGTCCGCCTCGCGCAGCAGAACTCGCCGCTGACGGTCCAGGCCCGCAACGCGAACCGCACCAGCGAGTCGGCGGTGCGCGCCAGTCTGGCCCAGTTCCTGCCGACCGCGTCCTTCTCGTACTCCGGCAACCAGTCCGGCGGCACGCAGTTCGTGCAGGGCACGCCCGTGCCCACGACCGGTCTCCCGTGGAGCTACAGCCGCAGCTTGTCGTCGAACCTGACGATCTTCGACGGCGGCCAGCGCAACTACAACTACCGCGCGGCCCAGGCCAACCTCGAGAGCGCCGGCGCCAACGAGATCGCGCAGAAGTACAGTGTCGCCCTCACGGTGAAGACGCAGTACTACAACGTGCTCGCCGCCAACGAGCAGCTCGCCGCCGCCAAGCAGCTCCAGGAGCAGGCGCTGCAGCAGCTCAAGGTGTCGTCGGCCAAGATGGCCGCCGGCGTCTCGACCCGCGCCGACTCGCTCACCTCGGCGATCTCGGTCGGCAACGCCCGGCTCGCGATCCTCAACGCCGAGAACTCGCTGCGCAACGCCAACGCCGCGCTCACGCGACTCGTGGCGTCGCCGGTGATGGTGACCGCGACGCTCGCCGACACGATGGACACCGGACGCATCGACCTCGACGAGAGCGCGCTCTACGCGATGGTCGCCGACGGCCCGTCGGTGCGGCAGTCGACGCAGGCGCTCGCCGCGGCGCGCGCCCAGCACAAGGCCGCCACCACCCCGTATATGCCGACGCTGAGCGCGAACGCGTCGTACGGACAGAACCCGAAGCAGTCGCAGAACTTCAACTTCGGCGGCGGCCCGACGGCGACGTCGACCCGCTTCGGTCTCTCGCTCAACTACACGATCTTCAACAACTACGCGCGTGAGCAGCAGCTCGTCGCCGCGCGCGTGGCGGCCGACAACGCCGAAGCCAACCTCCGCGACGCCAAGGCGCTCGTGGTGCAGAACCTCACGACGTTCCTCAGCAACTTCCGGACGGCGCAGCAGACGATCGAGCTCCAACTGCTCACCATCCAGTCGGCGCAGGAAGCCCTGCGTGTCGTGCAGCAGCGTTACAACCTGGGATCCTCCAGCCTGCTCGAAGTCCTGCAGGCGGAGACCACGCTCGACAACGCGCGGGCCCAGCTGATCACCGCCCGCGTCAATGCGCGCATCGCGAAGGCCAACATCGAAGCGCTGATCGGGCGCGACCTGAAGTAACCGACCATGACACTCTTCCCGACGTTCCTTTCAAAGCCGGAGTCCGCTGTGAATCGCACGATCCTGATGCTCACGCTGGTGGCCCTCGGTGCCTGCTCCAAGGCCGAGACCAAGGTCGCCACGATCCCCACGGCGACCATCCAGCGTCGCGACATCGTCGTGAACGCCGAAGCCACCGGCATCATCGAGCCGATCAACGTGATCGAGGTCAAGTCCAAGACCGCGTCCGGCCAGGTGACCAAGATGTCGATCGAGATCGGCACCTTCGTGAAGCCCGGCGACCTCATCGTCCAGATCGACACCACCGACCTGCACACGCAGTTCGAGCAGTCGAAGGCCGACCTGGCCGCCGCGACCTCGAACTTCGAGGTCGCCAAGAACCAGCTGACCCGTCAGCAGGATCTCTTCAAGCAGCGCATCATCACCCAGGCGGAACTGGAGACGGCGCAGACCGCCTATGCCAACGCCCAGGCGACGCTGCTCCGCAACCAGGGCACGCGTGACCTGAATGCGCAGCGCCTCAAGGACGCCACCGTGCTCGCCACGGTGACCGGCACGATCATCACGAAGCCCGTCTCCGTCGGCCAGGTCATCCAGGCCGGTGGTCAGTCGGTGAGCGGCGGTTCGGTGATCGCGACGATGGCCGACCTCACCAAGGTCCGCGCCCGCGCCCTCGTGAACGAGACGGACATCGGCGCCGTGGCCGCCGGCCAGCCGGCGACGGTGACGGTCGACGCCTTCCCGGATCGCCAGTTCCGCGGCATCGTCGAGAAGATCGAACCCTCGGCCACCGTGCAGCAGAACGTCACGATGTTCCCGGTGCTCATCTCGCTCGACAACAGCGACGGCCTGCTCCGCCCGGGCATGAACGGCGAAGTCGCCGTGCTGACCGACGAGCGCCTCGGCGTGATCGCGGTGCCGAACGACGCCATCCGCTCGCCGCGTGAAGCGACGGTCGCGGCCGGCCTCCTCGGACTCAACCCGGACTCGGTCCGCGCGCAGATGCGTGGCGGCGCTGGTGCGGGTGCCCCGGGTGGTGCCGGTGGGCGCGGTGGCAATGGTGGCACCGGCGGCGCTCCGGGCGGTGGCATGGGTGGCGGCATGGGCGGCAACGCCCGTGGCGGCGCGCAGGTCAGCCGTGGTGAGCTCGACCTCGTCGCCCTCCAGGGCTTCGGCGGTCAGGATCGCCAGGGCGGCAATGGCGGCGGGCGTGGACAGGGCGGGTTCGGCGG
This sequence comes from uncultured Gemmatimonas sp., assembly GCA_964484775.1. Taxonomy (GTDB): domain Bacteria; phylum Gemmatimonadota; class Gemmatimonadetes; order Gemmatimonadales; family Gemmatimonadaceae; genus Fen-1231. Next base: position 30,935 of record CAZAGK010000016.1, on the reverse strand, counting down.
GCGTGGCCAGCAGGTCGAGGTCACCGACGCCGAGTGCAAGACGATCGACGCGGCCATGAAGAAGAAGCCGGCCGTCACCAAGAAGCTCGACGATCTCCGCGCCAAGATGAGCGACCCGAGCGCCGACCGTACCGCGCTCCGTGACCAGATGACGGCGCTGTACAAGGACCTCGGCGTCGACATGATGAAGAGCGGCGCCTGCCGCCGGAAGGCCGGTGGCGCGAACGGCGGCAACGGTGGTGGGATGGGCGGCGGCATGGGCGGCGGCACCCGCGGCGGGATGGGCGGTGGCTCGATGGCCGGTGGCCAGGGCGGCGCCAGCGGCTTCGGCGGCGGAGCCGGTGGCCGTCAGGGCGGCGGGCGTCAGCGCTCGCGCACCGGGCTCGTGTTCGTCCAGAAGGGCACGACGTGGGAAGCCAAGACCGTGCGCCTCGGCGTCGCGAACTACGACTACACCGAAGTGCTCGACGGGCTCGCCGAAGGCGACAAGGTCGCGATGCTCAGCGTCGCCGCGCTGCAGGCCAAGCGTCAGGAGCAGAACGACCGCATGAAGTCGATGACCGGTAGCCCGCTCGGTGGCGGTGCGGCCGGCGGCGGCATGGGCGGTGGCGGTGGTGGCGGCGGCCCGCGTGGCGGCGGCCGAGGCAACTAGCCATATGCTGATCGGCGAAACGATCCGCGTCGCACTCGGCGCCCTCCGCGCGAACAAGCTGCGCTCGCTCCTCACGATGCTCGGCATCGTGATCGGCGTGTCGGCCGTGATCGCGGTGGTGGCGCTGGGTCGCGGGGCCCAGAAGCAGGTGAACGACCGCATCGCGGCCCTCGGCACGACGCTGCTGACGGTGAACCCCGGCCAGGCCTTCGCGCCCGGCGGGGTGCGCACCGGCGGCGGTGGCGCACGCCTCACGCTCGACGATGCGAAGGCGCTGGTCGATCGCGGCGAGAAGATCGCCGCCGTCCAGCCCGAGATCAACGGCAGCCTGCAGGTGCAGTTCCTCAACAAGAACACCAACACCTCGATCGTCGGCACCACGTCCAACTATCCCGAGGTGCGCAAGTACGAGATCCAGACCGGACGCTTCTTCACCAACACCGAGGACCAGACGCGGCAGCGCGTCGCCGTCCTCGGCCCGACCGTCGTCACCAACCTCGGATTGCAGAGCAACGAAGCCGTCGTCGGCGAGACGGTCCGCATCCGCGGCATCCAGTTCACGGTCGTCGGCGTCTTCAAGTCCAAGGGGCAGGCCAGCGCCTTCGCCAACCCCGACGACCAGATCCTGATCCCCGTGCAGACCGCGCGGTTCCGCGTGCTCGGCACGAATCGCGTACGCTCGATCAGCGTGTTGGCGCCCTCGGAGGACGAGATCCCCGAGACGATGGCCGACATCCAGAAGATCCTGCGTCGCGAGCACAAGCTGCGCCCGGGCAAGGAAGACGACTTCCAGATCCGCAATCAGTCGGACTTCCTCAACACGCTCGGCGAGACCACGGCCGTGTTCAGCCTCCTGCTCGCGGGGATCGCGGCGGTGTCGCTGGTGGTCGGCGGGATCGGCATCATGAACATCATGCTCGTGTCGGTCACCGAGCGCACACGCGAGATCGGCGTGCGCAAGGCGCTCGGCGCGACCAAGATGAACATCCTGTTCCAGTTCCTGATCGAGGCCGTGGTGCTCTGCCTCCTCGGCGGACTGCTCGGGATCATCGTCGGCGCCGGCGGCGCCGCGATCTTCAGCAAGTTCTTCGGTTGGAGCACCGAGGTCGGCATGTCGAGCGTCGTCGTGGCCTTCGGCTTCTCGGCTTTCGTCGGCGTGGTGTTCGGGGTGTACCCCGCGCGCCGTGCGGCCGGACTCGATCCGATCGTCGCGCTGCGCTACGAGTAGGCCTCACCGCAGGGTGATGCACGAAGCGGCGCGGGAGATCTCTCCCGCGCCGCTTCTTCTTGCCTGCCGGTCGGACGGGAGCGCCGATCAGCGCTCGGATGTCGCGTGGTCGGGCTTCTTCCCCTGCGAGCCCGTCTTCACCGCAGCGACCTTGATCTCGAACTTGAAGACCTGTTCGGCGAGCTGACGCACGGCGGTGACGCCGATCCGCGCCGGCCGGAAATGCATGCGCGGCATCACGTCCTTCACCGCCTTGGCGAACTCGTTGTGCGTGGCGTCGATCACCTGCACCGTGGTCATGTCGATGCGACCGGTGGAGTCGACCACGAAGCGCATCGCCGCGTACCCCTCGATCCCCTTCTCGATCAGCGCCTTGGGATAGTCGGGCGACGCCGATTCGGGATCACGGACGGCCGCACTGTCGACCTCGACGACGGTGAAGGCCTCGTTGGACTTGGAGGGCGCCGCGACGGGCACTTCGACAGCGTCGGCGGCGGTGTTCATCCCCGGCGTGCCGGTCCCGACCAGGCCGTTGTCCGAGATCGTGCGCGTCCGCCCTTCCATGATCCCGGCGGCGGTCGTCCCGCCGGAGACGGCGGAGTACTGCAGGCGATCGGAATACGGTGCGGCCTTGCGCTCGGGCGGGATGAGATAGCGCACCATCTCGGTGAGCACGTCGATCTGCGCCTGCGTCCGGTTGCTGTCGAAGAGGAAGTGGGCGCCCGTGACCGACCCCGACAGGAGCGCCGCGTGGGCGGCGATGCTGAGGGCGGTGGAGATCGTCGGGCGCGGCGCTCTGACGCCGCGCGACTCGAGCAGGTCTTCGAACATGCTGCCGTTCCGGACCCAGTTGGGAGGTGGGCCTGCACTCGGGGGGAGAGTTCTTTCTCAATATCCTGTACCCATTGGACAGGCGCCACTGTCACCAAGGTTGCCCTTGACTAAAGATATATCGCGATATAACGTACGATATGTCTTTACATGGAGGAAAATATGTGGAATCGTGAATGTGGGCCCCGGGACCGCGAAGGTGCCGGGCGCGGGTGGGAGTGGAAGGGGGAGATGGGCTCCGGGCCCTTCTGGTTCGGGTTCGGCCCGCGGCGAGGCGGTCCGCGCGGTGGCCGGATGTTCGAGCAGGGGGATCTCAAGTTCGTCATCCTGCAGCTCCTCGCCGACAAGCCGCGTCATGGCTACGAGATCATCAAGGAGCTCGAGGAGCGCTCCGGCGGACGCTATTCCCCGAGCCCCGGCACCGTCTATCCGACGCTGACCCTGCTCGAGGACATGGGCTACGCCGTGGCGACGGCGGAGGAGAGCGGCAAGAAGGTCTACGTCATCACCGACGCCGGGCGCGCCTACCTGGCCGAGAACCGCGGGACGGTCGACGAGGTGCTCGATCGGCTCGCGCAGGTCGGGGCCTCCCTCTTCGGGGAGCAGATGCGCCCTGCCCATGAGGCCATGGCGGCCCTGGGGCGCAGCTACGTGCATCTGACGATGCACCGCAGCCCGGATGCCGCGCTCGTGGAGCAGGCGGTGGCGATCCTGCGGAAGGCGGCTGGGGAGCTGGACGAGCTGGTGGCCCGGAAGTAGCCCGGCAGGCGCCGATCCGGGCGTCCACCCGCGCCCTTGCTGGACTCCGGCAGAGCGGGCACTAGATTCAACGAACGGGTCGCGGATCGTCCGCGACCCGTTTTCGTAGCCCATGTCGTCCGAACCTCCTTCAGCACACGATACCCCGCAGCACGTCACGCCACCCACGGGCGTGACCGCGATGCGTCCGATCCCTCGCCAGCGCGAACACGTCGAGTCCAATCCGACGGGGCGCCGGCTCGCCGTCCTCACCCTGACGGCGCTCGGCGTCGTCTACGGTGACATCGGCACGAGTCCGCTCTACGCCTTCCGCGAGTGCTTCAAGCCGGAATACGGGCTGACGCCGAACGCCGAGAACGTGTACGGCGTGCTCTCGCTCATCGTGTGGGCGCTCACGCTGGTCGTGAGCCTCAAGTACATCGTCTTCGTGATGCGCGCCGACAATCGGGGCGAGGGCGGGATCCTCGCCATGCTCGCGCTCATCCTGGGCAAGGACACCGAACGCAAGCAACGGCGCTTCGTGCTGATCGTCCTGGGGCTCTTCGGCGCCGCGCTCCTGTATGGCGACGGGGTGATCACGCCCGCCATCTCGGTGCTCGGCGCGATGGAAGGACTGGAGATCGTGTCGCCACGCTTCGAGAGCTTCATCATCCCGGTCACGATCATCGTGCTCTTCGGGCTGTTCTTCATGCAGCGCTTCGGCACCGCCCGCGTCGGGGCGTTCTTCGGGCCGATGATGCTGATCTGGTTCTCGGTGATCGCCGCGACGGGACTGCACGAGGTGATCCAGTCGCCGGGGATCCTCGCCGCAGTGAATCCGATGTACGCGGTGACGTTCATCATGCACAAGGGGTGGGCCGCCTTCGTGCTGCTGGGCGCGGTGGTGCTGGCGGTGACCGGCGCGGAAGCGCTGTATGCCGACATGGGACACTTCGGCAAGAAGCCGATCCGTCTGGCCTGGTTCTGGTTCGTCTTCCCCTGCCTGCTGCTCAACTACTTCGGCCAGGGCGCGCTCGTGATGCGCATGCCGAGCGCAGTCGAGAACCCGTTCTACCTCCTGGCGCCGCGCGCGATGCTCTACCCGCTGATCGCGATCGCGACGGTCGCGGCGATCATCGCCTCGCAGGCGCTCATCTCGGGGGCCTTCTCGCTCACGCAGCAGTGCGTGCAGCTCGGGTACAGCCCGCGCATGACGATCGTGCACACCTCGGCGCGTGAGGCGGGGCAGATCTACATCCCCGAGATCAACAACGCCCTGATGGTGAGCTGCATCCTCGTGGTGCTCGGGTTCAAGAACTCGAGCGCTCTCGGCGCCGCGTACGGGATCGCCGTCACGGGGACGATGGCGATCACGACCCTGCTCTTCGTGGTGGTGGCCGCCGCGCGCTGGCACTGGCCGCGCTGGCAGGCGCTCTCGCTCGCCGCCGCCTTCCTGGTGATGGATCTGGCCTTCCTCGGATCCAACGCGCTGAAGATCGGGCACGGCGGGTGGGTCCCGCTCGTCGTGGCGATCTCGCTCTTCCTGCTGATGACCACCTGGAAGCGCGGACGGGCGATCCTGCGCGAGCGACTCCAGGAGATCACGATGCCGCTCCCGACCTTCCTGGAGAGCATCGCCAACGGGAACATCCCGCGCGTGCCGGGGACCGCGGTGTTCATGACCTCGGAGTCGGCCGGTGCCCCGGTGGTGTTGCTGCACCATCTCAAGCACAACAAGGTGCTGCACAAGCAGGTGATCCTCCTCTCGATCGTCACCGAGGAGGTCCCCGAGGTCAACAACGAGGAGCGGGTCGAGATCGAGATGCTCGACTCGGGGTTCGTGCGTGCGGTGGCCCGCTACGGATTCATGGAGTCGCCCGACGTGAAGGAGGTGCTCGAACTCCTCCGTCGCCAGGGGATCCGCACCCGTCCGCTCGAGACGAGCTATTACCTCGGCCGCGAGCAGCTCCTGCCGAGCGACAAGGCGTGGAAGATCGGCGGCCTGACGATGAACATCTGGCGCAAGCGGCTCTTCGCGATCATGTCCAAGAACGCGCGGAGCGCGGCGGAGTTCTTCCAGCTGCCGCCCAACCGGGTGGTGGAGCTGGGGACGCAGATCGAGTTCTGATCGCGTCGCGGTCCCGGCGACGGTGTCGCCGGGCGGTGATATATTCGTGCGCAAGGGACGTCGGGAGCCCGACGCCCATCCTACCCCTCCCACCGGAGTCCGTCGATGATCGTGCTCTTCCCCACCCTGCTCGCTTCGCTCTCGTTCGCCATGCTCCCCATGGATGCCGCCGGCAAGAACTGCGAGGAACTGAAGACCGAGATCGCGGCGAAGCTCGACGCCAAGGGCGTCAAGGACTACACCCTCGAGATCGTCGCGACCGCTGACGTGAAGGACGCGAAGGTCGTCGGCAGCTGCGAAGGGGGCACCAAGAAGATCACGTACACGCGGAAGTAGTCGCGTCGGTGGCGAACGACGAGGGGCCGGAGCGGATCGCCGCTCCGGCCCCTTTCGCTTCGTTCGCTGTGTCGGATCAGATGATGATCGTGCGACGGATCGTCGTGCGCAGCGGCAGCTCGATCCGCTGGCGTTGCGTGTCCAGGCGGTTCCGCAACACCTCGGCGCGCTCGATCGCGGCGCGCGAGCGCTCCGTGGCGCCCTGGGCGCGCTGGAGCGCGGTCTCGATCTCGGCCTTCATGTCGAAGCTCAGATCGCTCGCGCCGCCGTCGTAGTTGCGGTAGATGCGAACGCGCGGCGCGGCCGGGGCATCCGGTGCCGCCGGCGCTTCACGGGCGTCCGGCGCACGCGGCGGCATCGGCGTGCGCGGCAGGACCATCGACATACCCGGGATCTCGATGCTGCGGCCGTTCAGACGCATCATGCCGCCGTCGGGGATGCTGAAGCTGAAGCCGGTGCTGGTGTGCGGGAGCGCACTCGCCTTCACCGTGGTCACCTTCACGTTCCGCGTGCGCCCACCGGCGACCACCTGCAGCTCCACCGCATCACCGGCCTTCACCTTGCGCAGCTCACGCTGCAGGCGGTCGACCTTGGCCGACGCGACCGACCCTTCGCCGATGTCCTCCTTCGGGACACGGAGATCGACGCCGTTGATGCTCGCGATCCGCTCCCCTTCGACGATCCCCGCCTTCTCGGCCGGACCACCCTCGGTGACCGCGCTCACGAACACGCCGTCCGCATCGCGCTTGCTCCCCGTGCTGGTGAGCGACACGCCGATCACGGCGCGCTCGTCCTCGTCGCTCCGCGAGCGCCGCATCGGACTCACCGCCTCGGCCGACGCGGTCTTCACCTTCACCGTCCGGTAGCGCGAGCCGTTCCAGACCTCGAGCGTCACCTCGTCGCCGATCTTGGCCTTGCGGAGCTCGCGGGTGAGGCGATTCATCATGGCGTTCGCCATCTCCGGCTCACCGACGTCGTCGCGCGAGAGCTTCAGGCTCACGCCATTGATGGCGCCGATCCGATTCCCTTCCTCGAGCCCGGCCTTCTCAGCGGGACTCCCTTCCGTCACCGACTCGATGAGGATGCCGAGGGTGTCGCGCTTGCTCCCCGAGCCCATGGTGATGCCGAGGTATGGGCGGTCGGCGTCCTCGACGGACGCCGCGCGGACGGTGACGCGTCCGCCGGGGACGGTCATGGTGCGAACCTGACGCGCCTCTGCGGTCGTCGCCGCCGCGGCCAGGAGGAGGGTACCCAACAGGAATGTGCGCATCGTGTGCCTCTGGTAAGGTGTTCTGCAGAGTCAGTCACCGGGGGGCGCGCAAAGGGTTTCCTGTCGCCCCCCGCCCAAGTAACCGGCACCCTCGCCATATTCCTTGTATGAGTGCCACCCAGACCAAGGCGGACCTGCACGCCTTCGAGCATCACTGGCAGGACGAGGCGGACGCCGCCTTCCTGTACCGTCAGCTCTCCGCGCTCGAGCCGGATCCGGCGAAGGCCGATGTCTTCCGGCGGCTCGCCGACGTGGAGGACCGCCATGTCACGATCTGGGCGGAGCTGATCGTCAAGAACGGCGGGAAGGTGGGCGCGTTCCGCCCCACCGGGCGCACCCGGTTGCTGGCCTTCCTCGGGCGGCGGTTCGGCCCCGGCTTCCTGCTCCCGATGTTGCTGCAGGAGGAAGGGCGCGAGGTGAAGGCGTACCTCGACATGCATCGTGCGACGCCCAAGGGTGCCGCGGGGGGCGATGAAGCGCTGTTGCTCGCTCGCGAGTCCAAGGAGCACGCCGCGGAGATCGCGCATCTCGCGGGGCGGAACGGTGAGCCGTGGCATCAGACCGAATCGGGCGGGCTGCTGCGCAACGTGGTGTACGGCTTCAACGACGGCCTCACCGCGAACTTCGGGCTCGCCGCGGGCGTCATCGGCGCGACGGTGGCGCAGCAGCATCACGCGGTGATCGTGGCCGGCGTGGCGGGGATCGTCGCGAACTCCCTTTCGATGGGATCCAGTGGCTATCTGGCGGCCAAGTCACAGCACGAGGTGTATCTCAACGAGATCGCGATGGAGCGCGACGAGATCGCGCTGATGCCGGAGGTGGAGCGCGACGAACTCGCCCTCATCTACGAGATGAAGGGGATGCACAAGGATCAGGCGCACGCCCTCGCCACCGAGGTGATGGCCGATCCGGAGCGGATGCTCGTCGAACAGGTGCAGGAGGAGCTCAAGATCAGCGGCGACCCCGGCTCCCCGATGCGCGAGGCCTGGATCACCGGCGTCGCGACCGCGATCGGGTCGTTCATCCCGGTGGCCCCGTTCATCTTCCTGAGCGGCGCGTCGGCGATCTGGGTGAGCTTCGCACTCGCGATGGGGAGTCACTTCCTCGTCGGCGCCATGCGCAGCGCCTTCACCGGGCGCGGCGTGTTCCGCTCCGGGATGGACATGTTCGTGGTCGGGCTCGGCGTGGCCGCCGTCGGATACTACGTGGGAGAGTGGATCGCGAAGGCATTGTAGCCGCTCGATCCCGGCAACGAGACGGGGCGCGCACTCGGTGGAGTGCGCGCCCCGTGCTGCGTGCGACGGCGACTACTTCTTGACCGGCGCTTCGAGGTCGCGGATCCAGATGTTTCGGAAGCGCACCGGGTGGCCGTGATCCTGCAGCGCGATCGGCAGGCGATCGGCGTGCGCCTCGTACGGCGGACGCGATCCGTTGGCCGTCACGCCCACGGGCGAGACGTTGTCCTGCACGAGCACGCCGTTGTGGAACACCGTGAAACGCGCGGGGGAAAGCAGTTTCCCGGCGGCGTCGAAGCGCGGACGCCGGAAGACGATGTCGTAGCTCTGCCATTCGCCCGGCGCACGGCTCGCGTTCACCAGCGGCGGATACTGTCCGTAGATCGCCGCCGCCTGGCCGTCGGGGTAGGTGTCGTTGCCATAGGAATCGAGCACCTGCACCTCGTAGCGGCCCTGGAAGAACACTCCGCTGTTGCCACGATCCTGGTCGGTCCCCTTGGCGGGCTTGGGCGACGCCCACTCGATGTGCAGCTGCGCATCGCCGAACTCGCGCTTGGTCTGGATCCCGCCCTTGCCGGCCGAGATCTCCATGGCGAGCCCTTCCACGAGATGCCACTGCGCGGGCGTGCTGTCCCCCTTCTGCCACTCGCTGAAGTTGTGACCGTCGAACAGCACGATCGCATCGGCGGGGGGCGGGACGGGAAGCGCGCCCTTCCCCGGGTTCACGACCGGCGGGCGCGGGCGGGCCTTGGAGTGCTGGGGCCAGTCACCGAGGGGGTTCGACGACTGCGCGGCAGCGATGGCGGGCAGGAGCACCATCGAGAAAGCGGTGAGCATGCGACGAAGGCGCATCACGGGATCTCCCACTGTTGGACTTCCGTCCAGGTCTCGCGCGTGAGCACGACACCGCTCGGGAAGTGCTTGACGAAGTCCTCGCGCAGCGGCGCGGCGAGGTCGTTCAGGTAACGGTCCACATCGGCCTGCGACTTGGCGAAGTACGAGACACGGAACCGCGTGAGCGACGACTGCTTGAACTGCGCCCCGGTGAAGGCACCGGTCGCGAGCACGTCGGGGACATGCGTCCCCCTCATGTACTGCGTGTAGCGCTCCACGAGCGCCGGCGCGACATCGGCCGTGACGGTGTACGTGATCACGGCCCGATCAGAGCACGATGCTCAGCAGACGCCCGGGCACGAAGACGATCTTCTTCGGCGTGCCGGTGACGAACTTGGCGATGTTCGCATCCGCCATCGCGGCGGCGTGCACCTCGTCCTGCGTCGCGGTCTTCGGCACGACCACCGTCCCGCGGGTCTTCCCGCTGATCTGCACGGCGATCGTCATGGTCTCGCCACCGATCATCGCCGGATCGAACACCGGCCAGCCGGAATCGAAGACGCTCTTCTCGTGCCCGAGCACCGACCACAGCTCCTCGGCGATGTGCGGGGCGAAGGGCGCCACGAGCTGAACGACGGGGAGCACCTCGTCGCGGTGCGGGCGGCGCTCGCCGCGACGCAACACGTTCATGTACTCCATCATCGCCGCGATCGCGGTGTTGTACGAGAGCTTGGGAACGTCCTCGCCGACCTTCTTGATGGTGGCGTTGAGCGCACGCATCACGTCGGCGTCGGGCGCGCCCTCGGTGGCGGCCGCGTGCACCGACTTCCAGAGACGGTCGAGGAAACGCTTCACCCCGCTGATCCCCGCGTCGCGGAAATCGCCCCCTTCCTCGAACGGTCCGAGGAACATCAGGTAGGTACGGAAGGTGTCGGCACCCCAGGCGTCGATGTATTCGTCGGGGTTCACGATGTTCCCCTTGGACTTCGACATCTTGGCGCCGTCGCGGATGATCATCCCGTGCGCACGGAACTTCGTGAACGGCTCCTCGAAGTCCACGTGCCCCGCATCCTTCAACACCATCGTGAGGAAGCGCGAGTAGAGCAGGTGCAGCACCGCGTGTTCGTTGCCGCCGATGTACGAGTTGACCGGCAGCCACTTCTCGGTGGTCGTGCGATCGAACGGGACATCGTCGCGCCCGACGCTCGGATAGCGGAGGAAGTACCACCCGCTGTCGAGGAAGGTGTCCGAGACATCCGTCTCGCGGCGCGCCTGCTTGCCGCAGGTCGGGCACGGGGTGTGATACCACTCGGCGTGACGCGCCAGCGGCGAGATGCCGGAATCGTCCGGCTTGAAGTCGGGGATGTTGGGGAGCAGCACCGGCAACTGCGACTCGGGCACCGGGACGGTGCCGCAGCTGTCGCAGTAGATGATCGGGATCGGCGGCCCCCAGTAGCGCTGCCGCGAGATGCACCAGTCGTGCAGTCGGTAGTTCACGACGGCCTTGCCGGCGAACTTCGACTCGAGCCACGCGGTGACCTGACGCTTGGCCTCGTCCACCGGGTAGTCGTTGAACTGCTTGCTGTTCACCAGACGGGCGTTCGCGTCGTCGGTGTACGCCTCGCGCAACGGCGTGTGCGAATCCTGCCCTTCACCGGCGACCACGCGGACGATCGGGAGCTTGAACTTCTCGGCGAACTCGAAGTCGCGCTCGTCGTGTCCCGGCACCGCCATGATGGCGCCGGTCCCGTACTCCATGAGCACGTAGTCGGCGGTCCAGACGGGGATCATCTGGGCCGTCGCCGGATTCACGGCGTACGCGCCGGTGAAGACGCCGGTCTTGACCTTGGTGGTCTTGCGCGAGATCAGATCCTGCTTGGACGCCTGCAGCCGATACTCGTCGACCGCCGAGCGCTGCTCCTCGGTCGTGATCAGGTCGAGCAGCGGATGCTCCGGCGAGAGCACCAGGTACGTGGCACCGAAGATCGTGTCCGGGCGCGTGGTGAAGACGCGGATCTCCTGCACCGACATCGTCTCCGATGTCACATGCACGGCCGCGCTCCCCGCCCCTTCGAGGGCGTCGACCACCCGGAACTTCAGCTCGGCGCCCTCGGACTTGCCGATCCAGGTCCGCTGCGCGGTGCGCGTGGTGTTCGACCAGTCGAGCCCGTCGATGTTGTTCAGCAGGCGTTCGGCGTAGTCGGTGATCCGGAAGAACCACTGTTCCAGAAAGCGCTGCTCCACTTCGGCGCCGCACCGTTCGCACTTCCCCCCTTCGACCTGCTCATTGGCGAGCACCGTCTTGTCGTTGGGGCACCAGTTCACGGCGGCCTTCTTCTTGTACGCCAACCCCTGCTTGTAGAGCTGCAGGAACACCCACTGCGTCCACTTGTAATACGACGGGTCGGTGGTGTCGACGGTGCGTCCCCAGTCGACCATGATCCCCGCGCGCTGCACCTGGCGCGTGAAGTTCGCGACGTTGCGCGGGATCAGTTCCGTCGGGTGGACGCCGACCTTGAGCGCGTAGTTCTCGGAGTGGATGCCGAAGGCATCGAAGCCGAACGGCTCGAAGACGTCGTACCCCTGCAGGCGCTGGAAGCGCGCGTAGATGTCGTTCCCGGTGAAGGCGAAGAGGTTGCCCACGTGGAGCCCCTCGGCCGACGGATAGGGGAACATCAGCAGCGCGTAGAACGGCTTCGTGGCTCCGGCGATGTTCGCGCGGTTGGTGCCGCGCTCCTGCCAGCGGTCACGCCAGGTGCGTTCGACGGCGGCGGGGTCGTAACCGGCCGGTTCGTCGGTCGCGACGTCCGGATTCTCGGGGTGGTCGGTCATGTCTTTGGGCAGTGGGCGGCAGGTGTTCTCGGAGGAAATCTAGCCCGTCGAGCCCCTCCCCTGCACCGGTCGCCCCGGGGATCCGGAACGTTGCATCCGATCAAGCCGTCTTAGTGTCTAAGAGGATGAAGCCCGCTCTCTGTCCCCGGGACCGGGAGCGCGATACCTTACCTGTCCCACCTCCGTAGCCGCCGATGGCCGAGACCAACGAGTTCGACAGCCAGATCCGAGAAGCTTTCGGCGCCCAGTACATACTGGAGCGCGAGCTGACGGGCGGCGGTATGAGCCGGGTGTTCCTGGCCACCGAGCGCGCGCTGAACCGCCAGGTGGTGATCAAGGTCCTCCCGCCGGATCTGGCCGCCGGGGTGAACCGCGAGCGCTTCCGCCGCGAGATCCAGCTGGCCGCCCAGCTGCAGCACCCGCATATCGTCCCGCTCTATGCCGCGGGCGAGTTCGGCGAGCTGCTGTACTACACGATGCCCTTCATCGAGGGGGAGTCGCTCAAGCACGCCCTGCATGGGGAGAAGGTGCAGCGCTTCACCCCCCGCGAGGTCGTCCGGATCCTCCATGATGTGGTGGACGCCCTCGCCTACGCCCACGAGCGCGGGGTGATCCACCGCGACATCAAGCCCGGGAACGTCCTCCGCAGCGGCTCCCACGCCGTCGTGACCGATTTCGGCGTGGCCAAGGCCATCTCGGCCTCGATGCCGTCCGTCGGGATGACCGCGAGCGGGATGGTCATCGGCACCCCGGCCTACATGGCCCCGGAGCAGCTCGCCGGCGACCCCGCCGCCGACCAGCGGGTGGACATCTATGCCGTCGGGCTGCTCGCCTACGAGCTCCTGACGGGTTCGGCGCCCTTCGACTGCCCATCCCCGGCCGAGACGATGGCGGCCCAGCTGACCCGGGCGCCGGCGCCGATCGAGAACGTCCGGACCGACGTCCCCCCCGCGTTGCGTGCGCTCGTCATGCGCTGCCTCGCCAAGGACCCGGCGGCACGTCCCCAGCAGGCCAAGGACCTGCTGGCCGAGCTGGACGACATGGCGCTCCCGACGGGGGACTACCCGCCGGTCAAGCCTCCGTCGAGCGTGGGGCTGTACGCCGCGGTGGGGGTCGCGATCGCCGCGACCGCGATCTTCTTCGCCCTGAAGGGACGTTCCGCGGCGCCGACCGTCGCGGCCGCCGACACCTCGCGCACCTCGGTCGCCGAGAGTTCGGCAGTGACCGCACTGACGCGTGCCGATTCGCTCGCGATCGCCGCCGCCATCGAGGCGAAGTTCTCGGAGCGTGCCTCGGTCGCGACCCCGCAGCCGGCCGCGGTCCCCGATCAGCAGCTGATGGCCCGGATGGCCGACTCGCTGCGCGCCGAGATCCAGAAGGCGGTGCTCGACTCGCTGAAGGTGAACAATCGTCCGCCGCGCGGCGACTTCGGGCCGCCCCCCGGGAGCAACGAGCGGATGGATCCGAACCGCCGCAACGTCGGCCCGGGCTCGGTCGTCGGACTCGACTCCGCCACTCGTGCGGCGATGGCGGCCGCGTTCACCGATCGCACCGTCCGTTCGATGCAGTCGCTCACGCGTGCTGCGTGGGACGAGCGCGCCGCCAACCTGGGCCCGGCGCGTCGCGTGATCGTCGCCGATCCGGCGCCCGATCGCCGCAACCCGGCGCTCGCCGACTCGGGCGCGGTGATCCTCAACCGGATCCGCAAAGCGCTCGCGAACTCCAAGGGGCGCTACACCGTCATCGCGACCGACTCGACCAAGGCTGCGCTGGCCAAGACGCGCAATCCGATGGGGGTCGCCGAGATCCTCAACGGCGACATGATCGTCTCGATCCGCCCGAACCCGATCCCCGGCGACAGCGTGATCTGGACCATCACGCTGCGCGATCTCACCGCGAACAGCGGGTTCGCCGAACGGAGCACCATGATCAAGCTGCCGTCGACGACCTCGACGGCGCGGCTCGACTCGATCGTGAACGTCTCACTGCGTTGGCTCGATCAGATGGATCACTCGCCGCGCCGCACGACCGAGACGCGGGTGATGCCTGCGCCGGGGGCCGTGCCCGTCCCGCCGACGACGCCGGGACAGCCGATCACCGCGCCGGTCAGGAAGCCGGACTAGTCTTCGCGCGCAGGGCCGCGACCGCTGGCGGGTCGCCCATCGTGATCAGGTGACAGCCGTCCGTCACCAGCGTCCCCGCCTCGGGATTGAACAGGTATTCCCCCGACGCGGTGCGCATGGCGAGCAGAAGCAATCCGCTGCCGTATTCGTGCAGCTGCAGCGTCGAGACGGGTTGTCCGGCGTACGGACTCGCGCCCGTGACCGGCACCTCCTCGATCCGCAGATTGCGGTTCGTGTCACGCAGCATCGTGTCGAGGAAGGTCACGACCGTCGGCCGCACGAGCTCGCTGACCAGGCGCATGCCGCCGATCTGGGCCGGCGACACCACACCGTCCGCCCCCGCCTGACGCAAGCGGTTCGCCGCTTTGTCGGTGGAGGCGCGCGCGATCACCCGCACATGCGGGTTCAACTGCCGCGCCAGCACGGTGGTCACCAGGGCGTTCTTGTCGTCGTCGGTGCAGACCACCACGCCCGCGGCGCGGGCCACGCCGGCGCGGATCAGCGTCTCGTCGTCGGAACAGTCACCGTGCAGCGCCGGGACGCCGGGCAGCTCGGCTTCCAGCGCGGCGATGTGCGCGTGGTTCTGCTCGATCGTGACGCAGTGGCGTTGCGTGCGCACCAGTTCGCGCAGGACGGTCGAGCCCGTCTGCCCCGCGCCGCACACGATGTAGTGCCCCGTCATGGCATCGATCCGCTTCTGCATGCGACGTCTCCGGAATCCCTGCGTCAGGTCGCCCTCGACGATGAACGCCGTGATCATCGAGAGCGTGTACACTGCGGCGGTCGCTCCGAAGAGCAGGATCGCCATCGTGAAGATCTGCGCACCGAGCGAGTCGGTGGGGACGACCTCCTTGAGCCCGGTCGTCGTGAGCATGATGACGGACATGTACATCGCGTCCATCCATCCGTGCTCGTTCCCGCCGATGATCCGATAGCCCACCACCGCGACCACGAACACCGAGAGCAGCGCCAGCGCCGCTGCCGCGACGCGTCGCTGCAGCCCGGCGAATTCGCTGTCGTTCGTGGTCACATCAGCTCCTCGGCTGCGGACGCTCCGACTGCTTGAAGAGGTAGGCCGACTTGATGAGGCGCGGCCCCTTCTCGTCGCACACGGCGAAGGAGCTCCCTTCGTACGCGCAGGCACCGGCCACGCGACCGTCCTTGCTCACGGCGTAGAAATCGAGGTCGAAGTGCGGGCGCCCCTTGTCGTCGAGCAGACGCTTCTCGCTCATGGCGATCACGCGCTCCATCACCTTCATGAGCGCCGCTTCGGGGGTCAGCCCCTGCCGCATGAATTCCACCGCCAGGAAGGCCCCGCACACCATGATGTTGCTCTCGCCGCGCCCGGTGCTGCCGGCCGCGCCCACGGTGTTGTCGCAGTACTGCCCGGCGCCGATGATCGGCGAGTCGCCGATGCGACCGGGGATCTTCCATGCCATCCCGCTCGTGGTGGTGACGCTCGCGATGTCGCCGCTCGCCGTCACCGCATCCATGTTGATGGTGCCGTGCGTCCAGTTGAGCGCCGCGTTCTCGTCGAAGCCCCCCTTCTCCGGCTGGCTCTTGAGGTTCCCGCGATCGGCGTTCCACTTGAGCCACGCGGCGCGCTTCTCGGCGTTGGTCCAGCCGCCCTTGGGGTTGCTCGACTTCCACTTCAGCCAGTCCTGACGGGACTTCTCGGTGAGCAGGTTCTGCTCCTTGAAGCCCATCGCGAGGGCGAAGCGCTTGGCGTCGGCGCCCACGAGCATCAGGTGGTCGGTGTACTCCATCACCGCCTTGGCCACATTGCTCGGCGTGGCGATCCCCTCGAGTCCCGCCACCGACCCGGCACGCTTCGTGGGTCCATGCATGCAGCTCGCGTCGAGCTGCACGATCCCTTCCTCGTTCGGCAAGCCGCCGAGTCCGACCGACTGATCGGTGGGATCGAGCTCCTGCGTGTTCACCCCCGCGATGATCGCGTCGAGGGGATCGCCACCGGCGATGATCTTGTCGTAGGCGATCTTGATCCCCGCGGGCCGATCGGTGTGGAACCCGTTGGCGGAGCCCACCACCACAGGGCGCGCCCGGAAGTTCGACGTCGGCACGGCGCGACGGGCGCGTTCGCGCTCATCGAGCCATTCCGAGGCACTGATCTCACGGGGAAGGAAGCCGAGCGCGGCGAGGGTGGCCGACTTCTCGAGGAATTCGCGGCGGGAGTTGGACACGGCAGAAGCTCCGGAGCGGGTGTGGGTACACCGCTATTGTAGCGAGCGGCCCGCGACCGTGACAGGTGAGTAGCCCTGACACCCGCCCCGCAGGCGCCCTCAGAGCTCCCGATAGAACGTCTGGACCCGTACGCCGAGCCAGTCGCCCATGGCCCGGTCGATGCTCGCCTCCACCGCCGGATGGTCCAGGTCCGCGGGGTGCAGCGCCAGACGCATGACCGGCGCGTTGCGCTGGAGCTTCCACCGCAGCCGCTCCTGCGCCACCGAGCCGTACGACCGGAACGCCCCGCGCGCACTCCAGCGTACCACGGGCGAGGCGAGTGCCAGCTTGGTGGCGTGCACGAACACCGTGCCGTCGTCCTCGCTGACCGCGAGCCCCGCCTTCCGGCAGGCCACATGGGTGTCCATCTTGGCCAGCCAGGCCGGTGGGACGAAGCCGATCGGCTCGAGCCCCATCGCCTTCAGGCGGGCGACGCCGCGCGTGATCTTGGCCGACGCCGCGTCGAAGTCGAGAGTCAGGAACTCCCCCTCCTTGTTGGTGCGCCCGAGGGCGCGCCACTCGTCGCGCCAGGTGCGCGGCAGCCCGACCTCGTCGTGCCGCTCGCCGTGCAGGAAGATCTCCGCCCCTTCCTTGGCGCGCTCGCGGACCCAGGCGCCGAACTTCGGGTCCCCTTCGATCGGCGCCACCCCGTGCCAGTCGGGGACCACCAGGAGCCCGGGGATCACCCCACGCGCGCGACACATCCGCCACAGGATCTCCACGCGATCCTGGAGCGCCGGCGTCACATCATGGATGGTGATCAGCAACTGCCTGTTCGGGGTCGGCACGTCAGCTCCTCATCGGCTCCGCTTCACATCCGCGTACACCTTGAAGATGCGATCGAACACGGTGTCCCACGAGTGGTCGGCTTCGGCGTAGGCGCGCCCCTTGGCGCCGAGCGCGGCGAGGTCCGACTGGAAGAGTCGCACCGCCACCTCGCGGAACGACGCCACATTCCCCGCCTCGAAGATCCCCCCGGCACCTCCGGCTTCGATCTGCTCCCCGATCCCGCCACGGTTCGCGGCGATCACCGGGGTCCCCGAGGCCTGCGCCTCGAGCGGTGCCAGACCGAAGGTCTCGTTGGAACTGGGCGCCACGAACAGGTCGAGCGCGGCCAGGAGGTCGGCCAGCTCCTCGCGACTGCTCTGATAGGGGAGGAAGCGCGCCCAGTCGGCGCCGTCCACCATCGCCTCGAGCCGTTCCTGCATGGGGCCCGCCCCGATCAGCGCGAGCACCGCCCCGGTGCGCCGGTGGACCTCGGGCCACGCCTTCAGCGCGAGTTCGATCTCCTTCTCGGCCGCGAAGCGCCCCACGAACCCCGCGACCGGGCCGTCGGGGAGTCCAAGCCGCTTGCGGACCTCCTCGCGGCGCGCGCGACGGCCGGGATGGAAATGCACCAGGTCCACGCCGAGCGGGATGTGCGCCACCCGATCGATCCCCGCAGCGCGGAGATCGTCGGCCACGAACCGCGAGCAGGCGATCGACATCGCGACCTGCTGGTCGATCTGCCGCGCGTACTTCCATCCGAGGTCCCAGAGGGCGCGTCTGAAGGCATTCGCCCGCTCGGGAAACGGAGCGAAGACCCGGGGGAAGTTGCTGTGCCAGAAGGCCACGAGCGGGATATCCAGCCCGCGGGTCGCGAGCTTGGTGATCCACGGGACGAAGCCCGGACTGCCGATCTCGACCACATCCGGCCGCTCGTGCAGCGCGATCCGGCGGTTGGTGCGCGTCGCGAGCATGAAGCGGTACGGGGCCTGTTTGGGGACCCGGGGGCCCTGCAGGCGGTAGCTCCGCACCCCGTCACTCTGTGACAGGTGGTCGCGGGGCGAGGGGAGCACCAGCACCTGGCGGAGGTCGGGACGGGCCTCGACGTACGCCGACTTCTGGCGCAGGTAGGTGCGGATCCCACCCGTCGTGTCGCCATAGAATTCCGTGATATCCAGGACCGACAGGCGCGCGTCCGGGCGCAGCACCGCCGGCAGCTCCAGATGCGACAGGTCGACCGTGGAGCTTCGCAGCGCCGCATCGGGGAGATATACGCGTTCGGCGACGGATCGCGACAGATCCGTCACCAGGAGACCTCGCATGGCGGCATACGTAAGGCTAGTCGCACCCGGGCGCCTTTCGCTACCCGCCGCGTGGGCCGGACGGTAGCTTTTTCATCTATGACCAGCTCACCGATCACCGATACCCTGAAAGGGGTTGCCTTCTTCGAGAATCTCCCGTCCACCCTGCTCTGGCATCTGGGGCGGATCGCCGAGTCGCGCACCTTGGCCGTGGACGAGTTCCTCTTCACCGAAGGAGCCGAACGGCGCTTCTTCGGGGTGGTGCTGAGCGGCACCCTGTCGATCGAGCACGGCGCCGCCCACGAGCGGCTGGCCGCCCTCGGCGCCGGTGAGGTGATCGGCGAAGGGGTGCTGCTCGAGGACGTCACGCACGGGACCTCCGCGCGTGCCGTCACCGCCACCACGATGTTGCTCTTCCCCAAGTCCACCCTGGCTCCGGTGTTGAAGGACCAGCCGAGTCTGCACGCCGCGCTCGTGGCCCGGGCGGCCCAGGCGATCGCCGCCCGGCTCAAGAGCGCCGACGCCACGCTCAGCGGACGCGGCCGCGGGATGAGCTTCCGCGGTGGCGCCCGCCGTCTCGAACACGACCTCCTCGGCGAACGGGAGATCCCCGATGCCGCGCTCTACGGCGTGCAGACCCTCCGCGCGCTGGAGAACTTCCCCATTACGGGGGTTCCGCTGCGCGAGTTTCCTGAGCTGATCGTCGCCCTGGCGCAGGTGAAGGAGGCGGCGGCCAAGGCCAACGCCGAACTCGGGCTGATCACGCACGAGGTGTGCGATGTGATCGTCCGGGCGTGCCGGGAGATCCAGGACGGGCGCCATCACGAGCACTTCCTGGTGGACATGATCCAGGGCGGCGCGGGGACGAGCACCAACATGAATGCGAACGAGGTGATCGCGAACCGCGCCCTCGAGCTCATGGGGCTGCCGCGCGGATCGTACGACACCGTGCATCCGAACAATCACGTGAACCACTCGCAGAGCACGAACGACGTGTACCCCACGTCGATCAAGCTCGCGATGCATCATGCGATCATCGGACTCAAAGCGGCGATGGCCGACCTGGTCGCCGCCTTCCTGGTGAAGGGGGAGGAGTTCTCCCCGTACCTGAAGATGGGGCGTACGCAGCTGCAGGACGCCGTGCCCATGACGCTCGGCCAGGAGTTCGCCGCCTTCGCGCACACCATGCAGGAGGACATCGACCGGCTCTCCGAGGCGCAGGCGCTGATCCGCGAGATGAACATGGGGGCGACGGCCATCGGCACCGGGATCACCGCGCCGGGCGGCTATGCGGAGCTGGTGTGCAAGCGCCTCTCCGAGGTGACGGGACTCGCCATGATCACCGCGCCGGACCTGGTGGAGGCGACGTCGGACACTGGATCGTTCGTGCAACTTTCGGGGGTCCTGAAGCGCTGCGCGGTGAAGCTGAGCAAGATCTGCAACGATCTCCGCCTGCTCTCGAGTGGCCCCAGAACCGGTTTCGGGGAGATCAACCTGCCCCCCATGCAGCCGGGATCGAGTATCATGCCGGGGAAGGTGAATCCGGTGATCCCCGAGGTCGTGAATCAGGTCTGCTTCGACGTGATCGGCGGCGACATGACGGTCACGATGGCGGCCGAGGCGGGGCAGTTGCAGTTGAACGTGTTCGAACCGGTGATCGCGTATCGGTTGCTGAGCAGCATCAAGACCATGCGGAACGCCTGCGTGGTGCTGCGCGAGAAGTGCGTGGAAGGGATCACCGCGAACCCCGACCGGATGCGCCACTTCGTGGAGCAGAGCATCGGCATCGTGACGGCGCTGGTGCCCGAGATCGGCTACGAGCGCTGCACCGAGATCGCCAAGGAAGCGCTGGCGACGGGGCGCGGGGTGTACGAGCTCGTGCTCGAGAAGGAGTGGATGACGCGCGAGGCACTCGACCGCGCGTTGAACCCGGCGACGATGATCGGAGGGAAGTAACGGTGGCAGGGGTCAAGCTCGACGGGGCCGGCACGCAGAAGA
Organism: uncultured Gemmatimonas sp.; assembly: GCA_964484775.1. GTDB lineage: Bacteria > Gemmatimonadota > Gemmatimonadetes > Gemmatimonadales > Gemmatimonadaceae > Fen-1231. The sequence goes on along the minus strand of CAZAGK010000016.1, from coordinate 10,423 downwards.
TGAAGACCCTCGAAGAGGGGTTGATGACCCTCTCGGGGATCCACGCCATGGTCGAGCGGATGGCCAACGACGTCAAGAATCAGCGCTCCATCGGGACGGCACCGCAGGCGGTGAAGCGCGTGGCGGTCCCGCTCCAGGGGCAGTTGAAGGGACAGTTCGGGATGATCTCCGACATCGTTGCCTCGATGATCCTCGTGGTGGGTCGCGGCGGCGGGGAGCAAGCCAAGATCCGCGCGTTGCGCGAGCATGTGGCCCAGATCCGCACGGCGATGGAGATCGCCCAGAACACCGTGAAGGAGAAGCATGCGGTGAAGGACGCCGCGGCAGAGGCGGAGGGGGAGAAAAAGGCATAGCTTTGGGGCGGACTCCCCTCTCTCCTCCGGTCCCCGCCCATGATTCGTCGATCGTCCGTCGCGCACCTCTTCGCTGCGACCCTCGCCATCGGATCCGCCGCGCCCAGCGCGGCCCAGTCGGTCCAGTACACCTCCCCTGCCGGCGTCGAGTACCGCGCGCAGCCCGATCCCAAGGGGACGGTCGCTGCCGCCGCGAAGGCACTCGCCGCTGACCCCAAGAACGTCGACAGGATCGTCGCACTCGGCACCGCACAGTCCGGTGTACGGCAGATGCGCGAGGCGGTCGCGACTTTCACCAAGGGACTCTCCGCACTCCCGAACAACGCAGTCCTGCTGCGCTGGCGCGGCCACCGCTATCTCTCGATCCGCGAGTTCGACAAGGCCAAGGCCGACCTCACGCGCGGGATCGCGATCGACACCACGATCTACGGGCTGTGGTATCACCTCGGTGTGGTGCGCTTCGCGCAGGGGGACTTCTCCGGGGCGGCGGACGCGTTCGCGCACGGGCTCCCGAAGGCGCCGGATGCCGGCGAGCTCGCGGGTTCCACCGACTGGCTCTGGATGTCGCTCTCGCGCGCGGGACGTCATGCCGAGGCGAAGGCCCTGCTCGATCGACACCCGGACTCGCTGAAGGTCGACAACGCCTATGCCGCCCGCCTGCGCATGTATCGCGGACAGACGGATCCGGAGAAGGTCTTCACCGCCGCCGACACCGCCGACGTGCAGGTCGCGACGCTGAGCTTCGGGATCGGGAACTACTACCTCGTGAAGGGCGACACGGCGAAGGCGCGGAGCTACTTCGAACGCTCGGTGAAGTCCGGCGGATGGCCGGGCTTCGGATTCATCGTCTCGGAGATCGAGCTCCGTCGCACGCACGGCACGGCGCCGCTGAAGCCGGGCGAGAAGCCCTATGTGACGCCCAAGGATTTCGGGAAGTGGGAATCGGTCGGCGCGTCGCGGATGTCGCCGAACGGACGCTGGATCGCGGTGTCGATCTCGCGGGTGAACGAAGAGAACGAGCTCCGCCTTCGCGGCGGTGCGCGCGACACGACGATCGTCGCGGCGTACGGCACCGGGGCGAGCTTCACGCCCGACTCGCGCTGGGTCGCGTATCTGGTGGGCGTCTCGCCGAAGGAGCGCGATCGACTGACCAAGGATCGGAAGCCGGTCCACACGTCGCTCGCGCTCCGCGATCTCACCACCGGCGACAGCACCTCCGTGCCCGATGTGGCGAGCTTCAGTTTCAGCGGCGACGGACGGTTCATCGCCATGACGCGCTACGCCGCCGAGGGGAAGCGCGTGCAGGATGTGATGGTGCAGGAGTTGGCGAAGGGGACGCGGCTCGTGTTCTCGAACGTGGCCGAACAGGCGTGGGCCGACGGACGCGCGTTGCTCGCCTTCACCATGACGGTGGACGGCGGGGCCGGGAACGGCGTGCAATTGTTCGACGGGAGCAACAGCTCGGTGCGCGTGCTCGAATCGTCCACCTCGATCTATCGTGGACTCGCCTGGCGGCCGAAGTCGGAGGATCTCGCCGTGCTTCGTACCAAGGTGGAGCGCGAATACGCCGACACCGCGCACACCGTGCTCGCGTGGAGTGCGGTCGGCGGTGAGAACCCGCGCCTGCGCTCGCTCGAGGCGGGGGCGAGCGCCATCCCGAGCGGGATGCGCGTGGCCGATTCCCGTCGTCCGTCGTGGAGCAAGGATGGGAAGGTGCTGTACATCGGCCTCCGCCCGCGCGACGCGGTGGCCGATGCCCCCAAGAAGAGCGAGGAGAAGGTCTCCGACGTGGAGATCTGGCACACGAAGGACGTGCACGTGATCCCCGAGCAACGCTCGGCGGAGCAGCGCGACCTGCGGGCGACGATGCTGGCCGGGTGGTCGGTGGGCAGCGGGGCGCTGGTTCGCATCGGGAGCGATCTCGCCGAGACCGCGACCGTGCTGGATGGCGACCGCTATGCGACCGAGACCGACCGGAAGCCGTATCCGTTCGGGCAGAAGTTCGGGCGCCGTGACCAGGATGTCTGGCTCGTGGATCTCGCGACCGGCACGCGCAAGCGCACGCTCGAGAAGGTGCGGCACTACTTCGGTGCCGATCCCACGGGTGCCCGCGTGGCCTGGTTCGATGGCAAGGACTACTGGGTGCAGGAGCTCGCGAGCGGCGCGCGCACCAACCTGACGGCGAAGCTCACCGGCGGCGCGCAGAAGGTCGACTTCGTGGATCGTGAGGACGACCATCCGACCGATGTGCTCCCGTCCATCGGGCAGCCGAACTGGACCAAGGACGGCTCACGGATGCTCGTGAACGGTGCGTACGATGTCTGGTCGCTCGCGCTCGACGGGAGCGGCGGGACACGCCTCACGAACGGCGCGGCGGAGCGGCTGCAGCACCGCATCGTGAATCTCGGAGGCGGCGGTGGGTTCGGCGGCTTCGGCGCGCCGAGCGGGGAGCGGGGCGTGGATCTCGGCAAGCCGGTGTATCTCTCGCTGTACGGGAGCAAGAGCAAGAAGAGCGGTTATGCGCGCCTGATGCCGTCGGGTGAGGTGCAGCGGCTCGTGCTGGCGGATCAGTCGGTGACGTCGCTGGCCAAGGCGGACAGCGCCGACCGATACACCTTCACGCGCCAGAGTTTCGCGGACTCCCCGTCGCTCCAGGCGGCCGGGGCGGATCTCTCGAACGCCGTGACGATCGCCGCGACGAACAGCTTCCAGAAGGACTACGCGTGGGGGAAGGCCGAGCTGATGGACTTCACGAGCACTATCGGGAAGCCGTTGCAGGCCATCCTGTACTATCCCGCGAACTACGATCCGAAGAAGAAGTACCCGATGATCGTGTACACGTACGAGCTGCTCACGCAGGGGCTCCATCGGTACATCGTGCCGCGCGAGAACGACTACTACAACGCGAACGTCTTCACGCAGAACGGCTATTTCGTGCTGATGCCGGACATCGTGTTCCGTCCGCGCGAGCCCGGGTTGTCGGTGCTGTACTCGGTGGAGGCGGCGGTGAAGTCGGTGATCGCGCGCGGGTTGGTGGACCCGGCCCGGATCGGCCACACGGGGCATTCGCAGGGGGGCTACGAGGCGTACTATCTGGCGACGCACAGCACCCTCTTCGCCACCGCGGTCGCCGGTGCGGGGATCAGCGACATGATCAGCTTCGCGGGGCAGATGCACTGGAGTTCGGTCCCCGAATTCGATCACTGGGAGACGGGGCAGTTCCGCATGGAGGTCGCGCCGTGGGAGGACATGGCGGCGATGGTGAAGAACTCCCCGCTCGACAAGGTCCACGTGATGCCCGCCAAGTCGCTGCTGCTGGAGATCGGCGGTGACGACCCGACGGTGGACATGCGGCAGGGCGTGGAGTTCTACAACTACGCGCGCCGGGCCGGGAAGGAGGTCGTGATGCTGCTCTACCCCGGCGAAGGGCACGGGCTCGGCAAGAAGGAGAACGCCATCGACTACGAACGGCGGATCCTGCAGTGGTTCGGGCACTACCTGAAGGGGGAGCCGGCGGCCAAGTGGATCACCGACGGCCAGAGCTGGCAGGAGCGGAAGAAGCTGCTCGACGCCAACAAGTAGAGGCACGCGGGCGATGGGCCCCCGACGACGCCGGTCGTCGGGGGTTCCCCGACTTGTCATATTACTATATCGCCATATACTAATATACGTAGGACGACCCCTTCCCCTCGAACCCCTCGGAGGTTCCCGTGAAACTGCTCCCCACGAACGTCGGCGGCATCGACCGCGCGTTGCGCTTCCTCGTCGGCGCCGGCGTCCTCTCCCTCGCCTTCATCGGCCCCAAGACCCCGTTCGGCTACATCGGCCTCATCCCGCTCCTGACGTCGCTCATCGGCTCCTGCCCGCTCTACACACTCCTTGGCTTCTCCACCTGCCCCGTGAAGCAGAAATGACCGGCAAAGGCACTGTCGCCGGCCGCACCTTCCGCGGCCGGCCCGTCGATCACGTGATCGACGTCCGCTCCAAGCTCGAGTTCTGGCTCGGACATCTGGACGGGGCCATCTGCATCCCCGTCGGGGGGATGGGCCCCGAACTCGCCGGGCGTCCGGAGATCGCCAAGAGCAGCCGGATCCTCGTCTATTGCGCCAGCGGCGCACGGTCCGCCGCCGCCGCGCGCGAGCTCCAGGCCCTCGGGTATCTCAACGTCGTGGACGGCGGCGGGATCGGCGCGGCGAAGCAGGAGTTCAGGAGCTGAGGGGAGCGCACGGGCGCCATATCGCCATTCGACCCGGGTTCGTGTAGCTTCTCTGCTTCACCCCGAGGCTCTCCATGACCGTCCGCACACCCCTTCTGCTGGCGATCGTCGCCGGCAGCGCGCTCCTCTCGCCCGTCGCTGCGCAGACCGCCGCCAGGAGCAGCGCGCTCCCCGAGCGCGCCGTCCGCCGCGACATCCCGATCACCAACATCATCCGCAAGGCGTTCGCCGCCGGGACCCGCGACTCCACCGGGCGTCCCGCGAAGAACTACGCCCAGCTGCGGACCGACTACACGATCAACGCCAAGCTCGATCCGGCCACCTCGCGCATCACCGGGCGCGAGTCGATCGTGCTCAGCAACAACACCACCGACTCGCTCACGAGCATCGTGATGCGGCTCGACCAGAACCTCTTCCTCTTCCAGAGCCCGCATCTCGCGCCCTGGGTGCCTGCCGAGAACACCGACGGCTTCGTGATCACCCGGATCACCGTCAACGGACAGCCCGTGAATCTCGCCCCTCAGGCGGGCGGGCGCGGTGGACGTGGTGGCGCCGCGGGTGCGCCGGCCGCCGCGCCGGAGAATCGCGCGAGCGGGATGAACACCAGCCGCGCGACGATCTCGCTCGTGAACCCGATCCCCGCCAAGGGACGCGCGACGCTCGAGATCGAGTGGAGCCACAAGATCCCCGGCGGACCGGGGGCCAATCACCGCATGGTCCAGCGCTGGGCCGATACCCTCTACCAGCCCACGCAGTGGTACCCCCGCGTCGCCGTGTACGACGACCTCCGCGGCTGGGACCCCGAGCTCTACCTCGGCCCCTCGGAGTTCTACAACAACTTCGGGAAGTTCGACGTGAGCATCGACGTCCCCGCCGGATGGATCGTGAGCGGCACCGGCGTGCTGCAGAATCCGGAGCAGGTGCTCACCGCCACCGCCCGTGAGCGGCTGAGCCACGTGCTCGAGAGCGACGAGGTCCGCCCGATCGTCGGGACCGACGAGGTCGGACCGGGGAAGGCCACCGCCGCCGGTGATCGCCTGATCTGGCACTTCGTGGCCGACACCGTCAACGACTTCGCGTGGGCCACGGCCAAGAAGTTCAACTGGTCGGCGACACGCGCGACGATCCCGGGGAAGAAGGCGATCCCCGTGCACATGTTCTTCCTCCCCGGCAATGCGCCGGCGTTCGCGAACGCAGGACCGATCACGCGCCACGCGCTCGAGTTCTACTCGGGGATCTGGTTTCCCTACCAGTTCCCGCAGATGACGCTGCAGGACGGTCCGAGCGCCGGCATGGAGTACCCGATGGTGATCAACTCCAATCAGGGCGCCGCCGACCACGAGACGGGACACCAGTGGTGGCCGATGACGGTCTCCAACAACGAGACCTGGTACGGCTGGATGGACGAGGGCTTCAACCAGTACATGAACATCCTCTCCGCCGCCGACAGCCGGAAGACCGCGCCGAACCTCGATGGCGCGGGCCAGTCGTACGGGCGCACGAGCGGCAACGAAGCCGAGCCGCCGATGATGTGGAACGCGAACTACGCCGGCCCGCAGTTCTACGGCTTCACCACCTATTCCAAGACCCCGCTGATGCTCTCCATGCTCGGCGGCATCGTCGGCGACTCGGCGGTGTGGAAGGCGCAGAGCGACTGGGGGAAGACGTGGATGTTCAAGCATCCCTCCCCGTGGGACTACATGTTCTTCATGAACAACGCGCTCAAGAAGGACCTCGGGTGGTTCTGGTACTACTGGCTCTTCACCACCGAGAGCGTGGACGGTTCGATCGCGAGCGTCACGACCAAGGGGACCACGACGAGCGTCGTCGTCCGACAGGACGGACAGATGCCCTCGCCGGTGGTCCTGAAGGTCGTCTTCGATGCCAAGGGCCCGGCGATCAAGCCGATGGCGAACGCGAAGATGACGGACAGCGTGACCGCCGTCGTCACCTATCCGGTGGACGTCTGGTTCGGCGGGAGCCGCACCTTCAAGGCGGACCTGAACTTCGGCGGACGCAAGATCACGAAGATCGTGTTCGATCCCTCGTGCCGATTCCCGGACCGTGATCCCTCGGACAACGTCTGGCCGAAGGCAGCGCCCGCACCGGCCGCAACGCCCGCGGCCGGCGGGCGTGGTGGAGCGGGTGGCGGTGGCGCCGCCCGCAACGGTGCCTGCGGCGCGTGAGTCCGCGCTCGGAGCGGCAGCAACGATCGGCAGCGTCCCCGGGGCTTCCCCCGGGGGCGTTGCTGCATGGGGCCTGTCCCACCGTCGCTGTGCTCGTCACGCAGGAGGATCGACGGCTCGTCGCGGTCGCGCCGATCGCGGCGGGTCAGGTGCTGTTCACGATCAGCGGACGGGAGACCCCGGTGCCGACGCGCTATTCGCTCCAGGTCGGCGCGGACCTCCATCTCGACCAGGACTGTGCCCGCAACGTGGACGACGTGGTGCAGCACTACTTCTGGCGCTACATGAACCACAGCTGCGATCCGTCCACCGTGATCCGCGACCGACAGGTGATCGCACTCCGCGACATCGCCCCCGGCGACGGGGTGACGTTCGACTACAACACCACCGAGTACGACATGGCGGAGCCGTTCGCCTGCCATTGCGGGAGTGCCCGGTGCGTCGGGATGGTACGGGGCGCGCGGCACCTCAGCCCGGAGCGCCGCATGCGGGTCGCGGAACAGCTCTCGCCCTGGGTCAGGGACTGACCCGAGCGCCCTAGGAGGCGCGGCCTCTCGCCCTGCCGGGCACCAGTTCCGCGCGGCGCTGCTCCCACTGCGTGATCCACGCCGGGAGTGCGTCGGCCGGCATCGCCTTGGCCATGAACCATCCCTGAGCGACATCGCAGCCGAGCGACCGGAGCAGATCCCAGTCCTCGCGCTCCTCGACCCCCTCCGCGACCGTGCGCAGCCCCAGCTGCCTCGCGAGACTCAGATTGGCCTCGACGATCGCGCGCTTCGCGGGATCGTGCGTCGCCCCTCTCACGAAGCCCTGATCGATCTTCAACTCATCGAAGGGCATGTCGCGCAGCTGCGCGAGCGAGGAATTTCCTGTGCCGAAGTCGTCGATGGAGAGACCGACGTGCTTCAGTCGGAGCCGGGTGACGATATCGAGCGACGCGAGCGCGTCCTTGGCGAGACGACTCTCGGTGACCTCGAGCACGAGCGATTCCGGCGGGACCCCTGCGGCAGCGATCGCTTTGGCCACGAAATCCGGGAACTGCAACGCGCTGAGGCTCTCCATGGAGACGTTTATCGACATGCGGATCCGGAGCCCCACATCCCGCCATTCGCGCGTCTGCCGCAAGCCGTCGAGGATCACCGCGTTCGTGAGCCCCGCGATCAACCCGTGCTCCTCGGCGACCGGGATGAACTGATCAGGGAAGACCAGTCCGTCCTCGGGATGCTGCCAGCGCGCCAGCGACTCGACGCCGTCGATCTCGCCGGTCGACATGAGCAGCTGCGGCTGGTAGTGATTGACGATCTCACCGTCGGCGATGGCCTGCGCGACCCGTTCCGCCGAGTAGAGCTTGCGCGCCGAGCGCCGTCGCGCGGCCGCCGCGGGGACCATCGGTTCGACGAGGAGCGCCTGCAGCTGAGCCGGCGTCACCGGTTTGTGCAGCGCACCGCGCACGTCCAGCGACTGCGCCTTCGCCAGCTTGAACGCGGTCTGGAGGATCCGCTCGTCCTCCCCGCTGATGAGGATCAGCCCGCCCGCGTAGCCGACCGTCGCGAGGTGACGCACGAACTCGACGCCGTCGATCCCGGGCATCTGCAGGTCCAGCAGGATCATGTCGCACACGCCCGCGTCGCCCTCAATCACCGCCAGCGCCGCCGCCGGATCCTCCATGGCGCGCACATCATGGAATCCCAAACGGCCGAGCTGGTGTGTCACCAGTCGGAGCGCGAACGGTTCGTCATCGACGAGCAGGAACTTCATGATCCGGGGGTCGGAGAATCGGCAGAACAGATTACGCGTCAATCATTCACAATGTTGGCGATCGCCGCAAGGACCTCCGTCGTCGCCGCGGCGAACCCGCCCAGCAGGCTCTCGAGCTCGGGATCGTCGTGCCGCTTGGCCGCCGACTCGATCTCGGCGCACAGATCGCCCAATCGGATCGCCCCCACCGCGCGCGACGACGACTTGAGCTTGTGGACCACCGCCGCCAGTCGCGTGAAGTCGCCGATCGATCGGGCCTCGCGCACCTCATCGGCCAGTCGCATCGCGTTCGTGCGGTAGTCGATCAGGAACTCCCGGACGATCTCCGCGTCATCGCCGACGAGCGCGGTCAGGACCTCCACCCGGAGTATCGGCGTGTCGGTGGCGAGACTTGAGGCCGCCTCGGGGACGGGCTCGGGCGTCGGGAGATAGCGCTCGAGCGTCTTCTTGAGGAGCGCGAGCGCCACGGGCTTGGTCAGGTAGGCGTCCATGCCGATCGCGAGCGCGCGCGTCTCCTCGCCACGCAGCGCATTCGCGGTGAGTGCGATCGCGGGCATATGGGCGCCCGGGAGCTCCTCGGCGCGCACGGTCCGCACCAGGGTGTAGCCATCGAGGCGCGGCATGTGCAGGTCGGTCAGCAGCAGGCCGTAGCTGCCGGTCCGCCACATCCGCAGCGCCTCCTCGCCGTTGCTCGCCACCTCCGCGGCGTAACCGAGCAGATCGAGCTGCCGCATGATGACCTTCTGGTTCACCTCGTCGTCCTCGGCGACCAGGATGAGCGTCCCCCGCTGGCGGGCGACCGCGACGGTCGGGGCCGTCACACCCGGCGCCACGAGCGGCGCGTCACGCTGTTCGACGTAGGTCTCGGGTGAGGCGCGCCCGGCCGCGATGGCCACCGCGCGCAGCAGACTCCGCTCGCGCAGATACTGCCGATCCAGCACGACGAGGTTCGGTGCGATGACGCGGGCCACCCGGCGCCGGCCGTTGCCGAGTCGCAGATGCCGGATCTCATCGTCCGCGGCGACCCCGCTCTCCGGCGCCGCGTCCTCCGGGAGCCGCTCGACCAGCACCACCGGTCGCGGCTGCCCCTTGGCCAGCTCGATCGCGGCAGCGGGGGTGGCACTGATGAGCACCCGTGCGCCTGCCCTGTCGAGATAGGCGGCGATGTCGTCCGCTTCCTCCGGCTCGATCGGATCGCGCACGATCACGCACGAGAGCCCTGCCACATCCGGCAGCAGGCGCGTCGTCTCCTCGGCGGTCGGGATGAGCGGCAAGGTGACGGTGAAGGTCGATCCCTCGGCGAGCGCGCTCCGGACCTCGATCGTCCCGCGGAACATGTCGGTGAGTCGCTTGCAGATGGCGAGTCCGAGGCCGGTCCCGCCGAAGCGTCGTGTCGTCGAGGCCTCCGCCTGCATGAACGAGGTGAACAGACGTTCGCGCGTGGCATCGGCCATCCCGATCCCGTTGTCCGCGACCGTGAACCGGAGGGCACGCGGTTCCCCCTCTATGACCTCGGCGCGGATCCGCACGCGTCCCAGCGACTCGCTCCGACCACCGCTGAACTTGATGGCGTTCCCGACGAGGTTGTACAGGATCTGCCGCATGCGCAGCGCATCCGATCGCACCAGCGTCGGAACGTCCGGATGGACGAAGAGCGAGAGCTCCACGTGGCGCGTGGTGGCGACCGGTGTGAGCGCGCTCACCACGCCCTCGAGCACCTCGGCGGGATTCGTGTCCGAGATCTCCAGCTCCAGGCGCCCCGCTTCGATCTTCGAGAAGTCGAGGATGTCGTCGATGAGTCCGAGCAGATTGATCGCCGAGGTCCGGATGGTGCGGATGGCGTCGGCCTCGCGCGGTGGCAGCTCGCTCTGCGAGAGCACCTCGGCCATCCCGAGGACGCCGTTCATCGG
>CAZAGK010000015.1:0-43686 GCA_964484775.1 uncultured Gemmatimonas sp. | reverse complement strand
TGCTCGCCACGCAGAACCCGATCGAGCAGGAAGGCACCTACCCGCTTCCCGAGGCGCAGGTCGACCGCTTCATGCTCAAGCTCCGCGTCGGGTATCCCAAGCGCGACGAGGAGAAGGAGATCATGCGGCGCATGGCGGGCGGTGACGCCATCGCGGTGCAGGCCGTGGCCACGCCGGCGCAGATCCTCGCCGCGCGTCGCCATGTGGCCGCGCTCTCGCTCGATGAGCGGATCGTGGACTACATCGTGGATCTCGTGCATGCGACCCGCGCCCCCGCCGACGCACGGCTCCCGGATCTCGTGCCATTGATCGAGTTCGGCGCGAGCCCGCGTGCCACCATCGCGCTCGCGCAATCGGCCCGTGCCCACGCCTTCCTGCGTGGCCGCACCTTCGTGACCCCCGACGATGTGAAAGCGATGGCCCCGGACGTGCTGCGGCACCGCGTGCTGCTCACCTACGAGGCCGAAGCGGAGAGCGTGACGAGCGATCAGGTGATCGCGCGCGTGCTCGACGCCGTCCCCGCACCGTGATCGGGCGCGACGCGTGACGCGAGGCCCCGCGTGAGCGGCATCAGTCCAGAGATCCTCCGGCAGGTGAAGCGCATCGAGCTCCGCACCCGCGGGCTCGTGAACTCGCGCTTCACCGGGGAGTATCACTCGGTCTTCAAGGGGCAGGGGATGGAGTTCTCGGAGGTCCGGGAATACCAGCCCGGAGACGAGGTGCGCACCATCGACTGGAACGTGAGCGCGCGCATGCGGCGGCTCTTCGTGAAGCGCTACGTCGAGGAGCGCGAACTCACCGTGCTCCTGATCGTGGACGTCTCGGGGTCGAGCCGTTTCGGGACCGGCGAGCGCGACAAGCAGGCTATGGCGGCCGAACTCGCCGCCGTGCTCGCCCTCACCGCCACGCGCAACAACGATCGCGTCGGGCTCATCCTCTGCTCCGACCGCGTCGAGCATGTGGTCCCGCCGCGCAAAGGCCGCCGCCACGCGCTCCGGCTCGTCCGCGACGTGCTCGCCTGGCCCTCGACCGACCGCGGCACCGATCTCTCGCAGGCGCTCGACTACTCGGCGCGGGTGCTGCACCATCGTGCCCTGGTCTTCGTGATCTCCGACTTCGTGAGCAAGCCGGTGGACAAGTCGCTCCGCGCCATCGCGCAGCGGCACGACGTGGTCGCGGTCGTGATGGACGATCCCGCCGAACGGGAATTGCCGCGGCTCGGGGTGGTGCGCGTGGTCGATCCGGAAACGGGGGCGCTCGTCGAGGTGGACTCGAGCGCGCCCGGAGTGCGCAGCGCCTACGCCATGGCGATCGCGGGCGAGCGGGTGGCGCGGCAGCAGATGCTGCGTCGCCTGGCCATCGACGAAGTGGCGGTGGACACCGATCGCGGCTTCGCCGAGCCGTTGCTCCGCTTCTTCAACGTGCGCGAGACGCGCGGCCGGAAGGCACGCCGCCGGTGATCAGCTTGCGGAAGGTCATTCGCGGCGCGCTGGTGACCGTCGCGTTGCTGTTCCCCGCGGTCGCGACGGCTCAGGGGGCGATCAACGCGCAGGTGCGCGTCAGCGTCAGCCCCGACACCGTGACCGTCGGACAGCCGTTCACCGTCAGTGTGCGGGTGCAGGCTCCGGCCGCCGCGGTCGTCCGATTCCCGGCCGTGCCCGACAGCGGCGATGCCATCGAAGCGGTGGATCCCCGCACCGTCACGGAGACGCCGGGAGCAGCGATCGATCGCACGGCGGTGTATCGCGTGGTGGCGTGGGACCTCGGCGATCGTCGGGTGGCGCTCGCACCGGTGATGATCGCGCTGGGAGGGGTCGAACAACGATTCGAGCTCACGGTACCGACGGTGCACGTGCGGACGCTGCTTCCCGCCGACAGTGCGGATCGGATCGCCAAGCCCGCGCGCGATCCGCTCGACACGCCGAGTGGACTCTGGAAGCTCTGGCTGCTCCTCGCCGCGCTGGCCGCCGTGCTCTTCGGCTGGTACTGGAACCGTCGCAACGCGCCGAAGCCGCCGCCGGCGGAACGTGAGGCCTTCGTCGTCGCGAGCACCGCCTTCGAGGCGCTCGACCGGATGGCGCTGCACGAAGCCGGAGAACCGGCACGCCATGTGATCGCGCACATCGATGTGATGCGTGAGTATCTCGGTCGCCGTTTCCCGGCCGCGCATCAGGCCCAGACCCCCGCTGAGTTCGCGCGCGTGCTCGAGACGGACGAGTTCCCCGCGCGGCATGATCGACTCGTCGCGTTGCTCTCGCGCGACGCCGATCTTCGGTTCGCCTCCACCGCGCTGACGCCGGACGAGGCGGCTGAGCTGGCGACCGCGGCCAAGCGGATCGTCGGCTCGGTGCAGGAGGCGCACGAGGCACGTCTCCGCGCCGCCGATCGTGGCCCGCAGCGTCCGAGGCGCCGATGATGAGTTGGCGCGGCGTGGACTTCGGGGAGCCGTGGTGGCTGCTGCTGCTCGTCCCCATCGTGATGTGGCTCTGGTGGCGCCGCCATCGGAAGCCGACGGCGATCATCTTCTCGCGCGCCGATCTGCTCGCGCGCGGACCGGCCCGCGGCCGCTGGGCGGCGCGCGCGTTGCTCACCGCACGGGTGCTCACCCTGGTCGGCGGGACGGTCGCCCTCGCCCGCCCGCGCGCCGGTGCGCGCGTGGAGCAGGTGAATGGCGACGGCATCAGCATCATCCTCGCCATCGACCTCTCGAGCTCGATGCTCGCCGAGGACTTCCAGCCGCAGAATCGGCTCGAGGTCGCGAAGGACAAGGTCAAGCAGTTCATCGCCGGGCGCACGGTCGATCAGGTCGGCGTGGTCGCGTTCTCGGGAGAGGCGCTCACCCAGGTGCCGCTGACGATCGACTATCCGGTGGTGCTCGCGGCGGTGGACAACCTGCAGCCCGGCCAGCTCGAGGACGGCACCGCGATCGGCACGGCGATCGCGACGTCGGCGAACCGGCTCGTGAACGCCCCCGGACGCTCGAAGGTGCTGATCCTCCTCACCGACGGCGTCAACAATCGTGGGACCATCGACCCGCGGACGGCGGCACAGGCCGCGGCGGCACTCGGGATCCGGGTGTACACCATCGGCGTGGGGAGCGAGGGGATGGCGCCGGTGCCCGTCGGCCGCGGCGTCTTCGGCTTGCGATACGAGCTGCGCCCGGTGGAACTCGACGAACCGCTCCTCGAGTACATCGCGCAGGTGAGTGGCGGCCGCTACTTCCGGGCCCGCGACGGGCTCTCGCTGCAGCGCATCTACGAACAGATCGACAAGCTCGAGCGATCGCCGATCCGTGCGCGGCGCTTCGTGCGCTACCGTGAGCTCTTCCGCTGGCCCCTCGGGCTGGCGCTGATCGCGGCGGCATGCGAGCTGCTGCTGCTCGCCTGGCGGGGACCGCTGCCATGATGCCGCGCTTCGACATGCCCTGGATGGTGCTCGGCGCGCTACTCCTCGCGGCCGGGGCGGCGCTCGCCTTCTGGTGGTGGCACCGCCGTCGTCTGGTGCGCCTGTCCGCCCTCGGCACGGACGCGGCGATCGAGCGGCTCGCGTCGAGCGATGCGCGTCGCGCACCGCGCGCCCGGGCCATCCGGGTCTCCGCGGCGGTCGGGCTCGCCGGACTCGCCTTCGCCGGCCCCCGATGGGGGAGCGGGACGAACATCGTCCGTGCCGATGGGATCGATGTCGTGCTCGCGATGGACGCGTCGCTCTCCATGCAGGCCGCCGACGAACGCCCATCGCGGCTCGAACGGATGAAGCAGGAGGTGCGCCGTTTCCGCGCCCTCGCGCCGGGGAACCGCGTGGCGCTGCTCGCCTTTGCCGGGCGGAGCTACATCCTCTCCCCCCTCACGGCCGACGACGGCGCGATCGAGCTCTTCCTCGACAACCTCGACCCGACCGTCGTCGGTCAGCCCGGCTCGGCCATGGCGGCCACTATTCGCCAGGGGACCGATCTTCTGGTGGCCGCCAAGGGCGCATCGGGGCGCGGGCTCGTGATCCTGAGCGACGGAGAGGCCTTCGATGATCACAACGAGAGCCTCGCGGCGGCCAAGGCAGCGGCGGACGCCGAGATCGGGATCGTGACCGTCGGCTTCGGCACCGAGGGCGGATCGACCATCCCGATCATCGATGGGTCGGAGATCATCGACAAGCGCGACGAGAACGGCGAGATCGTCATCAGCAAGTACGACCCTCGCTTCCTCGCGGCGGTCGCGACCGCCGGACGCGGGGAGTTCATCGCGGCCAACGCGAGCGACAAAGCGTCGCGCATCCAGGCCGCGCTGAGTCGCCTCGACTCCAAGCAACGTGATGTGGAGGAAGGACTCTCACGCCCGCTCCGCATCAGCTGGCTGCTGGTCCCGGCCATCCTGCTCCTGCTCTTCGACGCCTGGCGCACCGATGGCGGGAAGGCCACGCGCATCCGTCGTCTGCTCCACCTCAGCTCGGTGCTGCTGCTCGTCGCGGTCGCGCCCGCCCATCTGCGGGCCCAGGAGCGCGACCCCGTCGCGCTGTTCAAGGCCGGGAAGGTCCAGCAGGCGGCAGGACGTTGGCGACAGGTCATGGCCGAAGGGGACCGCCGCCCGATCACGCTCTACAACCTCGGCACCGCGCTCCTCGCCTCGGACTCGCTCGTGCCGGCCATCGAGATGCTGGAGCGGGCGACCCTCGCCGGTGACCCGGTGATCCGTCAGAAGGCGCTGTTCAACCTCGGGCTCGCGCACCTGAAGAAGGGGTCGCGCCCCGAAGCGCCCGACATGCATGAGCTCGACGCCGCCATCTCGTCGTATCGTGCCCTGTTGCTGCAGAAGGACGGCGATGCCGATGCGAAGTGGAACTACGAGCTCGCGCTCCAGCAGCGGCGCCAGGGGGGCGGCGGGAGTCGCAACGATCCGCAGAAGAATCCGCAGCAGTCGCAGCAGGCGCCCCCCGAGCCACGGAAGGGGATGTCCTCGCAGCAGGCCGAGCAGTTGCTCTCGGCGGCCGCGCGCGATGAGAAGGAGTCGCAGGCGCGCCGACAGAAGGGGATGCGGCAGGAACGCGCCCCGGGGAGCAAGGACTGGTGATCGTCGCCGCGCTGCTCCTGGCACTGCAGGGCGCACAGATCACGATCCCCGAGATCGTGAACCGTGCCCGGGTGGACGCGTCGAAGGTCGTCGACGTGCACGCGATCGTCGTGCCCGAGACGGTCTATGTCGGTCAGCAGGCCACGTACCAGCTGGGCGTGTTCATGGAGTCCGTCACGCGCCAGAAGATGCGGCGGAACCCGGAGTACCGTGCGCCCGAGGTCCGGGATCTCCTCGCCTACGACCTGCGCGATCCGGCGCGGGGCTACGTGCGCGTGGCGGGCGACCGGCCGTACGAGGTGCACGTCTTCCGCCGCGCGCTCTTCGCATTGGCCCCCGGCATCGTGGAGATCCCGGCGGCCCAACTCAGCTACACCCTCCCGCAGGGCGAGAGCTACTTCAGCCGCGAGGAGTCGTTCAGCATGCGCTCCGAGCGCGCGCGGTTGGTGGTCATCGAGCCGCCGATCGCGGGACGTCCGACCGATTGGAAAGGTGCGGTGGGTGTATACCGCGTCACCGCGAAACTCGGGACGGCGCGAGCGAAAGCGGGCGATCCCCTGGTCGTCACCCTGCGCGTCGAGGGGCAGGGGAACCTGACGCTGCTGCCGCGCCCCGCGTTCTCGCTCTCGTGGGGAACGGTGATCCCCGCCGATGAACGGGTGAGCGTCGACTCGCAACCCGCCCTCCTGCGCGGCGCCAAAGAGTTCGACTGGCTCGTGACACCGAATGCGGCCGGGGCGCAGACGATCCCGCCCATCCGCTTCGCGTTCTTCAATCCCTACGCGCGCCGATACGAGACGACCGAGAGCGCGCCGCTCTCCACCCAGGTCGCGGCGGGCGATGTCGTCGCGCCACCTCCGACGGCGGAGGCGACCCCGACCGCTCCAGGTGCCCGTGTCACGATCGAGCGGACGTTCGATGGCGAGCGTTCCGATCCGCTCGGACAGAGCGCCGTCTATCTGCTGCTGCTCGCGCTCGCGCCGATTCCCGCACTCTGGAGCTTCTGGCGGACGCGTCCCCGCCGCGTCCCGCCGCCCCTCACGGCGCGGGAGCGGCTCGCGCGCGTCGATGGTACGCGCTCGCCCGATCGTGATGCGGCGGCGATCCTCCGCCGGACCCTCCTCGATGCGCTGCGCGAACGCACCGGTCTCGAAGAGGCGCGACTGACGGCGGACGGCGCGTGGGAGCGCGCCCTGCGGCTCGAGGGCGTCACCCCTGAGACCGCCGATCGCACTGCGGCACTGCTCCGCGAACTCGATGCGTCGAGCTTCCATCCGCCGCACCATCCTCCCGGAGATCTCGCCGAGCGCAGCCGTGCGCTCTTCGCGCGGATCGACGCCGAGGCGCGCGGGCGCCGACAGGGGCGGGGGATCGCGCGCATCATCCGCCGCCGCGCCCGCGCCGTGCTGCCGGTGCTTGTACTGCTCGCGACCACTCCGCTGTTCGCCGGGTCCATCGTGGACGCCCGAGCCGCCTTCCTCAAGGGCGTCACGGCGTTCGACGGCGGCGATTTCCGTCTCGCCGCGCGACACTTCGCCGACGCCGCTCGGGAGGCGCCGCGCTCGGCCGCGGCGTGGGCGGATTTCGGCACAGCCTCCTGGGCCGCGGCGGATTCCGCGAACGCCGTCGTCGGGTGGCAGCGCGCGCTGCGTCTCCGCCCGACCGACGGTTCGCTGCGCGATCGGCTCGCTACTTCCCGCGCACCGCAGGATGTCGGCCCGGCGCGGGTCCCCGCGGTTCCCGTCCACCTGCCGGCGCTGCTCACGCTCGTGGTGTGGATCCTCGGCTGGGCGATCGTCGCACGTCGACGGCTCGTCGGACGGCCGACGGCGCCGCACGTCGCGATCACCACCCTGCTCGGAGCGGTGCTGATCTTGGCGACAGGGCGGATCGAGCGTGCCTTCATGGCCCGCGACCTCGCGATCGTCACCGAGCCCGTCGCCCTCCGCACCCTCCCTGCGCTCGGCGCCGAAGCGGGCCCGGTGCCGTTGGGGGGCGAGACGGCGCGCGTCGATGCCACGCAAGGCGTCTGGTCGCACATCGTCCTCGACGAATCGCGCTCGGGGTGGATCCCCACGGAGCATCTCGCGCCGCTCGGTCGTCCCGGACGTTGACCAACGCCCGCACCACCGGGAGATTTCGCTCGTGACGACCCCGCGCATCATCTCCATCCTCCCCTCCGCCGTCGCCGACCAGATCGCGGCCGGCGAAGTGGTCGAGCGTCCGGCATCGGTCGTCAAGGAACTCGTCGAGAACGCCCTCGACGCGGGCGCCAGCACCGTGGACGTCGCCATCACCGAGGGTGGGCGCGCCATGATCCGCGTGAGCGACGATGGCTCCGGGATGTCGCGCGACGACGCCGCCATCTCCATCGAGCGGCACGCCACATCCAAGATCAAGACGTCGGCCGATCTCGTCGGCGTGCTCAGTTTCGGGTTCCGCGGTGAAGCGCTCCCCGCGATCGGTTCCGTCTCGCGTCTCACGATCGAGACCGCCACCGCCGACGGGAGCGGGACCCGGGTGCTCGCCGCCGGTGGCACCTTGCTCGAGGTGGGGGACGTCGCTCGTCGTCGCGGCACGACGGTCACCGTGGAGTCGCTCTTCTACAACACCCCCGCCCGACAGAAATTCCTGCGGGGCGCGCGCAGTGAGTGGCGGGCCATCTCGGAGATCCTGGGCGTGATGGCGCTCAGTCGCCGCGACGTGCGCATCACCGTCACGCACGACGACAAGGAAGTGCTCAAGCTCCCACCGGCGGCCTCGCTCCGGGAGCGACTCGCCGCGCTCTGGGGCGCCGCGGCGGCGGAGGCCCTCGTGGACGTCGACGACGTCTCCGGCCCGATCCGCGTGAGCGGGCTCGTCCAGCGCCCGGCCGATGTCGGGATGACGAGCCGTCGCGTCTTCCTCACGGTGAACGGCCGGGCGATCCGTGACACGGGGCTCGTCCGTGCCGCTGAGGCCGCCTACCGCTCCACCATCCCCGCCGGCGTTCGCCCCTCGCTCGTGCTGGACATCGAGGTTCCCGCCGGCGATGTGGATGTGAACGTCCATCCCGCCAAGGCCGAGGTCCGATTCCGCGATCGATGGGTCACCGAGCGCGCGGTGGAGCGTGCCGTGCGCCGTGCACTCGGGACCGGCGACAGTGCCGCCCCGTTCGGCGTCGCGCCGCGCACGACGTGGACCTTCGTCCCCGAGAGCGGGGCGACGATGAACGTGGATGCGCTGCAGTCGGCACCGGTCCCCGAGGCGCCGCTCTTCGCGCAGCCCCGTGCGGACAGTCACGATGCCGGTGCGCCGGCGAGCCCCGATGACGGGGCATTCGTCAGCTCCACCGAGCAGAGCACCGTTCCCGACGTCGTCGTCCCACCGCTGATCCAACTCCGCCGCACCTGGATCGGCTTCGAGCGCGACGACGCCTGGGTGTTGATCGACCAGCACTCGGCGCACGAGCGCGTGCTGTACGAGGCGTTCATGCACGGGATGGAGCGCGGCGACGTCGCCTCGCAGCAGTTGCTGTTCCCGCTCACGTTGCATCTGACGCCGGCCGAAGCCGAAGCGTTCGAGGAGCACCGCGAGCTCTTCGCGAAGCTCGGGTTCGCGGCCGAGGCGTTCGGCGGCCACAGCGTGCTCGTGAGTGCGGTCCCGGCACCGCACGCGCGTTTCGACGCCGAGCGATGCCTCCGCGACACCATCGCCTCGCTGGTCGGCGACCGGCTCGGCAGCGGGCTCGCGAAGCACGAGCGGCTCGCCGCGACCGTGGCGTGCAAGGCCGCGGTGAAGGCCGGTGATGTGCTCGCGCCGACCGAGATGCGCGCGCTGTTCATCGCGCTCTCGCGGACCACCTTGCCGGCGCACGACGTGCACGGCCGCAGCACGATCGTCCAGGTGAGCTGGGATGAGCTCGAGCGCCGCTTCGGCCGCCGCTGAGCTCCGCATCATCTGCGGGCCGACGGGAGCGGGGAAGACCGCGCTCGCCCATCGGCTCGCGCGCGCGCATGGCCTCACGATCGTCAGCGCCGACTCGCGACAGATCTATCGGGACTTCGACATCGGGACCGCCAAGCCGTCGGTCGCCGAGCGCGAGGGGATCCCGTACCGCGGCCTCGATGTCGCCGACCCCACCGAGCGCTGGTCCGCCGCGCGTTGGGCCGCGGACGCCGAGCGATGGATCGCGGAGTGCGGGGTCGATCACGCGCTCGTCGTGGGCGGGACAGGGCTCTACCTCCGGGCGCTCACCGCGCCGCTGCACGACGCCCCCGCACTCGACGCCGAAGCGCGCGCACGACTCGACGAGCAACTCCGGGTGCTCCCGCTCGAGGAACTCCGGCGCTGGTGCGCCGAACTCGATCCGCGCCGCGCCCATCTCGGTCGCACGCAGCTGACGCGGAGTGTCGAGACCGCACTGCTCACCGGACGTCCCCTCAGCGCCTGGCACGAGGCGTCGGCGCGGCCGGCGCCGTACCGGGCCCGCTGGCTCGTGGTCGATCCGGGCGCTCGTCTCGCCGCGCAGATCGACGCCCGCATCACCGCGATGCTCGACAGCGGCTGGACCGACGAGGTGCGCGAACTCATCGCGCGCGTCCCGGCCGACGCGGCCGCGTGGCAGGGCTGTGGCTATCGGGCGCTGCGTGACGCCGTCGAGGGACGCACAAGCCTTGCCGCCGCTCGGGAGACTATACTTATCGAGACGCGCCAGTATGCCAAGCGGCAGCGCACCTGGTTCCGGAATCAACTCGCCGGCGCCCTTGTGACCATCGTCGATCCGCACGATCCCGATGGGCGCGAGATCGTCGAGCGCTGGTGGTGTGGAGGAGTGCAGTCATGAAGATCGGCATCACCTGCTATCCGACCTACGGTGGGTCCGGCGTCGTCGCGACCGAACTCGGCATCGCACTCGCCGAGAAGGGGCACGAGGTCCACTTCATCACGTATCAGCAGCCGTTCCGGCTGCCGATGTTCCTGCCGCGCGTCTTCTTCCACGAAGTCGATGTCGGCCGCTATCCGCTCTTCCAGTATCCCCCGTACGACCTCGCCCTCGCCGTGCGCATGCACGAGGTGGTGATCAACGAGGGACTGGACCTGCTGCACGTCCACTACGCCATCCCGCACGCCACCAGCGCGTGGATCGCCAAGGAGATGCTCCAGCGCGAAGGGCGCGACATCACCGTCATCACCACGCTCCACGGCACCGACATCACCATCGTCGGTCAGGATCACTCGTTCCACGCGATCACCAAGTTCTCCATCGAGCGCTCAGACCGGATCACCGCCGTGTCGCAGTTCCTGAAGGACGAGACGGTGCGCGCCTTCGGGTGCGCCGGATGTCAGGTCGAGGTGATCGGCAACTTCGTCGATCCCGTCGTCTACGATCGCAACGCGCATCCGCCCATGCTGCGCGAACAGCTGGGCAAGGGCCGCAAGATCCTGATGCACATCTCGAACTTCCGCCCCGTCAAGCGTGTGCTCGACGTGGTGCGGATCTTCGACCGCGTGCGCAAGGAGGTCCCGAGCGTGCTCGTCATGGTGGGCGACGGACCCGATCGACAGGCCGCCGAGGAGGAGGCACGCGCGCTCGGGATCGAGCACGACCAGATCCACTTCCTCGGCAAGATCGACGCGGTGGCCCCGCTCCTCGCCTCGGCCGACCTCTTCCTGCTGCCGACCGATCGCGAGTCGTTCGGCCTGAGCGCCCTCGAGGCGCTGGCGTGCGGCGTGCCGAGCCTCGCGTATGACGTCGGCGGCATCGTGGAAGTCATCAAGGACGGCGTCACGGGGGCGCTGCGTCCCGTCGGTGACATCGATGGGATGGCCGCCGCGGCCGTCGCGATCCTCGCCGACGAGGCGCGGTGGAGCACGATGAGTGCTGCCGCCGCCGCCGACGCGAGAGCGCGTTTCGCGAAGGACGAAGTCGTCGCACAGTACGAGCGTCTCTATCTGAAGGGGCGGACCGATCCCGCTTCTCCAACTTCAGCCACGATTCCGTGACCGAACCCTCGATCTTCCAGTCCTTCGTGCTCGGCGCCCTCCAGGGGCTGGCCGAGTTCCTTCCCATCAGCAGCTCCGCGCACCTCTCGCTGGCGCCGTGGGCCTTTGGATGGGAGGAGCCCGGGCTCGCCTTCGATGTCGCGCTGCACGTCGGCACGCTCGTGGCGCTGCTCGGCTATTTCCGCGCCGAGTGGATCGCGCTGTTCAGGGCGGGGATCTCGATCCTGGTCGATCGCAAGGTCGAGACCCCGGAGCAGCGGCGCGTCGTCTTCCTGGTCATCGCGACGATCCCCGGCGCGATCGCCGGCCTCCTCCTCGAGAAGCAGGCCGAGACGGTGTTCCGGACGCCGGCGCTCACCGCGGCCGCACTGATGGTGATGGGCGTCATCCTCTGGCTCGTGGACGCCCGCAGCGCACGTACGCGTGAGCTCGGCGACTTGACCTGGCGCGATGCGGCGCTGATCGGCTGCGCCCAGGCGTTCGCGCTGATCCCCGGCGTCTCGCGCTCCGGCGCGACGATCACCGCCGGACGAGGCCTCGGCCTCGATCGTTCCAGTGCGGCGATCTTCAGCTTCATGATGTCGATGCCGATCATCTCCGCCGCTGCCATCCTGAAGGTGCCGAAGGCGATCGCCGAGACGGGCGTGACGCCGTCGCTCGCGGTCGGGATCACGACCGCCGCCATCAGCAGCGCCTTCGCGATCTCGGTGCTTCTGCGCTTCGTGCGCACGCGTGGGTTCGGCGTGTTCGCGGTGTATCGTATCGCGCTCGGCATCGCCGTCCTCTCACTCGTGGCTTCGCGAGGCTGATCATGGCGAGTCTCGACGGGATCGACGCCGCACCCGCGCTGGCCGCCGCCCTCGGTGTGCCGCGCGTCGCGCTGTTCCAGAAGGTCACGAGCACCATGGACGAGGCCCACCGCCTCGCCGAACAGGGCGCCCCGGCGGGCACCGTGATCCTCGCCGACGAACAGACCGCAGGGCGGGGCAGGACCGGCCGACGCTGGGTCTCGAACCCGCGCGACGGCCTCTGGATGACCGTCCTCGAGCGTCCGTCGAGTCCCTCCGGACTCGATGTGCTCTCGCTGCGACTGGGCCTGCGCCTCGCCCCCGTGCTCGAGTACTTCGCCGGCACGCCCGTGCAGGTGAAGTGGCCGAACGACCTGTACGTCGAGGGGAACCGCAAGCTCTGCGGCATCCTGGTGGAAGCCCGCTGGCGCGACGAACGGATCGAGTGGGTGGCGGTCGGGGTCGGCGTGAACATCAAGGCGCCCGTCGATATGCCCTTCGCCGGTGGGCTGCGGCCCAGTACGCGTCGCCGCGATCTCGTCACGGCGATCGTCCCCGAGATCCGCGATGCCGTCGCGGTCGGCGGCCCGCTCTCCATCACCGAGCTGGCCGAGTACTCGGCGCGCGATCTCGGCGCCGGTCGCCGCTGCTCGCAGCCGACCCCCGGACGCGTCCGCGGCATCACCGCCGACGGCGCGATCGTGATCGAGAAGGAGGAAGGGATCGTCCACTATCGCCGTGGTTCACTCGTTTTCGAGGGGGAAGAGGAATGATCCTCGCCTGCGACGTCGGCAACTCCGAGAGCACCTTCGGCCTCTGTGAGGGGCTCGAAGTCCGTGCACGGTGGCGGGTGACCACCGACGGCTCGCGCACGCCCGACGAGGTCTATCTGCTGCTGCTCGCCCTCCTCGCCGCCGACGGGATCGACCGCTCCGTCGTGACCGGCGCCGCGATCGGCTCCGTGGTGCCGGCGGTCACCGCGCCATTGGCCGCCGCCTGTCAGAAACTGACCGGCGCTCCCGCCGTGATCGTGGATGGGCGCTCGAAGCTCCCGATCACGCTCCAGGTGGATGAGCCGCTCACCGTGGGCGCGGACCGCATCATCAACACGCTGGCTGCGAGCCGGTTGCACCAGCGCGATTGCATCGTGGTGGACCTGGGCACGGCGACGACCTTCGACTGCATCACCGCCGACGGCGTTTTCATCGGCGGCGTGATCGCGCCCGGCGTACAGATGCAGGCCGAGTCGCTCTTCCGTCGCACCAGCAAGCTCCCGGCAACGGAGATCGTGCCGCCGAAGGGCGTCATCGGCACGCGCACCGACGAGTGCATCCGCGCCGGTGTGGTCCTCGGCTCGGCGGAGGCGATCGACGGCCTCGTGCGCCGCATCAAGGCCGCGTGGCCGCGTGAGGGGACGCCGCTCGTGATCGGGACAGGCGGACTGGCCGCGTCGTTCAAGCCGATCTGCAGCGAACTGGAGCTGATCGAGCCCGATCTGACGCTTCAGGGGCTCGCGATGGCGTACGGACTGTTGGTCGGGTAGCGGTCGCGCCCCGGAGCGGGCCTCAGCGGCGCCACGAGGCTCCTTGGGAGGTCAGGAATGGGTCGATCCGTGAGGGTCGGCCCATTTTCTTGCCAAGTCGGCAGGGAGGGGTGTCCAATTTGACCGACTCCCCCGCGCCATTTTGGCGCGTTCGGATGAGTCGTAACCCGTTGTTACGTAAAGGCTTGTCTCGTCTGTCGCACGCCGTTCGGGCTCTTGACGCTTGGGCTGCATGCCCCTAGCTTTCACTTGTTAGCACTCACGGTCGTTGAGTGCCACGCAGGGGTGCGCGCTGAAGGCGCGGCATCCGGAACCACGTTGAACCTAAAGCGAAGGAGATGCACCATGGCAGCGAAGTCGAAGGTCGCGCCGCTGGCCGACCGTGTGGTCGTGCGGCCGCTCGAAGAGACGGAGCAGATGCGTGGCGGGCTCTACATCCCCGACACCGCGAAGGAGAAGCCGCAGCAGGGTGAGGTCGTCGCGACCGGCCCGGGCCGGACGGAAGACGGCAAGCGCGTGGCGCTCGAAGTGAAGGTCGGCGACAAGATCCTCTACGGGAAGTACAGCGGCACCGAAGTCACGATCGACGCCGAGCAGCTCCTGATCCTCCGCGAGTCGGACATCCTCGCGGTCATCAACTGAACCGCCACTCCCAACTGACAGGTATAGCCACATGGCAGCCAAGGAACTCCATTTCAACGTTGACGCCCGCGCCGGTCTGAAGCGCGGCGTCGATCAGCTCGCCGAGGCGGTGAAGGTCACCCTCGGTCCGAAGGGCCGCAACGTCGTCATCGACAAGAAGTTCGGCGCCCCGACCGTCACCAAGGACGGCGTCACCGTCGCCAAGGAGATCGAGCTCGCGGATCCGATCGAGAACATGGGCGCGCAGATGGTGAAGGAAGTCGCGACCAAGACCTCCGACAACGCCGGCGACGGCACCACGACCGCCACGGTGCTCGCGCAGGCGATCTTCCGTGAGGGGCTCAAGAACGTCACCGCCGGCGCCAACCCGATGGCCATCAAGCGTGGCATCGACAAGGCCGTCGCCGCGATCGTCGACGAGCTCAAGAAGATCTCCGTGCCGTCCAACGGCAAGAAGGAGATCGCGCAGGTCGGCACCATCTCCGCGAACAACGACAAGGAGATCGGTGACCTGATCGCCGAGGCGATGGACAAGGTCGGCAACGACGGCGTCATCACCGTCGAGGAGGCCCGTGGCCTCGAGACGACGCTGGAGACCGTGGACGGCATGCAGTTCGACCGCGGCTACCTCTCGCCGTACTTCATCACCGATCCGGACAAGATGGAAGTGGCGCTCGACGACGCCTACATCCTCATCCACGACAAGAAGATCGGCAGCATGAAGGACCTCCTCCCGGTGCTCGAGAAGGTCGCGCAGACGGGGAAGCCGCTGCTCATCATCGCCGAGGACGTCGAGGGCGAGGCGCTCGCGACGCTCGTGGTGAACAAGCTGCGTGGCACGCTGAAGATCTGCGCCGTCAAGGCGCCGGGCTTCGGTGACCGCCGCAAGGCCATGCTCGAGGACATCGCGACCCTCACGAAGGGCAACGTGGTCTCCGAGGACGTCGGCTTCAAGCTCGAGAACGCCGTGATCACCGACCTCGGCCGTGCCAAGCGCATCGTCGTCGACAAGGACAACACGACGATCATCGACGGCCATGGTGAGGAAGACAAGATCAAGGGCCGCATCAAGGAGATCGAAGTCGCCATCGAGAAGAGCACGAGCGACTACGACAAGGAGAAGCTCCAGGAGCGCAAGGCGAAGCTCGCGGGCGGTGTGGCCGTGATCAACGTCGGTGCCGCCACCGAGAGCGAGATGAAGGAGAAGAAGGCCCGTGTCGAGGACGCGCTCCACGCGACCAAGGCCGCGGTCGAGGAAGGCATCGTCCCGGGCGGCGGCGTGGCGCTCGTGCGCGCGCAGTCCGCGCTCAAGGGGATGAAGCTCGACGCCGACGAGCAGATCGGCGTGGACATCATCCGTCGCGCCGTCGAGGAGCCGATCCGCATGATCGTCTTCAATGCGGGCGGCGAAGGCTCGATCGTGGTCGAGAAGGTGCGGGCGTCGAAGGACAAGAACTTCGGCTACAACGCGCTGACCGACACCTACGAGGACCTCGTGGTGGCCGGCGTCATCGACCCGACCAAGGTGACTCGCACGGCGCTCCAGAACGCCGCGTCGATCGCCTCGCTCCTCCTCACCACGGAAGCGCTGATCGTGGAGAAGAAGGAAGATCGTCCGGCTGCCGCGCCGCAGGGCGGTGGTGGCATGGGCGGGATGTACTAGTCGTCAGTCGACGACGGGGAACGGGGGGCGTGGCCACTGGCCACGCCCCCCGTTTCACATCCGTCCGGTCGGTC
The DNA here is from genome assembly GCA_964484775.1 of uncultured Gemmatimonas sp. Taxonomy (GTDB): domain Bacteria; phylum Gemmatimonadota; class Gemmatimonadetes; order Gemmatimonadales; family Gemmatimonadaceae; genus Fen-1231. Next base: position 27,931 of record CAZAGK010000015.1, on the reverse strand, counting down.
GTGCGCGTCGGCCGCCGGCGCCCGACGCGACCTACGCCAGCGGGATCAGCTCGTCCGCCTTGGCATTCGTGTTCACTTCCGTCACCAGCGTCCGCAGGATGCCGTCGTGCATGTCGAACACCGCGCCGTGCAGCATCGGGCGCGTCCCCGACCGCCACGCGGTCTGCACCACCGGCGTACGGGCGAGGTTGAGCACCTGGTGCAGCACATTGAGCTCCACGAGGCGCTTGAACCGCGCATTCTCGTCGGGGAGCTCGTCGAGTTCGTGCGCATGGCGGCGTCGCACGTCGCGGATGTCGCCGAGCCAGTTGTCCACGAGCCCGAAGGGAGTCTCACCCATCGCCGCCGCCACGCCGCCGCAGCCGTAGTGCCCGAGCACGAGCACATGCGGCACCTTCAGCGCTTCCACGGCGTACTGCAGCACCGAGAGCGCGTTGAGGTCCGACGGGTACACCTGGTTCGCGATGTTCCGATGCACGAACATCTCGCCCGGCTCGGCGCCGGTCAGCATCTCGAGCGGTACCCGGCTGTCCGAGCAGCCGATGGCGAGGAACCGCGGGGTCTGGTCCCGCGCCCGTGCGGCGAAGAACTCCGGGTCCTGACGGGCGTTCCGTTCGGCCCAGTCACGGTTGTTGTCGAGCAGTCGCTGCAGATCCTTCACGCGCCTCTCACCTCACGCTGGGGGCATCTGCAAGATACGTCGAGTAACCCGTATCGGGGCAGGGAGTCGCCCGCCCCTATTGCGGGATCGACGTCGATGACCCAAAATATGTGGATATCCAAGACTCGCTCTGGACCTCCCGCCGATGACGGCAACGCTCCCCCTGTGCGCATCGATCGCACGCGTTCCCGTTTCTCACCCGTTGGAGGATGCATGTCCCGTAAGACCATGTTCGCCGCGCTCGCGCTCGTGTCCATGATGACCGCGACCGTCGCCGTCGCCCAGGATGCCAAGCAGGACGCCGGGAAGAAGCCGGCCGCCGGCAAGATGGACAAGAAGGCCGACGCCAAGAAGCCGGAAGCCACCAAGAAGCCGTAAGGCACCTCAGCGGCAACGAACGCGCCCCGCAGCCATCGCTGCGGGGCGCGTTTCACATCCTCCCGCGCGGCCTAGAGTCCGAGCGCCAGCTGCGTCGTCACCGGCATCCCGAACGGACCCGCGGGCGCATCCTGCGGCGCGGCCGCGGGGACCAGCGAAGACCCGCACTTCTTGAGCACCGCCCGCGCCGCCGTCGTCGCCACCGCGGGTGTGTTGTTCGTCTCGCTCAGATGCAGCAGCACCACGCCCCGCAGCCACGGATGCCAGAGCCGCGAGATCCACTGCCCGGACTGTCGATTGCTCAGATGTCCGTTCCGGCTCGCCACACGGTCCTTCAGATAGCCGGGGTACGGGCCGGTCCGCAGCATCTCCTCGTCGTGGTTCGACTCGATCAACGCGAGATCCAGTCTCTCGAACGTCTGCGCCACCGGCTCCGGCACCTCGCCGAGGTCATGCGCGATCCCGGTGCGGAATCCCGTCGTGCGATCGGTCGCCAGCACCGCGGTCGGCTCGGCGGCGTCGTGGGGGACACGCAACAGCACCACGTCGAGATTGCCGATGGCGGTCGTCGCGCCCGGGGCCAGCACCTGACGAGCGCCGCTCGGCAGCTCCCGGAGCGCCGTGAGGGTGCCGACGCTCCCGTACACCCGCCAGCCGTACTTCTTGTGCGCCGAGACGATCCCCTTGGTGTGGTCGATGTGCTCGTGCGTCAGCACGACGGCGTCGATCGACTCCGGGACGATCCCGAACGGCGCGAGGCGCTGCGCGATCGAACGCGGCGAGTACCCGCAGTCGACCAGCACTCGTGTCCCCGATCCCTCGAGCAGGATGGCATTCCCCTTGCTGCCGCTGCCGAGCGTCCAGGCCCTCACGAGGGGCTCACGGACGCATGGTCAGTCGCAGCTCCCACGCCGCGCGGAGCACCGCGCGCTGGCCATCGGAGAGCGCTGTCGCGCGGCGGGCCATCACCCGGGCCGCGACCTCGAGGAACTTCTCCGCCTCAAACGTCTCGTACGGCGGGACATCCCCCCAGCTGAACGGCGGCACCAACTTCGGCGGCATCGCACTCCCGAACACATTGGCACCAGCGCCGATCACCGTGCCCGTGGTGAGGCGCGTGCCGATGGCCGTCTTGGCGTGGTCGCCGAACATCGTGCCCAGGAACTGCATGTCGGTGGGGACGATCCCGCGCTCCGTCCAGAGCGCCACCGAGCCGTAGCTGTTCTTCAGATTACTGGTGATCGTCCCCGCGCCGAGGTTGCTCCAGCGGCCGAGGATGGAGTGCCCCACGAAGCCGTCGTGCGCCTTGTTGGCATGCCCGATCACGATGCTGCTGCTGATCTCGCCGTGGATCCGCGCGTGATCGCCGATGGCGCAGCCCGAGACGCGCCCGCCCGCGATCTGCGCATGACGTCCGACGACGCACGGTCCGACGAGCCGCGTGAACGCCGAGACCCGCGCCCCGTCCTCGATGAGCACGGGACCGTTCGTGGTGTCCACGAGCACCATCGGCTCCACGTACGCGCCGCGCGCGACGAAGCACGGGTGCTCGCCGAGGACCGTGAGGTGCGTCGGAGGCGCGTCGGTGCCGCGGCCGATGATCGGGATGTCGTGCGCGAGCATGACCTGCAGATGGCGGATCAGGTCCCACACATCGTCGATCCACCATCCACCGATCGCGGCCACCAGGGCGTCGGGGGGCGCGAGGTCGTCGAGCGTGCAGTCCCCGTCGTGCAGCCGGGCGACATCGACCGGCGCGTGCAGACGCACGGCGGCCACGCGCCCATCGCAACGCCAGACCGATTCGCCGCCCAGGAGCCGGGCATCGAGCGCCGGGGCGCATCGGCTGTTGACGAGGATCGTCCCGGCGGCGAGCACTCCCTCCGCGGACGGCGGCGCGTCGAACTCCTCGAACGTGCGCAGATGCGCCGCGCCGACGAATGCCTGCGCCGTCCCGCCAGCGACGAACCCCCACCGCTCGCGCACGAGCAACGCCCCCGCTCGGAGCTCGCCCGCCGGCCGGGTCAGCGCGAAGGGCTGCAGCGCGCGGGCGCGCGCGTCATCGTAGAGGACGAAGCCGAGGCTCATCGTTCGCGGATCGCGCTCGGGAGCGCGTCGAGGAGCGGCTTCAGCTGCCGTGCCCGGTCGACCGTCGTCACGAGGGTGAGGCCGTCCTGCGCCACGACGACCAGGTCGTCCACGCCATACAGCACGACCGTCTGTCCCTCGGCATGCACGACGTTGGCCCGCGCGTCCTTCAGGAACGCGGTGCCACCGACGGCGTTCCCGTCCGCGTCACGCGGACGGACGTCGCGCAGCGCCGCCCACGTGCCCACGTCGCTCCAGCCGAAGGAGCCGGGGAGCACCATCACGCGCTGGCTCCGTTCGAGCACCCCATTGTCGATGGCGATGGACGTGACGGCGGCGAAGAAGGCGGCCAGATCGTTCGGGTGCGCGTCGAGCGCGGGGCCGACCTCGGGGCAGAGGGCGTGGACCTCGTCGAGCAGGTCGCCGGCGCGCCAGGCGAAGATCCCCGAGTTCCACAGTCCGCCGGCGGCGATCAGCGCCGTGGCCCGTTCCACCGGGGGCTTCTCGACGAAGCGCTTCACCCGACGGAGCGGCGCCTGCACGACGTCGCCGGGTTCGATGTACCCGAGCCCCGGGTCCGGACGCAGTGGTACGATCCCCACGGTCACGAGGGCCTGCTCGCGGCTCGCCGCCGTGGCCGCGTCGCGCAGCGCGGTCTGGAAGGCGGGGACGTCGGCGATAGCCCAGTCCGCGTGGACCGAGATCATGACGTCGTCCCGCGTCCCGCGGCGCGCGATCTCGTGCGCCGCCCACGTGAGGGCGGCCGCGGTGCCGGCCGGCCGCGGTTCGGCGATCACGTTCTCCGGCGGAAGCTCGGGGAGCACCGCGCGGACCGCTGCGGCCAGCTCCGCGTTCGTGAGCACCAGGACGCGCTCCATCGGCGCGATCGGCGCGAGCCGGTCGAGCGTGTCACGGAGCATCGGCTGGTGCGAGAGCAGCGGCAACAGCTGCTTCGGGCGCTGCGGCGTGCTCATCGGCCAGAAGCGGGAGCCGACGCCCCCGGCGAGCACCACAACCCAGGTCGCGCCGCTCATGTGGCCGCCGGACCGACGCCGGTGAGCTCGACGACGCGAGCGTACAGATGACGGGGGCTGAACGGCTTGGTGACGTAATCCGACACACCGAGCGCCATCGCGGCGTCGTAGCGCTGATCCTGGCCGGCGGCGGTGAGGATCACGCAGGGCAGGGCCTTCCAGCGCGCATCCGCACGCAGACGGCCGAGGACATCGAGTCCGCTGAGATTGGGCATCATGAGGTCGAGGAGCACCAGCGCCACATCGGGGTATTGCTCCAGAGCGCGCAGAGCCTCTGCGCCGTCGTAGACCAATGTGACCCGGAAGGGACCTTGCTCGAGTTTCGTTTGGATGATGCGACCGATGTGGGGCTCGTCATCGGCCACCAGGACGTGCACGCGCGCTGTCTCCACGTCCCCTACACGATCGCGCTGAGGCCGGCACGGTTGCGTCGGAGCTCGTACAGCAGCGTCCCGAGCGTCTCGTGCGGCTGCGCGACCACCAGAAGGAGGACGTCCTCGGACAGCGCCATGATCAGGGCGACGCCGGACTCGTGCTCCAGCAGGGCGCTCCGGAGGGCGCCCTGGCCGGTGGCGTCGGAGAGCTCCTGGGCGAACCGCACGACGGCCGGGACGAAGGCCGAGACGCGTTCGGCGTCGAGCGGCGGAACGGCCGCGGCGTCGATCAGCACGCCGTCCCGGCCGAGCACCACGGCCGCATCAACACCGTCGCGCTGGCGCACGACGGCTACCAGCTCGCGAATTGTGGGCATGGCGGCTCCGAGGAAGGTCGAGGGGAAGTCTACGTCCGCACAGAGTGAAGTCAAGCTCGTGCATCGCTTGAACTTGAGCCTCCTACACCGTACACTTCGCAACGCATGACACCTGCCAATATTCTTCCGATTCGTCGGCCTGTCTGGGCCCGGCGCCTGCCCCTCGTCGCCCTCGCCGCGGCCCTTTTCGGCGTCTCGGCCTGCGATGACCCGTTCAAGGTCAAGGCCAGCTACGAGAACGCCAGTCAGGCGTTCCAGCTCTACGCGCTGACGGGGACCGCGACGAACCTCTCCTCGGCGCTCCTGCTGCCGGTGAAGTCGGTGACGCGCGTGGACGGCTCCTTCGCCTTCGATGTGGCGTTCGATCTGAACGCGGCGGGCAACGTGGTCGTGATCCCGGTCAGCGTCTTGGGCCAGAGCACGAGCGGCGCACGCGCCGTGGGCGTGATCACGGGGATCGGCGGGTACACCGCGATCCTCGAAGCGCCCACGAGCGGCTACACCTTCGACTCGACCACCGTCGTGACCAAGGGGCAGGCCTTCGTGATCAAGGCGCAGCAGACGGCCTGTGCATCGTCGCTGACGCCGTACCAGTACGCCAAGGCCGTCATCGACTCGATCGACTACACCCGGCGCACCATGATCGGCCGCGTCACGATCAACTTGAACTGCGGATTCCGTTCGCTGCGCGACGGACTCCCCACGTACTGAGTCGTGCACGACATCCGGATGGTGCGCGAGCAGGCCGACGTGCTGCGCGAAGGGATGCGCCGGCGCGTCAAGCTCGAGCAGTTCGCCCCGCTGATCGATCGCGCGGTGGAGCTCGATCTCGATCGTCGCGCCACCATCCAGGCGGTCGAGGAACGCAAGGCCGCCCGCAATACCGCGTCGCAGGAAGTCGGTCGTCGCAAGAAGGCAGGGGAGAACGCCGACGAGCTCATGGCGAGCACGCGCGCGCTGGGCGAGGAGATCGCACGCCTCGAACAGGAGCTGGCCGCCTCGCAGGGTGAACTCGACGCGATCCTCCTCGAGATCCCGAACCTCACGGTGGCCGAGGTCCCGGAGGGCGACGAGACCGCCAACGTCATCGTCCGGAGCTGGGGCACCCCGATGCCCGCCGGTTCGGTGAAGCCGCACTGGGAGATCGGCGAGACGCTGGGGCTGTTCGACCTCCCGCGTGGCGCCAAGATCTCCGGGTCGGGCTTCATCGTGTATCGCGGGATCGGCGCGCGATTGCAGCGGGCGCTCATCAACCTGATGCTCGACCTCCACACCCGCGAGCACGGCTACGAGGAGGCCTGGGTCCCGAGTTTCGTGAACCGGAACTCGATGGTCGGAACGGGGCAGCTGCCGAAGTTCGAGGAGGACATGTACGCCCTCCGCGACGACGCGCTCTTCGCGATCCCGACCGCCGAGGTCCCCCTCACCAATCTGTTCGGCGAGGAGATCCTCGACGGCGCGTCGCTTCCCATGGCGATCACCGCCTTCAGCGCCTGCTTCCGCCGTGAGGCGGGTTCGGCGGGGAAGGACACCCGCGGGCTCCTGCGCGTCCACCAGTTCGACAAGGTCGAGCTGGTGCGATTCTGCGCACCTGAGGACTCGGCGGCCCAGCATGAGCTCCTGACCGGCCACGCCGAGAAGGTGCTGCAGCTGCTCGGTCTCCCGTACCGGGTGCTCCTGCTCGCCGCCGGTGACACCGGCTTCGCGAGCGGCAAGACCTACGATCTGGAGGTCTTCGCGCCCGGCGTGGGGAAGTGGCTCGAGGTCTCCTCCTGCTCGAACTTCGGCGATTTCCAGGCCCGCCGGGCCAACATCCGGTACCGCCCTGCGGCCGGTGAAAAGCCCCGTTTCGTGCACACGCTCAACGGCTCCGGACTCGCCTTGCCCCGAATCGTCGCCTCGCTGCTCGAGCACTATCAGCAGCCGGACGGCTCGGTGATCGTCCCCGAGGCGCTGCGCCCGTACCTCGGCGTCGACCGCCTCGGCTGATCACCGCCGCTCGCGATCGGCCTCAGCCGCTCGCGATCTCCTGCTCGACCGCACTGCGCAGGATGCTCATGAAGTCCTGCGCGTTCGTGACGACACCGATCGCCTGGTGCGTCCCGCGGTCCTTGAGCTTGGAGACCAGGAACTCGCTCGCATCCACGCAGATGGTCGGCAGTTCCACGAGCCCGCGCTCGGGATCGTCGTAGTAGGCCGGGAGCATGTTCCCCACGGCGATCGAGTGCAACGCCGTCGCGATCATCACCGCCATCGTCGCGCGGACGGCATGCCCCCGCATCGCGTCCTGCGCGTCCACGACGTCGGTGAGCACCCCGGGTAACGGGCCGTCGTCGCGGATCGAGCCGCACAGCACGGCGGGGACCTGTTCGACGACACAGGCGTGCATGATCCCCTCGCGGATGAGCCCGCTGTGCACCGCGGCGTCGATCGAGCCCGCCGCACGCACCGCATTGATCGCACGCATGTGCGCCGAGTGTCCGCCGGCGGTGGGCTCCCCGTCGGCCGACATCCCGAGCGTCGTCCCCACCACGGCCGCCTCGATGTCGTGCACCGCGACCGCGTTCCCCGCGAGCAGCGCCTGCACGAAGCCGTTCCGGATGAACCAGACGAGATTGTCGCGCGCGCGCGAGTGCACCAGCGCGGGGCCGCACACCCAGAGCACGTGCCCCCCGCGACGCCGCTCGTCGACGAGCATCTCGGCGATCCGCCGGTAGTCGATCGGCTTCTCCCGCGACACCTGACTGCTCATGAAGTGGAAATCGCCCTCCGCTCCCTCGGGACCCGCGAACCCTGACGCGTGCACGAACACCCCGTCGGTGCCGTCCTCGTGCAGTCCCATGACCACGGCATCGCCGCGTCGCACGCGCCGGGGCTCCCGCACGACCCACCCCCGCGCGTCACGCACCAGACACCCGTCCATCCGCGGTTCGCGCGGGAGCGACCAGCGCCCGGCGTCGTCCTTCACGTAGGTCGGGAGATTCGTCGTCGCGAAGAAGCCGGTGGGGAGCACCCCGTCCGCGGGAGCGGCTTCGGTGCGCGCGGCCGGGGCCGCGACGAAGCGCGCGGACGTGAAATCGGGGGCCGTGTAGGGGAGGCGACGAGCGGGACTCACAGGATCCGCTTCCCGAAAGCGCTCAGCACCAGCTCGGCACCGACCTCCGCCGTCCGATTGTGTTCGTCGAGCACCGGATTCACCTCCACGAGGTCCATGCCGATGAGCTTGCCGCTGTCGGCGATCATCTCCATCGCGAGATGCGCCTCGCGGTACGTCATCCCTCCGGGGACGGCGGTGCCGACCCCAGGTGCTTCGCGCGGATCGAGGACATCCATGTCGAAGGAGAGCCACAGCGCGTCGCAGCCATCGGCGGCCACGCGGATCGCCTCCTCCATCACCGCCCGAACGCCGCGCTCGTCGAGCGCCCGCATCGTCCACGCGTTGAGCCCCCACTTGCGGATGTGCTCGCGTTCCGGCTCGTCGAGATCGCGCAGTCCGACCACGGCGAGTCGTCCGGCCGTCACGGCGGCTGGTCCACCGGCCAGCCCCGACAGTGCGCGATCGCCGTGCCCGAGCAGTGCCGCGAGCGGCATGCCATGCACGTTCCCCGACCGCGAGGTGCCCGGGGTGTTGAGATCGGCGTGCGCGTCCATCCAGAGCACGCCGAGCGTCCTGCCTTGCGCGGCCAGGGCGGCCGATGCGCCGGCGATCGATCCCGCGGCGAGCGCATGGTCGCCGCCCAGCACCAGCGGACGGACGCCCTCGGTGACGGCGCGCTTCGTTTCGGCTGCGACCGCGGCGCACACACCGGTGATGGCGCCGAGGTAGCGCGCTCCGCGCTGCGCCCCCCGTTCGGCATCCTCGCGGAAGGGGACCGGAATGTTGCCGAGATCCTCGATCCCGTGGCCGAGCTGTTCGAGTCGTGCGCGCAGGTCGGTGTAGCGGACGGCGTACGGCCCCATATCGACCCCGCGCCGACTCGCGCCGAGGTCCATGGGAACGCCGATCATTCGGATGGTCGTCATGGTACCCAGTCTACCCCGAGCGAACGCGAGTGGAAGCGCGCTGCAACGGTATGCAGGGGATGCACCGCTTATGCGCGCCTTCCGGCATCTTCTTGCGCTCCGTCCAGCGCGCCCGGAGCCCCGGTGCGCATCACTGCGATGCGGTGACGAGAGGCGGCGCGCTGGCTAACTTTCACCGATGACGGTCTCTGCAAGCAGCACAGCTTCGCTCAACCCCGCGCAGCGCGAAGCGGTCGAGCACAACAACGGTCCGATGCTCGTGCTCGCCGGCGCGGGCTCGGGGAAGACACGCGTACTCACCTCACGCATCGCGCGACTGATCGCCGAGGGCCATGCCCGCGCCGATCAGATCCTCGCGGTGACCTTCACCAACAAGGCCGCCGGCGAGATGAAGGAGCGCGTCGCCCGCGCCCTCGGCGAGCAGCCCTCCGGGATGTGGATCGGCACCTTCCACGCGATCGGTGCGCGCATGCTGCGGCGCGATGCCGACAAGGTCGCGCGGACGAACGCCTTCACGATCTACGATGAGGACGACACCCTCGCGATCGTGAAGCGGCTGATGGACCGCCACCGGGTGTCGCCGAAGACGTGGACGCCCCGCGCGATCGCGGGGGCGATCTCCGAGGCACGCAACGCACTCGTGGATCCGGTGGAGTTCGCGAAGCTCGCCATGACGCCGCTCGCCAAGGCCGTCGCGCCGATCTACAACGACTGGGATCTCGCCTTCCGCGGCGCGAACGCCGTGTCGTTCGACGATCTGCTCTGGCTGCCCGTCGAGCTGCTGCAGCGCCACGCCGATGTCCGCGAGCGCTACGAGAAGCGCTTCACGCACATCCTCGTGGACGAGTACCAGGACACGAACCGCGCCCAATACGAACTCATTCGGCTCATGGGCGCCCGCAATGGCAACGTCGCCGTCGTCGGTGACGACGACCAGGCCATCTACGGCTGGCGCGGTGCCGATATCCGCAACATCCTCGACTTCGAGCGCGACTACCCGAACGCCAAGGTCGTGCGCCTCGAGGAGAACTACCGTTCCACCTCGGCCATCCTGGATCTCGCGAACGTCGTGATCGCCGAGAACGCGGGTCGTCGCGGCAAGACGCTCCGCTCGACGCAGCCGGGCGGCGACGCCGTCACGCTCATCGGCGCGCTCGACGACCGCGACGAATCGGACGCCATCGCCGACGAGATCGAGGCCCGTCGCAAGCGCATGGGCGACTCGTATCGCGACATCGCGATCCTCTATCGGACCAACGCGCAGAGCCGTGGCTTCGAGGATTCCTTCCGCCGCCGCCAGATTCCGTATCGCATGGTCGGCGCGGTGCGCTTCTACGATCGTCGCGAGATCAAGGATCTCGTCTCCTGGCTTCGCCTCATCGCGAACCCGGCCGACGACGAGGCCTTCCGCCGCGCGATCGGCGTCCCGAAGCGTGGCATCGGCGAGACCACGGTCGAGCTCCTTGCGGCGGGGGCACGCGAGGCGGGGATCCCGCTGCTCGCGGCCGCGGCACGTCCCGACCTCATGGTTGGCGCGCGCCCCGCGACCAAGGCCGCGATCGCCGACTTCGTCGAGTCGGTCGATCGCTTCCACGCCATGGCGACCGACTCCAGCGTGGACACGCTGATCGTAGAGCTGGTCACGCACATCGGGTATGACGCCGCGCTCCGCGCCGAGGGCCCGGAGGGACTCGAACGCCTCGACAACGTCGCCGAGTTCATCCGCGGCGCCGCCGAGCTCGTGATCGAAGAGGGTGGGGAAGTCGGGCTCCGCCCGCTCGACCACTTCCTGCAGCAGGCGACGCTCGTCGCCGGCCTCGACCAGCTCGGTCCCGACGCCGATGCCGTGACGATGATGACGCTCCACACGGCCAAGGGACTCGAGTTCCCGGTCGTCTTCGTGGCGGGGATGGAGGACGGGCTCTTCCCGCTCAGCCGCGCGGCCGACGATCCGGACATGCTCGAGGAGGAGCGTCGACTGTTCTACGTGGGAATCACCCGCGCCGAGCGGAAGCTCTACCTGAGCTGGGCCCGCAGCCGCCGTCGGAACGGTGAGACGATGCCCTCGATCCTCTCCCGCTTCGTGAACGCCGCCGCCCAGAAGCTCCTGGAGCCGCAGCCGACCATCCGCCTCCGCGCGAGCGGTCGCGCCGCCATGACCCCGGCCGTCCGCGGCCCCTCGAGCTGGGACGACGAATCACCCGGCACCTGGCGCCGCAACCCGGCCCGCGAGAAGGCGGTCGAGGTCGAGGACCAGTCGCAGGACCAGCCGGTCCTCATCAAGGGCGCCCGGGTCAAGCACAAGACCTTCGGCAGCGGGACGATCGCCGAGGCATCGGGGACCGGACGCGATGCCAAGGTCACGATAGATTTCGATGATGAAGCAGTGGGACGGAAGCGCCTCGTGGTCGCTTTCGCTGGACTCGAACGGGACTTCGACTGATGGCTGTCTCCAAGGACGACGTGCGCCATATCGCCGGGCTTGCCCGCGTGGGCGTGCCTGAGGAACGACTCGACGGGCTCGTGACCGAGCTCAACGGCATCCTGACGCACATGGATGTGCTCTCCCGCGTGCCGAGCAGCGGACTCGCCGGTGCCGCCGACGCCGCGCGCCCCGGCATGCCGCTCGGCGCCGACGAGAAGACCTCCGTGCGCCTCGAGCACCCGCGCGACGCCTTCGCGCCGCTGATGCGCGATGGGTTCTTCCTCGTCCCGCGACTCGCCACCCACGACGACGCGGGAGACGAATCGTGAGCGCGCCGCGTGCCTGGATCCCCACCGGCGCGGCGTCGATCGCCGCCGCCGTGCGTGAAGGGAAGGTCGATGCCACCGCGCTCGTGCACGAGAGCTTCGACCGCGCCGCCGAGGTGAAGGCGGGGAAGGACGGACTGAACTGCATCCTGTCATCCGACCGCGATGCGAGCTTGCGCGCGGCCGAATCGCGCCCCGTCGGCGGTGCCCTCGCCGGCGTGCCGGTGGTCCTCAAGGACAACATCGCGACCACGACGCTCACCACGAGCTGCGGATCGAAGATCCTTGAGGGCTACACGAGTCCGTACGACGCGACCGTCGCCCGCAAGTTGCAGAAGGCCGGCGCCGTCCTGGTCGGCAAGGCGAACATGGACGAGTTCGCCATGGGCTCCTCGACGGAGTTCAGCGCCTATGGTCCGACGCGGAACCCGCTCGATCCGACGCGCGTGCCGGGCGGGTCCTCGGGTGGTTCCGCCGCCGCCGTCGCCGCCGGTCTCGCCCCGATCTCGCTCGGCTCGGAGACGGGCGGCTCCGTCCGTCAGCCCGCCGCGTTCTGCGGGATCGTCGGCGTGAAGCCGACCTACGGCCTCATCAGCCGCTTCGGGCTCGTGGCATTCGCCTCCTCGCTCGACAACATCGGCATCTTCGGCAACACGGTGGACGACGCCGCCCTCGCGATGCAGGTGCTCGCCGGCGACGACACCACCCACGATGCCACCTCGGCACCGCGCCCCACCCCCGAGTTCCGCACCGATTCGCGCGACCTCACCGGCATGGTCATCGGAAAGCCGCGGGAGTATTTCCCCGAGTCGCTTCCTTCGGCCATGCGCGAGCAGTGTGACAAGGCCATCGAGGCGCTCAAGGCCCGTGGGGCCACGATCCGCGACGTCTCGCTTCCGCATACCGACCTCGCGCTCCCGGTCTACTACATCATCGCCCCCGCCGAGTGCTCGGCGAACCTCGCCCGCTTCGACGGCGTGCGCTACGGCATGCGCATCCAGGGCGACGGACTTCGCGGGATGTACGAAGCCACACGGTCGCAGGGCTTCGGCGCCGAAGTGACGCGCCGCATCCTGCTCGGCACCTACGTGCTCTCGGCCGGCTACTTCGATGCCTACTACCGCAAGGCGATGGAAGTCCGCGCATTGATCACCAAGGATTTCACCGACGTCTGGGCCTCGGGCGTGCACGCGCTCTTCACGCCGACCACCGCGAGCCCGGCATTCACCATCGGCGCCATCAGCGATCCCTACGAGATGTACCTCTGTGATCTCTTCACCGTCAGCGCCAACCTCGCCGAAGTCCCCGCGATGTCGGTCCCGATCGGTCAGGTGCAGGGACTCCCCGTGGGCGGTCAGGTGATCGCGCCGAAGTTCGGCGAGGCCGACATGTTCCGCGTCGCATACGCGCTGGAGACAGAACTCGGAGCGGGGGCCCGCCGATGAGCGACTTCCATTCGCGGTACGAGATGGTGATCGGTCTCGAGGTGCACGTCCAACTCAAGACGGTCACCAAGGCCTTCTGCCGCTGCTCCACGAACTTCGGCGATGCGCCCAATGCCAACACCTGCCCGGTCTGTCTCGCGCTGCCGGGTGCGCTCCCGGTCCTGAACGCCCGCGCCGTCGATCTGGCCGTGCGCGCCGCGCTCGCGCTGGGATGCGTCGTGAACCATCGCTCGATCTTCGCGCGCAAGAACTACTTCTATCCCGACCTGCCCAAGGGCTATCAGATCTCGCAGGCCGATCAGCCCCTCGCGGTGCAGGGGAGCGTCGCGCTCCCCGACAGCCGTCGGATCGCGCTCACGCGCATCCACATGGAGGAGGACGCCGGCAAGTCGGTGCACGATCGCTACGAGGGATTCACCGCGATCGATCTGAACCGCGCCGGCGTGCCGCTCATCGAGATCGTGAGCGAACCGGATCTGCGCTCGAGCGCCGATGCCGGCGCCTATCTGCGCGCCCTCAAGGAGATCCTCCTCTTCGCCGAGGTCTCCGACTGCTCGATGGAGGAAGGGAGCCTCCGCGTGGACGCCAACGTGAGCGCGCGTCCCTTCGGCCAGCAGGAGTACAACACCCGCACCGAGATCAAGAACGTCAACTCGTTCTCGAACGTGGAACGCGCCCTCGAGCTCGAGTTCGCCCGCCACTGCGCCGTGCACGACGCCGGCGGCACCGTCGTGCAGCAGACGATGCTCTTCGACGCCGCGGCCGATCAGGTGCGTGCCGCGCGCTCGAAGGAAGGGAGCCACGACTACCGCTACTTCCCCGAGCCGGATCTTCCCCCGCTCGTGCTCAGCGCGGCCTACGTCGAGGGGATCAAGTACGCCCTCCCCGAATTCCCGGCCTCACGCCGGGCGCGCTACGTGTCGTCGTTCGGACTCGGCGCCGCCGACGTCGAGGTGCTCACCGCCACCCGCGCGGTGGGCGACTGGTTCGAGGCGGTCGTCGCGCGCTGCGGCGACGGCAAGCTCGCCGCGAACTGGGTGATGGGCGAGGTGCTCGCGGCGCTGAACGAGAGCGGCGGCGAGATCACGGACTTCCCGGTCACGCCGACGCAGCTCGGCGATCTGATCGCGCTGATCAAGGCCGACACCATCAGCAACACGGCGGGCAAGAAGGTCTTCGCCGTGATGGCGAAGGACGGTGGCGAGCCCAAGGCCATCGCCGAGACGCTCGGCCTGCTGCAGGTCGGCGACGACTCCGCGCTCGAGACCTGGATCGACGAGGTCATGGCGGAGTTGCCTGGCGAAGCCGCACGCTTCGCCGCCGGCGAACGGAAACTGCAGGGCGTGCTGATCGGCGCGGTGATGAAGAAGTCGGGCGGTCGCGCCGACCCCAAGAAGCTCGCTCAGATGCTCGGCAAGCGCGCCGGCGGATAGAGCGGCGCAGGGAGCGCACGGGCGAAGGTCAGCCCGTGCGCCGGCAGTCCGAACTCCCGTTGCGCTTCCACACGCGCCGCCTCGTCGCCGCCGGCGCGAAGGGCGGCGCGTCGCACTTGCTTCGCACGACGGAGCGCATGCTCGCCCGAGGGATCGTAGCCGAACGGCACGGAGCCCGCGTCGCGCGACAGGAAATCCATCACGAACTCGTACGACGTCTCGAGATAGCGCCCCACCTCGGGATCGGTGAGGTCCCATCGGCTGTTCTCGACCATCAGGGCGAACACCCGCTGCCAGCTCTCGTTGTCGTTCACCACGACCATCCCGCGGAAGATCCGCCGGTTGGTGGGGGTGCTGAAGATCGTGGGACTCAGGATCCGGTCCAGATGCCCGTCGCTCCGCGAGTGATCGATCTGGATGATCTCGTGCGCCTTCCGCGGGAACCGCTCCCCGAGATGCGACTCGAGCCGACTCTCCCAGTAGCTGTGGCCCAGCGCACTCGTGCTCGCCGTGACCGCGAGCTGATGCGGGACGAAGCAATTGTGCGCCACGGCGTCCGCCGCCAGATGCGCGAGATAGCCGTACGCGAAGGCCCGCAGCGGTTCGTCGCGGGCCTTCTCGAGGATCTCGAAGCCGACGTTCCACGAGTGACAGTGCCGGCCGAACCGCGCGTACTTCTTGGCGATGCTCGTGTCGGCCGCGATCGACCCGTAGAGGAAGTCCTTGGGATGCGCCTGCAGCAATGCGGCGACCGCCCCCGGCAGGAGCGCGAGGTTGCGCAGTACGGCATCGCCGAGGAAGATGTGCGTCCCCGGTCCCCAGGCCCACGCATCGCTGGGGACGAGCACCACCAGCAGCGCCGCCACGGCGAGCAACGACCACCACCGCGGCATCGCGCGAGCCCGCGGATCCCGCGTCGCGCGCCTGCGTGTCGTCGTCGCCTCGTCAGTCGTCATATCTTCATCCTAGGGAGCGTCGCGGGACCGGGCAAGGAATCCGCTTGAACCGGTACGCGCACTCCGGCATCGTTCGGCCTCACCCGAGCCCCCCACCAGGTCCCGCATGTCAGCCGTCCAGTTCATCGTCGAAGGCGGTCTCACCCTCTCGGGCTCCATCACCCCGAGCGGCAACAAGAACGCGGCACTCCCCATCGTCGCGGCCACGCTGCTGACCGATCAACCGGTGACGCTGCACAACGTCCCGCGCATCCGCGACCTCGAGACCCTCGTCGAGCTGGTCCGCACCACCGGCGCCGAGATCGAGTGGACGGCCCAGAACACGCTGCAGGTACACGCCAGGAACATCAGCGCCACGGCGCTCGACCCCAAGATGTGCGCTCGCATCCGCGCCTCGATCCTCCTGGCGGCGCCGCTGTTGGCCCGTTGCGGACAGGTGGAGCTCTCGCCGCCGGGCGGTGATGTGATCGGCCGCCGGCGCCTCGACACCCACTTCCTGGCCCTCCAGGAGCTCGGCGCCACGCACGCCTTCGACGACCGCATCGCCTTCAAGACTTCCGGGCTCAAGGGCGCCGACGTCTTCCTCGACGAGCCCAGCGTCACCGGCACCGAGAACGCCGTCATGGCCGCCGTCGCCGCCAAGGGCACCACCACGCTCCGCAACGCGGCCTGCGAGCCCCACGTGCAGGACCTCTGCAACTTCCTCGTCACGCTCGGCGCCCGGATCGAGGGGATCGGTTCCAACTCCCTCACGATCCACGGCGGCACCCCGCTCGGTGGAGGCACGCACACGATCGGCCCCGACCACATCGAGGTCGGGTCGTTCATCGGGCTCGCGGCGGTCACCCGCTCGACCATCCGCATCAAGAACGCCGGGGTCGAGCATCTGCGCTCGACCCGCATGGGCTTCGAGCGCCTCGGGATCACGACCATCGCCGAAGGGGACGATCTGATCGTCCCGGCCGAGCAGCGCCGCGCCATCCAGAGCGACCTGGGCGGCCATGTCCCGAAGCTCGAGGACCAGCCGTGGCCCGCCTTCCCGGCCGACGTGATGTCGATCGCCATCGTCACGGCCACCCAGTGCGACGGCCTGATCCTGATGCACGAGAAGATGTTCGAGTCGCGCATGTTCTTCGTGGACAAGCTCGTCGGCATGGGCGCGCGCATCGTGCTCTGCGACCCGCATCGCGCCCTCGTGGCCGGCCCGAGTCCGCTCCGCGGCGCGACGGTGGAGAGCCCCGACATCCGCGCCGGCATGGCCATGCTCATCGCCGCCCTCTGCGCCTCGGGGACGAGCACCATCAACAACGTCGGACAGATCGAGCGCGGCTACGAGCGGATCCACGAACGGCTGAACGCCCTCGGCGCCAACATCAAGCGCGTGGAGATCGGGGGGTAGTGGGCGAACTCCCGGCGCGGGAGCCGGTCGCGAGTTTCGCGGCGATCGGGATCACCGCCTTCACCACGACCCGCGCCGCCGGGGATTTCGCACTCGGCGACGGTGAGCCCCTCGCGTCCGGGGTGGCCCGCTGGCAGCAGCTCGTGGGCGAACTCGCGCCGCAGTCGGTGCGACTCGCGAGCGCGCGGCAGGTGCATGGCGTGAAGGTCCTGGACCAGGGGGATGACTTCACCGGCTGGCGCCGCGCGGAGGACGCCGACGGCCATTTCTCCCGCGCCGGTGGCACCGCGCTCGCCATCACCATCGCCGACTGCGTGCCGGTCTTCCTGGCGCATCCGGCGGGCGCGGTGGCGGTGCTGCACGCCGGATGGCGCGGGACGGCGGGACGGATCGTCGCGGCCGGGCTGGCACGCTTCGCCGACGTCGGGCTCGCGGCGGAGGAGGTCCTGATGCACGTCGGCCCCGGGATCTGCGGACGCTGTTACGAGGTCGGGCCGGAGGTGTTCGAGAAGCTCACGGGATGGACCACCGTCCGGAATCGGAACGTCGATCTTCGGGCGCTGCTGGCGGAGCAGGGGCGGGAGGGCGGGGTGCGGCAGATCACGTCGAGCCCCTCGTGCACCCGCTGCGACAACGACCAGTTCTTCTCGCACCGCTGCGGCGATGCGGGGCGCCAGGTCGCGGTGATCGGGGTGCCACCGACCGCGCGGTAGTATCGGCAGGTCGGCGGAGTTCCCCCCTGCGTCCGCCTTGACTGGGGGCGGGCTTCCATCTATGATTCAGAGGCTGAACGGCGCACGGGACCGTCGGCGTGATGTGGGGGAAGGTCTCCCCACATTTTTTTGTCTTTGGACGCTGCCGAGAATCAACGTGAAGCTCGAGTTGGAAGCGGTTGTCACGCAGGAACTTACGCCACTCGAATACGAGTTGGCGGAGTTTCGTGTGGGGGGTACCAAGAGTCGCCCGGTACTGGACATCCGGATCGATCGGTTGGACGGCCAGAAGGTACAGGTCGGTGATTGCGAGCGGGCGTCACGGGCCATCGAGGCCCGGTTGGACGCCATGCCCGACCTCATCGACGGTCGGTATGTGCTGGAGGTCTCGTCGCCGGGGATGGAGCGGCCGTTGCGCACCATCGCCCACTGGCGGCGGTACGTGGGGCGGAAGGCGATGGTGACGAGCACGGTGCTCGCCGCGATCGGCGGCCGCGCCGAGGTCGAGATCGTGGGAGTGGACGGAGAGGGGACCGACGCCGTGGTGTCGGTCAAGGATCCGAAAGGGAACACGTACGCAATGACGCTGGCGGAGATTTCCGAGGCCCGCCTGGCGTTTCACTGGAAACCGTAGGAGTCCGGAATGGCCGGTTCGGCGGAGATTCTGAACGCGATTCGCGAGCTTGCGAACCTCAAGCAGATTGAGCGTGGCGAGCTTCATGAAATGCTGCAGGACGGCATCAATGCCGCCCTGGCCAAGAAGCACGGCCCCACGGTGAATGCCGAAGTCGACATCGACGAGGATCGCGGGGAGATCAAGATCATCCTCCTCAAGAACGTCGTCGAGACGGTCGAGGACCCGGCGCGCGAGATGCAGCTCGAGGAAGCGCGCTTCGAGGACCCGGAGTACCAGATCGGCGACGTCATGGAGATCCCGGTGGACTTCGCCGAGTTCGGGCGCTCCGCCGTGCAGGCCGCCAAGCAGCGGATCGTGCAGCGCGTCCGCGAGGGCGAGCGCAACAAGATCAAGGACGAGTTCACCTCGCGCGTCGGCGACCTCCTCTCGGGCGAGATCCAGCAGATCGAGCGCGGCAAGATCGTCGTGATGCTCAACAAGTTCCGCGAGGCGGAGGCGATCATCCCCTATCGCGAACAGAACCATCGCGAGGATTACAAGCAGGGTGAGCCCATCCGCGCCGTGCTCAAGAAGCTCGAGGACACCCCCAAGGGGCCGCGTCTCGTGCTCTCGCGCGCCGACGCCCTGTTCGTGAAGGCGCTGTTCAAGCTCGAGGTCCCCGAGATGCAGCAGGGGATCGTCGAGATCCGCGCCGCCGCCCGCGAAGTCGGGAGCCGCACCAAGATCGCCGTGTTCTCCAAGGACGACTCGATCGATCCGGTGGGCGCCTGCGTCGGGCTCAAGGGCTCGCGCGTCCAGGCCGTCGTGCAGGAGCTCGGTGGCGAGCGCATCGACATCGTGCCGTGGAGCACCGACCCGGAGCGCTTCGCCAAGCTGGCGCTCGCGCCGGCCAAGGTCGCCCGCGTCTTCAGCGACCCGGCCACCAAGACCATCCAGGCCGTCGTGGACGAGGACCAGCTCTCGCTGGCCATCGGCCGCAACGGGCAGAACGTCCGCCTCGCCTCCGAACTCACCGAGTGGAAGATCGACCTCTACTCGAGCCGCGAGTGGCTGGAGCGCGGCGGCGAGATGCCGCTCTTCGCGCCGCTCCCGGAAGAGGGCGACGAAGGGGGCGACGTCAAGCTCTCCGATCTCGAAGGACTGCCGCCGGCCACGGTCGCGGTGCTCGAGGCCGGTGGCTACGGCACGCTCAACGACATCATCGACCTCGAGCGCGAGGATTTCCTCAAGCTCCCCGGCATCGCGCCGGAAGAGGCCGATCGCATCATGAAGCTGATCGATGAACTGACCTTCGAAGGGAACGACGGCGAAGGGGCCACGGCCTCGGCGTGATCGACGACGCCACCGCCAAGCGGGTGCTGGGGCTCGTAGGACTCGGGCTCCGCGGACGACTGGCGGTGCTGGGTGTCGATCGGGTCAGGGAAGCGGCACAGAAGGGCACGTTGGAACTGGCGCTGGTCGGGTCGGACGCGTCGGAGAACGGTTTGGACAAGGTCGTGCCGCTGTTGCGGGCCAAGGGCGTGCGGATGATCGAAGGAATCTCCGCTGCCGCGCTCGGTGGGGCGGCAGGGAAGGAAGCGACGACGGTGATCGGCATCGTCGATGCGAATCTGGCGAAGGGAATTCGCGGCGTCGTCGACGCTGTGGGCGCGTGAGCGCAACGAGGAGGTTGGCTTGAGCAAGTTTTCGGTGACGGACCTGGCAGCGGACCTGGGCATCTCGACGGACGACATCATCGGGATGCTGCGGTCGCTTGAGGTCGTCGTGCGTGCGCCTGGCGCGCCGCTGACGGACGACCAGGTGGCGCGCGTGCGCGCCCGCTGGGAGCGCGTGAAGCGCGAGCGCGCGGCCAAGGCGAATGCCCCGGCCGCCGCGCCCGCGCGTCGTCGGAAGGCCGCCGATGCCCCGGGCACCGAGTCGGTCGCGGCCCCTGAGGCGGAAGTCGCCGAGGAGGCACCGAAGCCCGCCGCCAAGCCCAAGGCCAAGAGCAGCAAGGCCAAGGTCGTGGAGCCCGAGCCGGTCGTCGAAGCGCCCAAGCCGGCGGTCACCCGCCGTCGCCGCGCCGCCGATCTCGCGCCTGAGCCGGAACCGGTCGTCGAAGCCCCGGTCGCCGCCAAGGCGCCCGAGCCGGCCGCGCCGCTCACACCTGTCGCCGCGGCACCGGTCGCGCCCGTCGAGACCGCTGCCCCCGTGACGGAACCCACGGTCGCGGCCGCGGCGGCCGAGCCCGACACGAAGTCCGACGCGCCGGTCGCCAAGACGCCGACCGTCGCGACCGACGCGTCGGCAGCTCCTGCAGCCCCCGCCGCGCCGGTCGCTGCTGCGCCCGCCGCTCCGGTGGCGCCGCCCGCAGCCGTCGCGCCCCCTGCGCCGCCCGCACCGCCGGCCCAGCCGCTGGTGCAGAGCACCTATTCCAGCGACTCGGGGCACACGTCGCATCAGATGCCCGATCGTCCCCGCCCGCGTCCGATCGTCCCGGGTGCTCCGCGCCCGCGTCCGGCCGCCAGCGGTGGTCGTGGCAACTTCCCCCCGCGCCCGGTCGCCTCGGCGACCCCTGGGAGCGGGATGGGTGGTGGCGTCTCGCGTCGTGACGATCGTCGCCCCGGCGGCGGTCCGCCGAGCGGCGGCAACACCGGCGGTGGTGCGCCCGGGTCGCCGAGCGCGGGTCCCCGTCGCAAGAAGGGGAAGCGTGGTGCGGTGGACCAAGAGGCGGTGTCGGCCAACATCTCGCGCACCATGCGCCAGATGGGTGGCCCGGCCCCCCGTCGTCGTGGACAGCGTGACGATTCCGGTCGTGAGGAGCTCGAGGCGATGCGCGCCGAGATCGCCGAGCGCGAGAAGAAGCTGGTCCGGGTGAACGAGTTCATCACGGTCAGCGAGCTGGCGGACATCCTCAAGGTGCCGGCCACGCAGATCGTCTCGTTCGCGTTCAAGCATCTCGGGCTGATGGTCACCATCAACCAGCGCATGGACTTCGACCAGATCGAACTGATCGCGTCGGAGTTCGGCTTCGTCGCCGAGCGTGAGGAGGAGTACGCCGCCTCCGCCGTCGAGGAAGTGAAGGACGCGCCGGAGACGCTCAAGTTCCGTCCGCCGGTCGTCACGATCATGGGTCACGTCGACCACGGCAAGACGTCGCTCCTCGACTACATCCGCAAGGCCAACGTCGTCGCCGGCGAAGCCGGTGGCATCACGCAGCACATCGGCGCCTATCACGTCACGACGCCGAGCGGCAAGATGGTGACCTTCCTCGACACCCCGGGTCACGAGGCCTTCACGGCCATGCGTGCGCGCGGTGCGCAGGTCACCGACATCGTCATCCTCGTCGTCGCCGCCGACGACTCGATCATGCCGCAGACGATCGAAGCCATCTCGCACGCCAAGAACGCCGGCGTGCCGATGATCGTCGCCATCAACAAGATCGACCTCCCGGCCGCGAACCCGATGAAGGTCAAGCAGGAACTGCTCCAGCACGGCGTCGTGCTCGAGGAGTTCGGCGGTCAGACCCTGCACTCGGAGATCTCGGCCAAGAAGGGCACGGGCGTCGACGGGCTCATCGAGCAGATCCTGCTCCAGAGCGAGATCCTCGACCTCAAGGCCAACCCCGACCGTCGCGCGACGGGCTCGGTCGTCGAAGCACAGCTCGACGCCGGCAAGGGTCCGGTCGCCACGATCCTGGTGCAGAACGGCACCCTGCGCGTGGGCGACGATTTCATCTGCGGCCTCTTCTCGGGGCGCGTCCGCGCCCTGCTCGACGAGCGCGGCAAGCAGGTCAAGGAAGCCGGCCCGGCGATCCCGGTGCAGGTGCTCGGCATGGTCGGCGTCCCGATGGCCGGCGACCAGTTCCTGGTGGTGGAGGACTCGTCCGAGGCGCGTGAGATCGCGCAGCGTCGCGAGCGTCTCGACCGCGAGGCCAAGAGCCGCCGCACCAGCAAGGGCGCGGTCTCCCTCGAGGACTTCATGGCCCACGCCGCCGAAGGCGAGCGTCGCAGCCTGAAGCTGCTCATCAAGGCCGACCAGGGCGGTCCGGCGGAAGCGCTCGCCGACGCCCTGGCGCAGATGTCCAACGCCGAAGTCGAGGTCGAGGTCATCCAGCGCAGCGTCGGTGCCATCACCGAAGGCGACATCCTGCTCGCGAAGGCCGCGGGCGCCATCATCATCGGCTTCCACGTGCGCCCGGACAACAAGGCGCGTTCGGCGGCGGATCGTGAGGGCGTGGAGATCAAGCTCTACAAGATCATCTACGAGGCCGTGGCCGACGTGAAGTTGGCGCTCGAAGGGATGCTGCGCCCCGACCAGAAGGAAGTCATCTTCGGCGAGGCGGAGGTCCGCGAGGTCTTCAAGGTCTCGAAGATCGGCACGATCGCCGGTTGCATCGTGCGCTCGGGCACCATCAGCCGCACGGGACGCGTCCGCGTCCTGCGCGACGGCAAGGAAGTGTACGACGGCACCATCGGCTCGCTCCGCCGCTTCAAGGACGACGTCAAGGAAGTGAAGGACGGGTTCGAGTGCGGCATCGGGATCGAGAACTTCAACGACGTGAAGGTCGGCGACCGGTTCGAGTGCTATCGCACGGAGACCGTGGCCCGTACCCTCGCCTCGTCGGCATCGGAGTAACCGCGGGGCGGGGGCCGGTATCGCCGGCTCCCGCACCGTGCCCTCTCTCCTGCCACCGCGTCACCTGGAGGTGACCAATGCCTCGTGATCCCCGTAGGCCCGATCGTGTCGCGGAAGCGGTGCGTGAGGAGATCGCCGCCCTGCTCGCCGGCGGTGTGAAGGACCCCCGCGTCAGCGCCCTCGTCACCGTCACCGGGGTCGAGATGTCGCGCGACCTGGGGCACGCCACGGTCTATGTCAGCGTGTACGGCTCCGACCGTGAGCGCGAGGAGACCATGGAAGGGCTCGACGCCGTCGCACCCT
Organism: uncultured Gemmatimonas sp.; assembly: GCA_964484775.1. Taxonomy (GTDB): domain Bacteria; phylum Gemmatimonadota; class Gemmatimonadetes; order Gemmatimonadales; family Gemmatimonadaceae; genus Fen-1231. The sequence goes on along the minus strand of CAZAGK010000015.1, from coordinate 4,742 downwards.
CGCTCCGCGGTCGGGTCGGTCGTGCGCTCCGCCTGCGCCTCGCCCCGTCGATCCACTTCAAGTTCGACGAGAGCTTCGCCCGCGCCACGCGCATCGAGAACCTGCTCGCCAGCATCAAGCCCGCTCCCGACGGGGTCACCCCCGCCGATGCGACCGCCGCACCCGCCGATGCCGCGACGGAAGAGGACGAGCGCGGGAACTGACGGGCTCCTGCTCGTCGACAAGCCCGCCGGGATCTCCTCCCACGACGTCGTCGCCGCCGCGCGACGCGTCACGGGAGAGTCGCGCATCGGTCACGGGGGCACCCTCGATCCCTTCGCCACCGGGCTCCTCGTCCTCCTGCTCGGCCGCGCCACGCGGCTCCTGCAGTATCTCCACGACACTCCCAAGGTCTACGACGCCGTCGTCGCGTTCGGGAGTGAGACCGACACCGAGGACCACCTCGGCGCGGTCGTGCGCGAGGCGCCGCGCCCGACACGCGATGCCCTCGACGCGGCCCGCCCGCACTTCGTGGGCACCATCTCGCAGGTCCCGCCGGCCTACTCGGCCAAGCGCGTGGACGGACAGCGCGCCTACGCGCTCGCCCGCGCCGGTCACGAGGTGGAGCTCGCGCCGGTCGAGATCGAGATCTCCGAGCTCACGCTGAGCGACTTCGCGCTGGACGCCTCCGGCCTCGTGGCCGAGTGCCGCATGCGCGTGCGCTGCGGCAGCGGCACCTACATCCGGTCGATCGCCCGCGATCTGGCGCGTGCGTGCGGGAGTGCCGCGCATCTGACCGCGCTCCGGCGCACCGAGGCCGGGGAGTTCTCGGTCGCCGATGCCGCCACCGTCGAGCAGCTCCGTGCCGGCGCGGGCGTGGTGCGTCCGGCCATCGACGCCCTCGCCGGCTACCCGCGCCAGGCGCTCTCGGAAGAGGAGATCGCCGCCGTGGTGCGCGGGATCGACGTCGCCGCGACGGTGGACGGCCCCTTCGCCGCCCTCACCTCGAGCGGCGCGGAGCCGGTGAGTTTGGTCGCCTTCGGTGAACGCCGGACCTCCGAGAAGGGGGAACGCTTCCAGCCCCGCGTCGTGATGCGGGAGCCTGCGGCTTCCGCCTCCGCGGCGGCTGTCGAGGGGACGCCGTGAGCGGGAAGGGGAATGGAACGGTCATCACCGTCGGCACCTTCGACGGGGTGCACCGCGGCCACCGGCTGGTGCTGCAGCGGCTCGCCGAACGGGCCCGCGCCCGCGACCTCGAGAGCCTGCTCGTCACCTTCACTCCGCACCCCCTCGACGTGGTGCGCCCGGAGTCGGCGCCCCCGCATCTCACCACGGCGCACGAGAAGGCGCAGGCGCTGCGTGAGTGCGGGATCGACCGCGTCGAGGTGGTGCCGTTCACGCCCGAGCTCGCACGGTTCGACGCGGCCCAGTTCGTGGACGAGATCCTCCGCGCCCGTTTCGGGATGACCGAGCTGCTCGTGGGCTACGACCATGGCTTCGGGCGCGACCGGAGCGGGCGCGCCGAGGTGCTGCGCGAGCTCGGCGTGAGCCGCGGCTTCGCCGTGACGGTGGTCCCGCCGGTGCAGGGGCGCGACGGGACCCCGCTCTCGTCCACCCGCGTCCGGCAGGCCGTGGCCGCCGGCGACCTTTGGGGGGCCGCGGATGGTCTGGGGCGCCCCTACAGCGTCACCAGCCGCATCATCCATGGCGACGCCCGCGGGCGCGCCCTCGGCTTCCGCACGATCAATCTGGAGCCGGTGGAGGCCCGCAAGTTGCTCCCGCCGGAAGGGGTCTACGCGGTCCACGCGACGATCGGCGGCCAACGCTGGGCGGCCATGATGAACCTCGGGCCCCGGCCGACCTTCGGCGACCCCACCGTGAAGCTGGAGGCGCATCTGTTCGACGCCGAGGGGGACTGGTACGGCCAGGAGGTCGAGATCGGCTTCGTCCGGCGGTTGCGCGACACCCGGAAGTTCGAGGGCCCCGAGGCGCTCATGGCGCAGCTCCGGCAGGACGAGGAGATGGCGCGTGTGTCGATTGCCCGGGGGATCGGGTTGTACTGATTCGGCAACCCCTTATCCCACCGCCACATCGGACGCCGAGAGCCCCCCGTCATCGCTTGACCCGTTGTGAGCAGGCGGCTAAGCTTCAAGGCTTACGAAAAATCGTCTTTTTTCCCTCATTCCCGGCATCGGAATGTCGAACTTGAAGTACCGGCTTCTCGCGATCGTCCTCTTGGTCATCGCGTCCGCCGCCGCGCTTTATCCGCGGTCCATCGTCGAGCGTACCCGCCGTAACGGCGTCTTCGTGTACGACACCGTGAAACGCGTGCCGCTCAAGCGTGGTCTCGATCTGCAGGGAGGGATGCACCTCACCCTCGAGGTCGACGAGTCCAAGGGCGCCATCGCCGACAAGAGCGGCGCGCTCGATCGGGCCCTCAAGGTCGTCCGCACCCGTATCGACCAGTTCGGCGTCGCCGAACCGGTGGTGCAGAAGCTGGGGACCGACCGCCTCATCGTCGAACTCCCGGGACTCGAAGACGCCAAGCGCGCCACCGACGTGGTGCAGCAGGCCGCCTTCCTCCAGTTCCAGATCACCGACAAGACCAAGGCGCTCGAAGCCGTCGCCCCGCGTCTCGACGGGATCATCCGCGACAAGAAGCTGACCAAGTCGGCCGCTCCCGACGTCCGTGGCGATACCGCCAAGGGTGGCAACGGGCTGAAGTCGATCTTCGCCGGCGCCGACACGAGCAAGAAGGCCGGTGCGGACACGGCGACCACGGCGTCGACCGGTCCCTTCCAGCGCCTGGTCGTCCCGACCGCGTATCCGGGCATGTACACGGTGAACGCGACGGACGAAGCCGAACTCGCGGGCTACCTCGAGAACGCCGACATCCAGGCCGCGCTCCCGCCGGGCAAGGTGCTCCGTTGGGGCGCCGACTCGATCATCGCCAGCGGCCGCGTCCTCAAGTCGCTCTACGTGCTCGACTCGCGTCCGATCATCACCGGTGACTACATCACCGACGCCAAGCCGAACTCGGTGCCGATCGAAGGCACCGTGGTGGAGTTCCAGCTCAACAACGAAGGCGGCCGTCGCTTCAAGAACGAGACCGGCAAGCACGTGAAGGACTACATGGCCATCGTCCTCGACGATCGCGTCATGAGCGCCCCGATCATCCAGAGCGCCATCGGCACGCGCGGACAGATCACGATGGGCGGCAAGGACCTCGCTGCCGCGCAGGACCTCTCGGTCGTGCTCAAGGCGGGTTCGCTCCCGGTGCCGCTCAAGGTCGCCGAGATCCGCAACATCGGCGCCAGCCTCGGCCAGGACTCGATCACCAAGGGCATCACCGCCGGCGCCATCGCCGTCGCGCTCGTGATCATCATCATGGTCGGCTACTACCGCTTCGCCGGCCTGCTGGCCGTCGGCGGCCTCGTCCTCTACATGCTGTACACGATGGCGACCCTCGCCGGCTTCAACGCCGTGCTGACGCTCCCGGGACTCGCCGGCTTCGTCCTCTCCATCGGTATCGCGGTCGACGCCAACGTGCTGATCTTCGAGCGCATCCGTGAGGAACTCGACCACGGCAAGTCGCTCCGCACCGCCATCGACGAGGGCTTCAAGCACGCGATGTCGGCCATCGTCGACTCGAACGTCGCCACGGCGCTCACCGCGCTCGTGCTCTACCAGTACGGCACCGGCCCGGTGAAGGGCTTCGCCGTCACGCTCCTCGCGGGTATCGCGGCGTCGATGATCTCGTCGATCTTCGTCGTGAAGACCTTCTTCCTCGTCTGGCTCAATCGCAACCGCACCGCTGAGGCGCTGAGTATCTGATGCTGCGCATCCTACACGACACCAAGTACGACTTCATCAAGTGGTGGAAGACCGCGGCCATCATCACGGCCGCCTTCATCGCCCTCGGACTCGGATCCGTCGCTTTCCTCGGCGGCTTCCAGTACAGCATCGAGTTCACCGGCGGCACCCTGATGCAGGTCAGCTTCACCAAGGATCAGAGCTCGGCCGACGTCGCGACGCTGCGTAACGCGCTCGCCAGCGGCGGCGCCAAGGGCGCCGAGATCCAGCAGTTCGGCTCGGCCAAGGACTTCACCATCCGCGCGCAGAACGCGGAAGGCACCGCCGGCGCCGAAGTCACCTCGCGGGCCATCGAGGCCGACCTGGTCAAGGCGGTCGGCGCGGACGGCTTCAAGATCGTGCGCACCGAAGCGGTCGGACCGCGCGTCGGCGCCGAGCTCGCGCGTGGCGCCTACCTGGCCATCCTGATCTCCTTCGGCGTCACCATGCTGTATCTGGCGTGGCGCTTCGAATGGCGTTTCGGTCTCGCCGCCGTCATCGCGACGGCGCACGACATCCTGACGACCATCGCGTTCATGAAGCTGCTCCACCTCGAGATCTCGCTCACCGTCGTCGCCGCGCTCCTCACCGTGCTCGGCTACTCGCTGAACGACACGATCATCATCTTCGACCGTGTCCGCGAGAACCTCCGCAAGAACCGCAAGGAAGCGCTGTACGACGTGCTGAACCGCTCGGTCAACGAGACGTTGCCCCGCTCGGTCCTCACCCACGCCACCACGCTCGCCTCGACCCTGGCCCTGCTGTTCTTCGCCGGCGAGGTCATCCGGCCGTTCGCCTGGGTCATGGCCTTCGGCATCTTCACCGGTACCTTCAGCTCCATCTACGTCGCCTCGCCGATCCTGCTCTACATCGAGCAGGTGCACGACGCGCGACGGTTCATGTCGGCGCTG
>CAZAGK010000014.1:40602-44042 GCA_964484775.1 uncultured Gemmatimonas sp. | reverse complement strand
CAACGTCGATGCCCGCAACCCCGAGATCGCGAACAGCACATTCACCGTCAGGAAGCACGCCGCCGCCGAGCCGAGCGTGTTCACGAAGTACAACCGTGCCACCGAGGCGCGCACATCGCCCGACTCGCGATGCACGTAGGCCACGAGCACCGGGAGCGTCGCCCCCATCAGGAAGGTCGGCACGGCGAGCAGCGCGAACACCGTCGCCGCCATTTGCGGGAGTGGCTGCAGCTGCGCGGCGGCCCCCACGCGCGAGATCAACGGGAGACTGAACACCCCGAACAGACCGATCCCCAGCTCGATCGCCACGAAGAGCATCGGCAGGGTACGCCCGCGCAGTCGCGAGAGCCACCCGCCGGCCAAGGCGCCGATCCCGAGTCCGAACATGAACACCGAGACGATGATCGTCACCGACTCCATGTTGATGCCGAACAGATTGTACAGCGTGCGCTGCCAGGCCACCTGATAGATCAGCGCCGCGGTGCCCGAGAGGAAGAACAGGGGCGAGAGCACGTCCGTTCGACTCGCCGGTGTCTGCACGACACCGGCGTCGAGCGCCGCTGCCGCCAGACACGCGGCCGCGATCCGATACTGCCAGAACAGGAACAGCCCGACGAGCGCCACGAACAGCGGCGCGATCAGTTGCAGCCCGAACGCCCCCAACACGGTCACGAGCCACACCACATACGGCAGCGCGTCGCGCTCCCGGTACATCACCTCGGCGACCCCACCGTACGGCCGCGCGCGCACGGCACGCCGTAGCGCGGCACGCACCAGCACGGCGAGCACCGCGCCGGCCTGCAGCCCCACGAGGGCGCAGAGGACCGCCATCACCGTGGTGACAGGGTCGGTGGAGTCGCGTTGTGCCAGCAGGGAGAGTGCGGTGGCGGCGCCGCTCAGGGCACCGCAGACCAGCACCAGACGTGACGAACGAAGTGCCGACATTCCAATGGTTCGAAGAGGAGCCGCAGAGGGTCGCGGAGGAGCAAATCTAGCCTCCCGACAGCCTCTCCGCCGAGCGCGAGCTCCGCTGCTAGCTCGCCGCCGCCAGCGCCCGCGGAGACTGCCCCGTCCACCGCCGGAACGCTCGGTGAAATGCACTGGGCTCCGAGAACCCCACCAGCCAGGCCACCTTCGCCACCGTCGCGTCCGGGCTGCTCAGGTGCCGCACCGCGAGCTCACGTCGCGCCGCGTCGAGCAACACCTGATACGACGTCCCCTCAGCGGCGAGTCCGCGCTGCAGGTTCCGCGCACTCATCGCGAGCTCCTTGGCGACCGTGCCGATCGCCGGCGCCTCCCCCTTCAGCCGCTCGATGATCGCCGCGCTCACCCGCCCCGACAGCGTGTCGGTGGCGCCGATCGCCTTGAGCGCCGCCTCCGCATGGGCTTCGAAGGTGGCGAGCAGCGCCGGATTCGCCGAACGGAGCGTGAGATCGAGGTCGGGGTTCGCAATCCGCACCAGATCATCCGGCGCCGAGAAGCGCGGCGCGACGCCGAAGAGGCGCGCATGTTCGGCCGCGCCATGCGACGGCGATGGATGCCGCATCGTCACCTCGAGCGGGACGACCGAACGCCCCGTCAGCAGGCGCAGCTGGTGCACGAGTCCGAAGAGGGTGGTCTCCACCACCTGCCGGGCTTCGCGCTGCAGGTACTCGTCATGCGGAGCGAGCACCGCCACCCGGACCGTCGTGGCGAAGCGGTCGCGCTCGAGCTCCAGCGCCAGCCCGTCGTTGAGCAGCCGCATCAGGCGCGCCCCTCGACGGAGCGCCTCGTCGGCGGTGTGCGAACTGAGCATCACGTAGCCCACGATATCCAGCGTCCCGGAGTTCGATTCGGAGGCGGTATGGAGCCCCAGATCCGGGTCACCGGAGGCCGCGATCGCCTCACGCCAGAAGGCGGCCATCAGGGTACTCCGGATCCGCCCGCTCCCGCCGGGGAGGGCGGCCAGATCGATCCCCGCCCGGCGGCAGACCCCGTCGGCGTCCACCCCGCGGTGGCGCAGATAGCTCGTCATGTCGGTCACCAGCGCTGCCGCCACCGTCACTTCGCGCATCCGCTGTGCTCCGCCGTCGGAGTGGGAAAGTTGTCGCGTTCGGTCACTTCTCTGGCGCATTCGGACACTGAACCGGGGCCCGGGACGGGGCATCCTTCGGGTGTAGCCAGCCGGACCCGTCCCCCTAACCCCGACTTCCGAAAATGCGCATTCTTTCCGCTGTGAGCCTGCTCTCCATCCTCTCCGGGGGCGTCGCCGCCCAAACAGTAGCCGCTAACCCGGTTACGGCGAACGCCACCGCAGGTACCGGAATTGTACGACACGACGACTGGCGTGTCACCCTCACCATCTTCCGCTCACCGGGGACCGGGATCCAGCTCTCCCGCGGACACTTCGCGATGTTCGTCGCGCACTACCCCACCGCGATCCCTCGCGACGGAAAGATCCGCAACACCGAGTTCATCCGCACCGGCGTCGCCTACTACCTCTCCCCCGACGCCACCAACTCGGCCTACTCCTCCCTCTCCTTCGGCTCGAGCCTCACCAACGGATGGGCGAACAGTGGTCTTCTCGACATCGGAGCCCGTCGCATGTTCACCGAACGCCTCAGCGGCCAACTGGGAGTCGCCGTGCTGCACGCCCCGGAAACGAAGGCCACCCGCCTTAACCCGACCGTCGGCTTGGGAGTGCGCTTCTGATGCGCACCTCCCCCGCCTCCGTCTCCCCCCGCGCCGCGGGTGTCGCCTACCTCGTCGCGAGCACCGGCTTCATCCTGGTCTTCGCTTGGCTCGCCGCCAAGTTCGGCTACCCGGACGTCCTCGACCTCCCGGCCGCCGAGGTGCTTCCGAAGCTCCTCTCGCTCGGTGCCGCCGGGCGCACGGTGTGGGTCATCTACGCCCTGCTCCCTCTACTGCTGATCCCTGCCGGGCTCGGTGCCGCCGGCCTGTTGCAGAACGGCTCGCCCCGCGGCCAGCGTGCCGCCCGCCTCGCCGGCTCCATGCAGATGGTGGCCGCCGTGGCCATGACCATCGGCCTGGTCCGCTGGAGCACCCTGCAGTGGGGACTCGCCGAGTCGTGGGTCGCGACCGACCTGTCGCAGCACGCCGAGATCGTGAGCCGGTTCGACGCCTACAACCTCTACCTCGGCAACACGATCGGCGAGTTCGCCGGGGAGCTGGCGCTCTACGGCTCATTCCTCGCCTTCGCCATCGCCCTGCTCGACGGGGGTCGCCGCAAGATGGCCGCACTGGCCGCCATCACCGGAGTGTTCGGATCGATCGGGATGTTCCGCAACATCACGGCGGTCGTACAGCCGGCGTCGGACGTCACGAACAACCTCCTTCCGGTCTTCCTGATCGCCTTCGGGATCATGCTGGTGCGGGAACGCGCCGCGCCGTAGCGCGTCGCAGCGGATCGGCGTAGCGCCTCCCCCTCCGGAGGGCTATCG
>CAZAGK010000014.1:0-40592 GCA_964484775.1 uncultured Gemmatimonas sp. | reverse complement strand
ATCGTTTGGGGGTCCTGAACCCCACTCGATCATGCGCCGATCCGCTCTCGCCCGCGTCGCTGTCGCCCTCGCCTTCCTTGCGACCGCCGCCTCCTCCGCCGCCGCGCAACAGTTCCCCACCAACGCCACCCACGGCAAGCGCCCCACGCGCCTGGTGATCCGCAACGCCACCATCGTCGACGGCAACGGCACCCCCGCCCGCGGCCCGGTGGACATCGTGATCGAAGGGAACACCATCGCCGACATCGTCGCCCTCGACGCCGTCGCCGCCGGACGCGGCACCGCTCGCCGCCCCGCCGGCGATGTGAACATCGACGCCACCGGGAAGTTCGTCCTCCCGGGGCTCATCAACGCGCACGCGCATCTGCAGAGCCAGCGGAGCGGGCACTCGCTCGACGGCTACGAATACAACCTCAAGCTGTGGCTGGCCAACGGCATCACCACCGTGCGCGAAGTCGGCTCCGAGAGCGACACCGGGATCGTCAACATCCGCGAGCGCTCCGCCAAGGGCGAGATCATCGCCCCGCGCATCTACGCCTACCCGATGCTCGGCGGTCGCGCCAAGACCCCGTCCGATGTCCGCGCCCGCGTGCAGTACCTCAAGAAGATCGGCGTCGACGGCATCAAGACCACCGGCATCGAGCGCGACCTGATGGTCGCCCTCGAGGACGAAGCGCACAAGCTCGGACTCCCGATCGCGCACCACGTGGGCGTCGAAGAGACCAACGCCTGGGACGACATCGAACTCGGCACCCGCTCCATCGAACACTGGTACGGGATCCCCGACGCCGCCATCATCGACAAGCGTCAGCACTTCCCCAGCGACTACAACTACGCCGACGAGACCGACCGCTTCCGCTGGGCCGGCCGTCTCTGGCGCGAGGCCGACCCCAAGCTGCTCGACTCGGTCCTCACCATGATGGTGAAGAAGAACGTCCACTGGGTCCCCACGATGGACATCTACGAGGCGAGCCGCGATCTGCAGCGCGCCCAGAACCAGCCCTGGTTCGCGGACTACCTGCACCCCTCCCTCGCCTGGTACTTCAAGCCCGATCCCTCCAATCACGGCTCCTACTTCCTCGGCTGGTCCTCCACCGACGAGGTGTACTGGAAGGAGAACTATCGCATCTGGATGTCGGCGCTCCGCGACTTCGAGCGCAAGGGCGGCGTGATCGGTTGCGGCGATGACGCCGGCTTCATCTATCAGATGTACGGCTACGGCCTCATCCGCGAGATGGAACTCCACGCCGAAGCGGGATTCCACCCGACCAAGATCATCCAGCACTGCACCGGCAACAACGCCAAGATCCTCGGCGCCGAGGACAAGCTCGGCCGCGTGCGCGCCGGCTGGCTCGCCGACCTGATCGTCGTGGACGGCAACCCGCTCGAGGACATCAAGGTCCTCTACGCCGGCGGCACCTCAGGATTGAAGGACGGCAAGGAGATCCGCACCAAGGGCTCCGAGTGGGTGATCAAGGACGGCATCCCCTACAACGGCCCGCAGCTCCTGCGCGAAGTGAAGGCGATCGTCGACAAGGCCAAGGCCGCGGGAGCCAAGTAGGTGTTCGCCGCCGATCTGCTCAAGGGCAAAGTCATCCTCATCACCGGGGGCGGCACCGGACTCGGGCGCGCCATGGGGGAGAAGTTCCTCCAACTGGGGGCGAAGGTCGCGATCACGAGCCGCCGCGAGGAGGTTCTCGCGGCGGCCGCCACCGAGATGATGGCACAGCACGGCGGTGAGGTGTTCCACACTCCGTGCGACATCCGCGACCCCGAGGCAGTGGACGCGATGATCGACCGCGTGTGGGAGCACTTCGGCGGGATCGACGTGCTGGTGAACAACGCCGCCGGCAACTTCTCCGCCCCCACCGAGCGGCTGTCGCATCGCGCGGTGGACGCCGTATTGAACATCGTGTTGCACGGCACCTTCTACTGCACCCTTTCGCTCGGCAAGAAGTGGATCGCGGCCAAGCATCCGGGACGCGTGCTCTCGGTGGTTGCGACCTACGCCGAGAGCGGGAGCGCCTTCGTGGTGCCGAGTGCGGCCGGGAAGGCCGGGGTGTTGGCCATGACCCGCTCACTCGCGGTGGAGTGGGCGCGCTACGGGATCACCATGAACGCCGTGGCCCCGGGTCCCTTCCCCACGCCGGGCGCCTGGGAGCGACTCCTCCCCGACCCGGCGCTCGCGCAGCACGCCATCGACCGGATCCCGCTGCGGCGCGTGGGAGAGAAGGAGGAGCTCGCCAACCTCTGCGCCTTCCTCGTGGCCGACGGCTCGCAGTACATCAATGGCGAGTGCATCTCGATCGACGGTGGTGAGTGGCTCAAGGGTTCAGGACAGTTCTCCTGGATGGACGTGCTCACCCCCGAACAGTGGGACGCGCTCACCGCGCAAGGGAAGAAGGCCGGCAAATGAGTGACCTGACCGCACTGCTCCGCGACATCCGCGCGTTCTTCGACGAGCGCGTGCACCCTGTGGAACGGGAGTTCCTCAACACCCCGTTCGTGCAGCTCAAGCCCAAGCTCGAGCTGCTCCGCACCGAGGTGAAGGCCCGTGGACTCTGGGCCCCGCACCTCCCCAAGGAACTCGGTGGCCGCGCGCTGTCACTCACCGAATTCGCGCACGTGTCGGCGCTGCTCGGCGAGTCGCCGATCGGGCACTATCTGTTCAACTGCCAGGCGCCGGACATCGGCAACACCGAGCTCCTGCACTCGCACGGCTCCGCCGAACAGCAGGCGCGTTGGCTCGCTCCTCTCGTGAACGGCGAGATCCGCAGCTGCTTCGCGATGACCGAACCCGAGTTCGCGGGCTCGAACCCCATCCACATGGGGACCACCGCCGTCCGCGACGGTGACCACTACGTGATCAACGGTCACAAGTGGTTCACCTCCAGCGCCGATGGGGCCGCCTTCACGATCATCATGGCGGTCACCGATCCGGCCGCGCATCCGCACAAGCGCGCCAGTCAGATCATCGCGGCGATGGACACGCCGGGGATCGAGCTCGTCCGCAACATCTCGGTGATGGGCGACCCCGGCACCGACTACGCGAGCCACGGCGAACTGCGCTTCACGAACGTGCGCGTCCCCGTCACCAACCGCATCGGCGCCGAAGGCGAGGGATTCGCCCTCGCGCAGGAGCGACTCGGCCCGGGGCGCATCCATCACTGCATGCGCTGGCTGGGCATCTGTGAGCGTTCTTTCCGCCTGATGTGCGCCTACGCCGTGAAGCGCGAGCTCAACCCCGGCGAGCCGCTCGGCATGCAGCAGGCGGTGCAGCACTGGATCGCCGAGTCGCGGGCGGACATCGACGCCGCCAAGCTGCTCGTGCTCGACACCGCCGCGCAGATGGAGACCAACGGCGCCCACGCCGCGCGTGATCGTGTGTCGATCATCAAGTTCCACGTGGCCGGCGTGCTGCTGAAGGTGCTCGACCGCGCCATCCAGGTGCATGGCGCCCTCGGCATGACCGACGATACGCCACTGGCGTACTGGTACCGCCACGAGCGCGGCGCCCGCATCTACGACGGTCCCGACGAAGTGCACAAGAGCTCCGTCGCCCGCCGGATCCTCAAGGACTTCGGACTCAAGCGGTCGTGAGCGATCGCACCGACGCTCGCGAGACGCGTGACGTCCGCGCGGGAGAGGAGATCCCGCTCGAGCCGCTGAACCGCTGGCTCACTGAGGCGGCCCCGGAAGTAGGCCGCGTCGAGCGGATCGAGCAGTTCCCGGGGGGATTCTCGAATCTCACCTATCTGCTCGTCGCGTCGGCCGGCGAGTTCGTCCTGCGCCGCCCGCCACGCGGCGTGAGCAAGGGCCCGGCGCACGACATGGCGCGGGAGTTCCGGATCCTCTCCGTGCTCACCGCCCGTGGCGTCGCCGTGCCACGTCCGATCGCCCTCGGCGAGGACGCCACGGTGCTCGGCTCCCCCTTCTACGTGATGCAGCGGGTTCGGGGACTCATCCTGCGGACCGTCCCTCCCACCCCGCCCGCCGCGGAGCAGATGCGCGCGCTCAGCGAGTCGTTCGTGCGCACCCTCGTGGACATCCACGCCATCGGACCCGACGATCCGGCGATCGCCGCCCTCGGCAAGCCGATCGGCTACGTGGCTCGGCAGATCGGCGGGTGGACGCAGCGTTGGGAGCGTTCACGCACCGACGAGGTCCCCGCGATGGACGAGGTGGTGGCGTGGCTCACCGCGCACCAGCCGGCGGACGCGGGAAGTGTGCTGGTCCACAACGACTACAAGTATGACAACCTCGTGCTGGACCCCACGGACATCAGCCGCATCGTCGGCGTCCTCGACTGGGAGATGGCCACCCTCGGAGACCCGTTGCTCGACCTCGGCACCTCGATGGGCTATTGGGTCGAGAGCGGCGATCATCCCGCCTTCCGATCGCTCGGACTCGGCGTCACCGCTCTCCCGGGGAACTTCACCCGCTGCGAGCTCTGGGCACGCTACCTCGAGCTCAGCGGGCGCTCCTGGGCGGATCCGCGCTTCTATCATGCCTTCGGGCTGTTCAAGATCGCGGTGATCGCGCAGCAGATCTATGCGCGGTACAAGCTGGGGCTCACCACGGACGCCCGCTTCGCCCGCCTGGGCGACGCGGTGGCCCTCTTGGCACAGACGGCGCACCGAGTGATCGAAGCCCCGTAGCGGGGCCGCCAGGGCCCCTGGCGAGGGCACGAAACGAAGCGGGGCACTCCTCTCGGAGTGCCCCGCTCGTCTGTCATGGATCAGGTCGGACTAGCGATCCCAGCCGCGGCCCCAATCGTTGTCGCGGTCACGGCCCCAGCTCTTGGCCCAATCCTTCATGATGTTGCCGTAGCGACCCTTCCAGTCGTTGCCCCACCACTTCTTGCAGTCGTCGTCATCGTCGTCACGTTCGCCCTTCTTGAAGCGGAAGTGGACTTCGTGCGTCGAGCCGTCGATCAGCGTCATGGTGAAGACGCGGCAGGTACCGGCCCACGACGCCTGCGTCTGCCAGTTGTAGTGGTACTGGCCGGCGCGGTTGTCGTAGTGACCGCGACCATCGCGATCATCGCGATCCTCGTCGGCACGCCACGACTTCTTGCCGTCGTTCCAGTCGCGGCCATTGCCGCGCCAGCCGTGGTCGTCGCGCGTCGGCGCGGCGCAGGCTTCCTGCGCTGAGGTGACGCTGAGGATCACGTCCGTCCCGGCCGGGACACCCTTGACCGAGAACTTGAGCGGGATCACGCGGCCGGCCTGCACCACGTTCGTGCGGCCCATCTCGATCGGCTCGTAGAAGCCGTAGAAGGTGAGCGCCGAGCCGACGGTGAACGAGTTGCTCGTGACCGACGGCAGCCCCGCGGCGCTGAAGCGCAGCGTCGCCGCGCCCATCGCCGAGATCGCGAGGTTCGTGAAGCGCGCGGTGCCGGCCGATCCGCTCACCGTGAGCGACCCGCTGAGCGTGCCCGCACCGCTCGCGAGCGCCGCCGTCACGGCGGTCGTCGCGTTGCCGACCTTGAGGCCGGCCGCGTCGCGGAGCTCGATCACCGGCTGCGTGCCGAACACCTTCCCGGCCTGCGCGTTCGCCGGCTGCGTCACCACTGCCATCTGGCGGACCACCTGCGTCACGCCGATGGCACCGGTGATCGCCGAGGTCAGCGTCCCCGAGGTGAACTGGAGGCGCACCGAGCCGCTCGTCGAGCCGACCTGCAGCCCCGAGAAGGTCGCCACACCACCCACCGCATTCACCGTCGTGGTGCCGAGCAGGACACCCGTGCTCGAGTAGAAGCCGACCGTGACCGCCGTGGTCGCGTTCGTCACGCGGTTGCCGTTGGCGTCACGCACTTCGATGGAGAAGGGCGTCGTCATCGTGGCGCCGCTCTCGATCGTCGTCGGACCACCGATCATCACCAGGCGCGACGGGTTGCCGATCACCGTGATGGAACCGGAGACCACGCTCGTCATCACGCTGAGGTTCGTGTAGTTGAACGACAGGGTGAACATCCCCGTGCCGGTGATGCTCAGGTTGGTGAAGGTCGCCTGCCCCGCCGCCGCCGTCACGCTGGTCGTGCCACCCAGCGTGCCGAGTCCGCTCGCGACCGTCGCCGTCACGGTGCCCGCGCCGTTCGCGACGCGCAGCCCGGCCGCGTCACGCATCTCGACCACCGGCTGCGGCGACATCGGCGTCCCCGTCGTCGCCGTCACCGGCGTCGACACGAGGATCAGCGAGCGCACCACCTGGTTCACGGCGATGTTGCCCGTCGTCGCGCCAGCCAGCGTGCCCGACGAGACCTGCAGCTTCACCGTGCCGCTCGCCGACCCGACCGTCAGGTTGGTGAAGGTCGCGACACCGTTGACCGCATTGACCGTCGTCGTGCCACCGAGCGTCCCGGTGCCCGTATTGAAGCTCACCGTCACCGGCGCGCTCGACGTGGTGACCGTCGCGCCCGTGGCGTCCTTGATCGTGACCTTGAGCGGGGTCGTCATCGCGGCGCCGCTCTCGATCGTCGTCGGCTGCTGCGTGATCCCGAGCTGCGTGGCGCCGGCCGAGTTCACGGTGATGCTGTTGGACGTCACGCTGAAGGCGCCCGACGTGAAGGTCAGCGCATAGCTCCCCGTGCCCGTGATGCCGAGCCCGCTGAACGTCGCCACACCCGCCGTCGCCGTCGCCGTGCCACTGCCGACCAACGTGCCGGTGCCCGAGCTGATGCTCGCCGTCACCGTGCCAGTCGCCGACGCGATCTTGATCCCCGCCGCGTCACGGAACTCCACCACCGGCTGCGTGGTGAAGGCCGCGCCGCTCGTGCCACCCGACGGCTGCGTGGTGAGCGCCACCTGGCGCAGCACCTGCGTGACCGCGAAGGCATTCGAGTTCGCCCCCGTCAGCCCGGCCGACGAGAAGGCCAGCGTCACCGTGCCGCTCGCCGACCCGACCGCGAGGCCGGAGAAGGTCGCCGTCCCGTTGACCGCGGTGACCGTCGTCGAGCCGAGCAGGACGCCGGTGCCGCTGAAGAAGCTCACCGTCACCGGCGAGGTGTTGTTGGCGACGCGCGCGTTCTGCGCGTCACGCACTTCGACCGTGATCGGCGTCGAGAACGGCACGCCGCTCTCCGTCGCCGTCGGCTGCGTGATCACCGCCAGCTTGGTCGGCGCGGTGCTCGTCACCGCGAAGCTCCCCGAGGTCACCGAGACGGCGCCCGAGGTGAACTTCACCGTGTAGCTGCCCGAGCCGGTGACGCTGAGGTTCGTGTAGGTCGCCACACCGTTCACCGACGTCACCGTCGCGGTGCCGCCCAGCGTGCCGGTGCCGCTCGCGATCGACGCCGTGACGCTCGCCGAACCGCTCGCCAGCTTGATGCCCGCCGCGTCACGCAGCTCGACCACCGGCTGCGTCCCGAAGGCCGCACCGCTCGCGCCGCCCGAAGGCGCCGTCGTGATCGCCATCTGACGCAGCACCTGCGTCACCGCGACGCTCGACGAGTTCACCGGGCTGAGCGCGCCCGACGTGAACTGGAGCACCACCGGCGTGCCGGCCGAACCCACCTTGAGATCCGTGAACGTCGCCAGCCCGTTCACCGAGTTGACCGTCGTCGTGCCGAGCAGCGTGCCCGTGCCCGAGAACACCGAGACCGACACCGGGACGCTCGTCGAGGTGTTGCGGTTCCCCGAGGCGTCCTTCACTTCGATCACGAAGGGGGACGTCATCGTGGCGCCGCTCTCGACCGTCGTCGGCTGCGCGTTCACCGCCAGCACCGCCGGCGCACCGGCACCGATCGCGATCGGCGCGCTGCTGATCGACGAGATGCTCGGCGACCCGCCGTAGGTGAAGGTCAGCGTCGCGTTCCCCGAACCGGTGATCGCGAGGTCGTACCAGACGTTCACACCGTTCAGCGCACTCGTCGTCGTCGTGCCCGCGAGCGTGTTGCCGCCCGAGACCGACACCGTCACCGGCGCGTTCGCCGTCGTGACGATCAGGCCCGCCGCGTCGCGCAGTTCAATGGAAGGCTGCGGCGCCAGGAGCGTGCCGCTCGCGGTGCTGGTCGGCGAAGCCGTCAGCGCCATCGACCGCACCACCTGCGTGACGGCGATCGGGTTCGACAGCTCGTCCGCCAGACTCGGCGCCGTGAAGCGGATCACCGTCCCCGCGCTGGCGCCGGCGATCTTGAGGTTCGTGAAGGTCGCGAGACCGTTGTTCGAGGCCACCGTCGTCGTGCCGGAGAGCGTGCCCGGGCCCGACGCGATCACCGCCGTCACATTGGTCGTGCCGGTCGTCACGCGGGTGTTGAACTGGTCCGCGATCTCGATCACCGGCTGCGTCGTGAACGGCACGCCGCTCTCGGCGCCCGCCGGCTGCGTCACCACGTTCAGCTGCGTCGGCGGCGGCACCGTGACGTTGAACGACACCGAGTTCACGTTCGGCGTGTTCGTCGCGAGCGGGTTGCCCACCTTGAAGTTGACCGTGAACGCCCCGAGTCCGTTGATGCCGAGGCTCGAGTACGTCACCACACCGTTCACCGCCGTCTCCAGCTGGCTCCCGATGAGGTTGCCGTTGCCGCTGGCCAGCGTCGCCGTCATCTGACCGTTGTAGAAGCTCGCGCGCAGGCCGGCCGCGTCACGCAGCTCGACGATCGGCTGCGAGAGGAAGGCCTGCCCCGTGTACGCCTGCGATGGCTGCTGGATCAGCGCCACGCTGCGCACCTGCTGCGCCACCGTGAAGAGGTTCGACGTCGCCGGGCTCAGCCCGACCGCCGTGAAGCTCAGCGTCACCGCCGACGACCCGCTCAGCTTCAGATCGCTGAAGGTCGCCAGACCGTTGACCGCGTTCACCGTCGTGGTCCCGCTGAGCGTCGCGCTCCCCGAGGCCACGGCCACCGTCACCGCATTGGTCGCCGTCGTGATGCGCGCGCCGAAGGCATCGCGGATCTCGACCGTCGGCTGCGACGTCAGGTTCACGCCGCTCTCCGCACCACCCGGCTGCGTCACGAGTCCGAGGCCGGCGGCCGGCGGCGCGATCACCGTGATCGTCGCCGTCGTCGTCGTGAGCGACGGACCGCTGAAGACCAGCGTCGTCGTCCCCACACCCGTGAGACGGAGGTTCGTGAAGCTCACCACGCCGTTGACGGCGTTCACACTCGTCGTGCCGCCCAGGATCCCCGGGCCGCTCTGCACCGCGACGTTCACCAGCGTGGTGCCACCCGCCACCACCAGTCCGGCGCCGTCGAGGACATTGATCGAAGGCTGCGTCGAGAAGCTCAGCCCGCTCACCGCACCCGCGGGCGCCGTGGCGACCGAGAGCGCATGCGGGATCTGCGTGACGTTGAAGCTGTTCGAGATCGGAGCGGGGTTCACACCGCTCGACGCGAAGGCCAACGTCGTCGCGCCACTCCCCGACAGCGTGAGATTGCTGAAGGTCGCGGTGCCCTGCACCGCGTTGACCGTCACCGTGCCGCTGAGCGCCGCGGTGCCCGACGCGACCGACGCCGTCACCGGCTGCGACGCGTCGACCACGCGGAGACCCGCCGAGTCGCGGAGTTCGACCATCGGCTGCACCGCGAGCGGCACCCCCGACTCACTCCCCGACGGCTGCAGCGTGACCGCCGCGTTGCGCACGACCTGCGTGACGTTGAAGCTGTTCGAGACCGCCTGGCTCAACCCGACCGCGCTGAAGGCCAGCGTGTGGGCGCCCCAACCGGCGACTTCGAGATCCGTGAAGGTCGCGATGCCGTTGAACGCCTGCACCGTCGTCGAGCCGTTCAGCGTGCCCGTGCCCGAGGCGACCGTGACGGTCACCGCGTTCGTGGCCGTCGCGACGCGCTGCCCGTTGGCGTCGCGCACTTCCGCGACGATCACCGGGGCGAAGCGCACCCCCGACTCGACCGCCGACGGCTGCGTCGTCAGCACCACCTGCGACGCCGGAGCCGGCGTGATGGCGATGCTCGACGAGGTCGCCGAGGTCGTGCCCGGGAAGGCGAAGTTCAGCGTGACCGACCCGCTGCCGTTCAGCCCGAGGTTCGTGAAGGTCGCGACACCGTTGACGACGTTCGCCGTCGCCGTGCCGACGAGCGTGCCCGTGCCGCTGGCCACCGTCGCCGTCACCAGCCCGGTCGCGCCCGGCACCACGAGCCCGCCGGCGTCGACGATCGCCACCACCGGCTGCGACGTGAGCGCGAATCCGCTCACCGCACCGCTCGGCGCCGTCGTGATCGAGACCGTGCGCGCCACCTGGTTCACGATCAGCGACGCCGACTGGGCGCTCGTCAGCCCGGCCGAGGTGAAGGTGATCGTCTGCGCACCGCTGCCGGTGATCTTGAGGTTCGTGAAGGTCGCCACGCCGTTGGTCGCATTGACCGTCGTCGTGCCGCCCAACGTGCCGTTCCCCGACGTGATCGCCGCGGTCACCGCGACGTTCGAGGCCACGGTGTTGCCGTTCGCGTCGCGCACCTGCACCACCGGCTGGGTGGTGAAGTTCACGCCGCTCTCGAATCCGGCCGGCGCCGTCGTCAACGCGAGCTGCGTCGCCGTGGCGGCCTGGAGGATGATGTTCTGCTGGATGTTCGGACGACCGAGGTTCCGGTACTCGAGCGTGACGAAGCCCGGGGTGCCGGTCAGACGCAGGTTCGTGAAGGTCGCGATGCCGCCGACCGCCACCGCCGTCTGATTGCCCGAGAGCGTCGCCGAACCCGCGGTCACGAAGACGTCGACCGGGTTGGTCGCGTCAGCGACCAGCGTCCCGCCGGCGTCCACGAAGCGGATCGACGGCTGCGTCACGAAGTTCACGCCGTTCACCGCACCCGACGCGGCGAGCGCGATCTGCATGGCGCGGACGATCTGCACCACATTCTGGCTCTGCGACGTGGCGCTCGTGAGCGCCGGCGACGAGAAGCGCAGCGTCACCGGGCCCGTCCCCGACACCTTGAGGTCGGTGAAGGTCGCGATGCCGTTGACCGCCGTCACCGACGTCGTGCCGGTCAGCGTGGCCGTCCCCGACGCGATCGACGCCGTGACGAGCGGCGAAGCGCCCGTCACCACACCGCCCAGGATGTCCTTGACCGCGATCACCGGCTGCGTGCCGAGCAGCGCACCGCTCTCGACCACCACCGGCTCCGTCTGGATGCCGAGCTGCGTCGCCGCGATCGCCGTGACGTTCACGACCGACGTGACCGGCGTCAGGCTCCCCGACGTGAAGGTCAGCGTGCTGCTGCCGACGCCGGTGAGGATGAGGCCGCTGAACTGCGCCGCCCCGTTCACCGCATTGATCGTCGTCGACCCGCCGCTCAACACCGCGATGCCGGCCGTGACCGCCACCGTCACCGGGTTGGTCGCACCGGCCACCACGATGTTCGCGCTGTCGCGGAACTGGAAGGCCGGCTGCTGACCGAGCACGAGTCCGCTCGCCGCCGCCGCCGGCGCCTGCACCAGCGCCATGCTGCGGACGACCTGCGTCACATTGAAGGCGCTTGAGACCGCCGCCGTCAGCCCGCTCGAGCTGAAGGTGAGCACGTAGCTCCCCGACCCGCCGACCTTGAGGCTGCTGAAGGTCGCGAGACCGTTGACCGCCGAGACCGTCGTCGCACCGAGCAGCGTCCCGCTGCCGCTGGTGATCGTCGCCGTCACCGACGTCGACGCACCGGCCACACGACCGCCGAGCGCATCACGCACCTCGACCGTGATCGGCGAGGCGAAGTTGCCGCCGCTCTCGACCGCCGAGGGCTGGTTGACCATGCCGAGCGACACCGCCGGTGCCGCCGTCACATTGAAGATCGAGTTGGCCGTCGTCGCGCCCGTCACCGTGAAGCTCAGCGTCGTGCTGCCGAGCCCGGTGAGCTGCAGGTTCGAGAAGGTGGCCACGCCGTTCACGGCGTTCACCGTCGTCGTCCCCGAGAGCACCGCCGAACCGCCGGTCACCGCGACGGCGACCGCGTTGGTCGCGCCGAGGACCTTGTTTCCCGCCAGGTCGCGCAGTTCCACCACCGGCTGCGTCGTCAGCGGGAACCCGCTGATCGCACCCGACGGCGGCGTCGTCACCACGAGCTGGCGCACGACCGGCGTGACCGTGAAGCTGCTGGACGTCGCGCCCGTCAGACCGGCCGCGCTGAAGCTCAACGTGTGCGCGCCGCTGCCCGAGACCTTGAGATCCGTGAAGGTCGCCGTGCCGCTGACCGCGTTCACCGTCGTCGTGCCGAGCAGCGTGCCCGTGCCCGAGGCGATGGTCACCGTCACCGGGTTGGCCGCACCGGCCACACGACCGCCGAGCGCGTCGCGCACTTCGACCGTGATCACCGGCGAGAAGAACCCGCCTGCTTCGACCGCGGTCGGCTGCTGCGTGATGCCGAGCTGCGTGGCCGGCGCGACCGTCACCGCGATCGAGCTCGAGACGAGGGTGTTGGCACCCGGCGTCGTGAACTGGAGCGTCGACGACCCCGCACCCGACAGCGTGAGGTCGGTGAAGGTGACGAGGCCGTTGACCGGCGTCATCGTCGTCGTGCCCGACAGCGTGCCCGGGCCCGAGTTGATCGCGGCCGTCACCGGGTTCGTCGCCGACGTCATGCGGATGCCCGCCGCGTCGCGCAGTTCGATCACCGGCTGCTGCGAGAGCGGGAAGCCGCTCACCACCGTGGCGCTCGGATTCGCGACCACCGCGAGGATGCGCACCACCTGCACCACCGGGAAGCCGGTCGAGACGACCGGCGGGAGGCTCAGCGCCGAGAAGCGGAGCGTCGTGCCTGCGCTGGCACCGGCGATGGTGAGATCGGTGAAGCTCGCCTGACCGTTCACCGCATTGACCGTCGTGCGTCCCGACAACGTGCCCGGGCCCGACGCGATCTCGGCGGTGATGGCGATCGTCGACTGCGTGCGCGCGCCCGTGGCGTCGCGCACCTCGATCACCGGCTGCGTGCTGAACGGAACACCCGACTCCGCCGTCAGCGGCTGCGCCATGACGGCGAGCGCGGCGTCCGGACCCGGGATGACATTGATCGTGGTGGAACCGTTGTTGGCCGGGACGACGCCGGTGGCGCTGAAGGAGATCGTCTTGGAACCCGTGCCGTTGACCTGCAGGTTCGTGAAGGTCGCGATGCCGCCGACCGCATTGACCGTCGTGGCGCCGAGCAGCGAGCCCGTGCCCGAGGTCAGCGTCGCCGTCACCGGCGTGGTCGCCGTCGCGACGAGCAACCCGCCCGCGTCACGCAACTCGGCGATCGGCTGGGTCGAGAAGGGGAAGCCGCTCACACCACCGCCCGCCTGACGCGTGACGATGATCTGGCGCACGACCTGGTTCACCGTCGGGCCCGCCGTCGCCGGCGTCATCCCCGGCGAGGTGAAGCGCAGCGTGACCGTGCCGGTGCCGGTGATCGTGAGGTCGTCGAACGACGCGACGCCGTTCACCGCGTTCACCGTGGTCGTGCCCGAGAGCACGCCGTTGCCGGCGATCAGCGAGACGGTCACCGGGTTCACGGCCGAGGCCGCGACGTTGTTCCACAGGTCGCGCAGCTGCACCTTGGGCTGGGTCGCCATCGGGACACCCGACTCGACACCCGCCGGCTGCTGCGACACCTGCAGCGCCACCGGCTGCGGCTTGCACTTCGAATCCGGCGAGAGGTACAGCCCCGCGATCTCGTCGGCGGTCAGCGCACGATCATAGATCGCGGCATCGTCGATGAGGCCGTTGAAGGCGTACTTGCCCGGGCCGAGGACGTCGGAGCTGACACGCGCACCGATGTGCAGCGCGTTGATCGTGCGCGGCGTGAAGGCGCCCTGGTTCTCGCGGGCGATCTCGACACCGTTGGAGTACAGGACTTCCTGCCCCGTCGCCTTGTCGTACGTGACGGCGACGAGCGACCACTCATTCTGCGGCACATAGCCGCCGACCTGCGCGATCTTCCACTGGAAGGTCGAGGAGTCGATCAGATTCGCGAAGAGCGCGGTGGCCGGATCGAGATACTGGATGTGGCTCCACAGGTGCGCGCCGCCCTCGTACTCGAGGATCGGGCCGCTGCCCGGCACGCCGCCGAACTCCGGTCCGAGCGTCTTCACCCACGCGACCATCGTCATGCCGACGCCACTGCCGACATTCAGGATCGAATCGTTGGCGATGGCGACGTCCGCGTCGATGTCCTGGAACCAGAACGCCTGACCATAGCGACCGGGGCCGTACGACACACCACCGGAGACCGCACCGACGTGCGCCGTCACGGAGTCGACCGCGTTACCCTCGGCGCCCCAGCACGCACGCAGACCAGCAGGCGTCGATGCAGGATCCACCACCGACGACGTCGCGCGCATCGCGCGCAGCTTCGTCGCAGTACCTCGCGGTCCCGTCACGTCGGCAAGCTTGCCGCACGCAGCGATGAAGGCGATAAGGAGGAACGGCTTGATCAGGCGAGAACGAAGCACAGCAGTGTCTCTCGAATGAGAGTGAGACGAAACGGACGCGCAGTCACTTCAGGTGAAATGACGACGCGGCCCGCGATTTGGTATCGATTATTATACAGCGTACAGTTCCTACACAGACAAAGCTAGCCTCGCCGGGATAACCGCGCAAGGCAATCCGTCACATTCTTGCGGTATGATCGGTGCATGTGGCAATCATCGTCGCCGACCCGGGAATCGTGAGAACCCACCCCCAAGAAGCCCGATACGTGTAATTATAAGGTTGCAGCTGCCGATGCTCAAGAAATTGTAACTCTCCCTGGGGAGCCGTCCCCGCTCCGTCCAGATCGTGGGTTTCCGGGTGGTCATGGGGGGCGTATCGGCCGCTGCGGCACAGGAAAAAGGGGACGCCGATCGATGTCGGCGCCCCCTTTTACCCTGATAACCTTTCAAACCGATAATACCGGTTACTTCGTCCGCTGTGCCTTCTTCAACAGTGCCACCTGCCCCAGGTGGTACAGGTCGTGATCGATAAGCCCTGCAACGGTTTGCGCCCTCGTCATGGCGTGGCCGGAGCTGTTCGCCGCCTTCGGCACCTGGAGGAACAGATCCTCCTCGTGGGCCTTCTCCAAAGCCGCCAACAACGCATACCGGGCCGTCCGGAGCGCCTCGAGCGTCGCCGCCCAACCGGCCTCCGAGGCATCGGTCACCGCCGGCCAATCACCCCGAGCCGGGATCCCGCCGCCGGTGCCGCCGAGTCGCGCCGTGACCTCCTCCGTCCAGGCCAGGATGTGCAGCGTGGTCTCCCAGATGGTCTGCACCCCCGGAACCACCCGCGCCGCGGCTTCCGCCGCGGTCACATCCGACAACAGCGCCTTGCTCGAGAGCCCATGCCACGGCTCGCCGGCCCACACGACCATCATCCGGTCCCGCAACGTCACGCGCAGACTCATACGTTCTCCTCGTCAGATGGTCTTGTCGCAGGCACCGCATCGCATCCTGCAGACACTCGGCGACCGCGCGCCGTTAGGGAGCGCGGTCCGGCACCTTGATCCCCTTCACGAACGTCTCGATCGCCGACACCAGCTCCGGCACCACCGGCAGCGTCGGGTCGCTGTAGCTGCTCAGCTGCGCGCCCTGATCCCCGGTCACTTTCTTCAATACGTGGTTCATCCCCGCGACCTTCACGATCGTCGCCTGCGGTGAGACCCGCTTCAGGGAATCTGCCTCCTGGACCGACACTTGGATGTCGGACGTTCCCTGAACGATCAGCACCGGCACCTTCAGCTTGGCCAACTCGGCGGCCGGATCCCACTTGAACCAGCTCACCATGTAGGGCTGCACGCTCTTCCGGAAGAGCTGCGAGAGCGGCATCTCCTTGGGCGCCGGCACCGTACGACCGGCGGCCAGCGCGGCGAGCACCTTGTCGGCTTCGTCGAGCATCGGCTTGGGAAGCCCGGCCGCCAGCTGATCGTGCAGCACGGCATCCGCGGGACGCGCGATCCCGGCGATCGACACATACCCGTCAGCCTCGGCGCGCTGCGCGGCGAGGATCCCGAGCATCGCCCCCTCGCTGTGCCCGGCCACGATGATCGTGCTGAAGCGCTTGTCGCTGCGGAACTTCTTCACCCACGCGGCGGCATCGTCGGCGTACATCTCGAAGCGGAGGTCGTCCTCGCTCGTCGCCGCCCGTGCACTCGCGGCCACGCCGCGCTTGTCGTAGCGCACCGAGGCGATGCCGCGCTCCACGAGCGCCTGCGCCAGCATCGCGAGGGAGTTGTTCTTCCCCGGCAGCCCGAGCGAGTTGCCGTCACGGTCGGTCGGGCCGGAGCCGCTGATCAGCACGACGAGCGGGAACTTCCCCACCGCGAAGGGGATCATGATCGAGCCGCGCAGGAACCCGGTCGGGGTCTCGAGCATCACGGTATCGGCGATGAACATCCCGGGCGCGGTGCCCTGAGCGTGCGCGCTCGTGGCGCCGAGGGTGGCCGTGCCGAGGGTGGCCGCGCTGAAGGCGGCGGCGAGCAACAACGTGCGAGAGATACGGGTGATCACGGTCGAGCGCTCCATCAGTGCGGGCCCGGCGATCCCGAGGCGCGCTGTGCGCCCTTGAGGATCTCCAACCGGAGCTCGGTCCATCCTTCCACCTGCACGTATTGCACGCGGATGTCGTGCTTCCCCGCCGCGATCGGCACGGCGTCCACCGCCGACTCGTGCGGCACCCAGTTGTCGATCACCAGCGCGCCGTCCACCCAGACGCGCACGGCATCGTCGCTGATGGTGCGCAGCGTGTGCACGCCGGCCGGCACCGTCACGGAAGAGGTGGCCTCGAGCGCCCACTTGGACTGCGGGAGCTGCGCGATGGTCGGGCGATACCACATGTAGTCGAGCCGCCAGGCGCGCGCGGTGGTGAGCGGCGTGCCCTTCATCAGGCGGGTGAAGGCGTCGGCCTTGGTGCGGGGGTCGGTGCTGTCGGCCCAGGCGTAGAACTTCACGTTCCACTCGGTGGCGGGCTCGAACATCCGATACGAGAAGCGTTGCGGCACGCCGGCGGGCTTGCTCTCACCACGCGGCGAGGTGGTGGCCGCGCCCTTGTACTCGAGCACCAGCTCCCAGTCGCTCATGGCATCGGGGGCCGGCGTCACGGTGATGGTGTCGCCCATGAGCCCGAAGGTCGCCGAGATGCCCGCGATCCCGCGGCGCGAGACGACGCTCCATTTGCCCTCGGGGCCGAGTACGGCGAGGCGGAGGGGCGTGGCGCGCGTGCTGTCGGCGGGCCAGAGCTTGGGGGAGCGCCAATCGTAGGGGCCCCATTCGTCCACGACGATGGCGTTGCGGAGCTTCTGGCTCATCGGCGAGACGGGGATCGTGCGGGCGATCCCTTCGACCACCGGCGCGAGTCGATCGAACTCCGGCGGGAGCGCGCCCATCGTGGCGCAGGGGTCCGCGTCGTCCTCCACGGCCTGGATGGGGGTGTTGCCGAAGTTGCGGACGCCGAGTGTGTCCTTCATGACGAAGGTCGTGTCGACGGCGGCGAACTTGTTGTTGATGAGCTGCAGTCCGCGGGCGTTGGCGATGTTGAGTCCGGCCTTGTTGCGGCTCAGGATGTTGGCGCTGATCTGGTTGTTGCGGTTCTGGGTGTCGCGCTTCTTGGGGTACTGCCAGTCGGAGGGTTCGATCTTGTCGGCCCAGAGGCGGACGGCGGTGCGGTCGCCCTCGAAGCGATTCGAGGAGATGTAGTTGTCCTGTCCGTGCTCGATGGCGATCCCGATCCGGTTCCGCACGAAGCAGTTGCCGACGATCTTGGTGTCGTAGCTGTAGCCGCCCCAGATCCCGTGATCGCTCCCCTTGGCGAGGTTGGCGATGATGGTGTTGCGGCTGAAGGTGAGCTCCATGGCGTTGGTGGGCGCGTAGGAGAAATCGTTGGCGAAGAAGAGATTGTCGTTCGCGCCGCCGGCGCCGGTGTCCATCGTGGTCTGCCCGGCCCAGAGGAAAAGTCCGTCGCCGCCGTGGGTGGCGGAGTTGTAGGCGACGATGTTGCGGCTGCTCTGCTCGAACATCAGGAGGTCGGCGGAGTCCTGCCCGCGACGGTAGAACCCTTCCGAGTAGCCGCGCACGTTGTAGTCGAGGCGGTTGTGGAGGAGTTTGTTGTCGGTGGCGCGGTACATCCCCACGCCGAGTCCGGAGTTGAACATGAAGGTGTTGTCGTGCACCGTGAGGTGGTCCGACTTCACCATCATGAGGCCGTTCATTCCCTGTTGGGCGGTGACGTTCTTGATCTCGCCGCCGGAGACGCCGTCGAGGTAGATGGCGGCACCGAAGCGAAGCCACTCCTTCTGCTCGTTGTGATGGAATGAGAGCCAGTCGGCGAGCGATTCATGTTCGACGAGCGAGTAGAGCCGCGGCTTCCATGTGTAGGAGATGTCGGCGTCGGCGATGGTGAGCGTCTTGGTGTTGCGCGCGATGACGCCCACGCGGAATCCGTGGATGGTGCCGCCCTTGATCGTGACGTTCTTCCCGCCGTCCACTCGGATGGCGACGCCGCTGAAGCGGTCGGGATCGGAGTACGGTTCGGCGCCGTTGATGGTGACGCCGGTGAGGTCGAGGGTGATGTTGTCGCCCTTGACGACGATGAGCGCCGAGTCGAGGGAGCTGGCAGCGACCAGGCGGTAGCTCTTGGGGTTGATGCGCGTGGACTTGGTGATGACGAGTCCGCGTTTGAGGTCGACGGCGGCGCCGGCTTTGGTGACGGCTGCCTTTGCTGGTGCCTTGGCCGCCGGCTTCTTGGCGGTGGGCTTCTTGCCGGTCGGCTTCTTGGCGGGCGCTTGTTTCTTGGTGGTCTGCTTCTTGGGCGGCGCCTTCTTGCTCTTGGCCTGCGCGTCGGCGGTCGCCGCGCCGACCGTGATGGAGAGGGCGGCGAGGGCGAGGAGGAGTCGGCTGGTGAGGCGAGAGGTCATCGGAGGTCGAGAAAGCGTTGGCGATCGAGTGGCGGGGGGAGCACGCACGATCGGGCCGGTCCGAACCATTGGATGCGGTGTCGCGCTATGGCGTTGTACACCATGTCGCGCCACGCGCGCGGGACGAGTCTCGCCAGGAGGGCGAGCTCGCACCATCCTCCAAGATAGTGTGCGAGGGCGAGGGCCGCGTCGGAGCGGATGCGATAGGTGGCCGGCGATCCGGGCTCGACCCAGATCAGGGAGTCGGCCGTCCGGACCTCGGTGGGCGCGTCCTTGAGGAGTGTCGCGGCGGACGGCCCCTCGAGGGAGGCGAACTGGAGGGTGCGGCGCCGGTCCCAGCGGAGGGCGGTCCGGACGGCGCGGCTGCAGAGGGCGCAGTCACCATCATATAGAAGGACCGGGGGTGCGTCGGGCATCTTCTATTATAGTATTCGGGACGTGCCCCCCACTCGGCAACTCTGGAGTCTCCCATGCTGACCCGTTCGCTCTTCCTGCTTCTCTTCGTGGCCGGTTCGGCCGGCTTGGCCGGTGCGCAGCAGGTGACGTTGGCCACCGATTGCAGCAAGGTCTCCACCGGCGCCGGCGACCATGCGACGATGGACCACATGGCGCACATGGCGGCGATCAAGGAGTGCGAGAAGGCGCGTTCGGCGCTGATGTTGCCCAAGCAGGGTGGTCAGGCGACCTTCGCGGCGATCCAGGAGATCGTGCGGATCCTCGACGCCGACCCGCAGACCGATTGGACGCGTGTGAACATCGAGGGGCTGCGCCGTCACCTCCTCGACATGGACGAGGTGACGATGCGCGCGAAGGTGATGCAGCGTTCCGTCGAGGGTGGGTTCCAGGCCGAGGTGACGGGGGTGGGCGCGACGAAGGCGTCGATCCAGCGGATGGTGGTGGACCATTCGAAGATGATGGGTGAGGACCCGCGGTATGTGGTGCGCGCCGACTCGATCGCGAGTGGGGTGCGGCTGACGGTGCGGGTGAAGTCGGCGGCGGACACGGTGGGTGCGGCCCGGATCCGTGGGCTCGGGGTGATCGGGTTCCTGACGGAGGGGGACCATCATGTCCGGCATCATCTGGCGATCGCGCGGGGGGAGGGGGGGGCGCATTCGCACTGATCGCGCGCGTTGGATCGGGGCGCCGCGTGAAGTGGCGCGAATCCGCATGTGACGGTGTGGCAACGAGTTGGCGGCGCGGGATCGGCGATCGGCGCTGCGGCGAGTTGCGAGACGGGTGGGAAGTGCGCACCGTTGGCGAGTAAAGGGAGGAACTCCATGCTCGATGGCGTGATGATCGCAGCCGTGTTCGTGCTGCCGGCCTTGTTGCTCATTCAACTCTCGCGGCGACCGCGGAGCATCAGCCCTGCGCTCTACTTCGTTGTCGGTGGTTTCGGGGTGAGTTGGGGTGCGTATTCGTTGGTGACGAGGCCGGGGTGGTTGCCGCTGCTGTTCATGGTGCAGGGGGTGTGCTTCCTGGTGTTCGGGAATACGGTGCGGCGGGCGGAGCAGCTGTCCAAGGACTCCGGGGGACGATGATCAACGATCTCATATTCAGTGGGCTACGGCTCATCTTTGGTGCCACCGGTGCACTGTGGGTGCTCGGGGCGATCATCGGCTCCATTCGCGCATCGCTTGATGGCGCGTACGAGGTGGTCCCGGCGGCGTTGCTCTTGGGATGCGTAGGGTATGCGATGGCGTATGGGGCGTTCGTGCGGTTTCCGTGGGAGGCGAGGCGGGCTGGCGTGCGAGAGACTGCTGCGGTGACTAAGTCTGCGGAGTCGTCGGCAACGACGTCCTAGCATCGAGAGGCTACCGACGCGATTGAGCCTCCCTCAATGGGTGCCAGTCCAGGATCTGGCGAAACGGCAGCGAATTCTCGCGGTTATCCGGCCGCGCAGCAGCACTACAGTCGTTAGGCACTTAGTGAGGCATCGGTTTGATCATGACCGTTCCATCTCCCAGTCGATCCGAACGCAGGCGCCGCGCGATACCGGGGACGCTGCAGCACAGCCGCGGTCCGTCGCCCCACGTCGTGATCGGCTTCGCGCATGTCGCCTCTGGAGCAGTCGGCGTATTCAGCACGCTCAGTGAGGGCGTGTTCGCCGCAAACGGTGTCGCCCTATGGTCGGGCCTCAGTCTCGCAGTTGGCGGACTCGCGTCAGGTCTACTCGTGCTGGGAGGGCTTTGGCTCTCGGAGGGTCGACGGCGCGGCGCCGCGCTCGCGGCAAGCATGGATGGACTGCGCCTCGTGGCGCTGCTACTCGTCGGCGCGACCGGCACGCTCAGTTTCGTAGTAAGCCTTGCACTCGGCATCGCGGTGGTGTGGGTATGGCCTCAACTTGATCCACCGAACACAGCGGGTAGTGCCTGACGCAGATTGCTGCTGACAATGCGACCGAGGTATCGTCAGCAGGAGAATGATCGTGCGGCCGCATTACAGCAGAACTCCAGTCGTTAGAAGGCTTTACACTCATGGGTACCGATTTCACGAGTCTCGGCATGAATGACCCCGACGTCGTTGCTTCACCTCCCCCAAGCCGGCGACTGGGCTGGATCGCTATTGGCTTCGCGATCGTAGGCATCGCATTCCTAGTCGCCTCGGTTGTCAGTGGCGGTCGGCTACGTTGGTGGCAGATTGCAATTCCGATGCTGACTATCGGGAACGTTGCGGCAACGTCGTTCGGCGTGTTCAAGAATTCACCGCGGCTGAGGCAGGCCTACTTTGTCGCGAGTTCCGGGATCGCCCTCGCGGTCACCGCCTCGATACTTCTGGGTCTCGCCAAATAGGCAGGCCACAATCGAAAGACTGCGTGTGGAGGCGCCGTCTCTGCGTTGCGCATACTCTTCGAACTTACCGCCCACACTCGGCATCGCGTGATGTCTAGTCGTGAGTGCATAGCACCCATCTCTAGCAAGCCCTTTGCCAGACGCGGTCGCGGGACGCTCACTCTGACCTTGCAAATATCACCGCGTTACTGCTCACTCAGTGAGCCGCGCATTCCATCGAGCGCCTTCTAGCGAAACGTTGCTACAGGGAGCGCTTTGCGGAATGCGCGCTACGCGCACACTTTTGTAGGGCGCCGCTGCAGAACTCCGGCGTTAGATCGCAGAAAAGGCCACGCTTGGCGGCTGGTGACATGTGACCTTTGGGAAAGATCCCCGGGTGGAGATGTTCGCTGGTCTTGAGTGGTATGACTCGCTCAAGAGACCGACCGACCCCGGCGTCGCCAGCGCCTGGTACTGCACATCCGATCCCGATGCCGAATGGGAGGTTTGCCTTTTGAAGGTGGCCCTCCTCTACGCGAGACACCGCGGTCTTTGGGATGTTTATCGCGAGCGCTTCTCCGGTATTCGCACTGCTGAGATCTCTATCGAACGGGCCCGCGCTTGCGGCAGGCTCCCCTCCGCCCCTGTCTGGCAAATTGCAACCGAACTGATGGTGGCTGCAATCCTTGAACATGCGTTCGGTTGGCGCTACGTGACTCACGAACCCCTCTCACGCGATGGCAAACGCGGGGATTGGCTCTTCATCACACCACAGGGTCAGACAGCCTTCGTCGAGGTCAAGACCCTTGACGAACCGGTCATGGCTCTCGGAGAGTCAATTCGCCGGTCGTGCGCACCCCGCATTCGTAATCTTCTGGCTCGCGCCTACAAACAGCTTCCTGACACCTTGGTCGCGACGCTCGTCGTGATCGTCGGTAACGACGCCATGCGTGTAGACAGCGGTTTGCTCCTCGGCAATCTGGCAGCCGCAATGTTCGGCGAGTATCAACTGGAACTCACGGTCATGACCCCCTCGCCACGAATCACCTATGCCGGCCCGTCATTCCGGAACATGGCTGTGGGCCATGCCAAACATCGTCTGCTTGGCACGGTCGCTGGCTTGTCGCTTCGGGGACTGTTTTCGCCCGAACCGCTTTTCTACGCCTTGCACAATCCCTTTGCCAATCCTGGCAGTCGCTTGAACCCGTCCGCATTTGACGGTGCGCTACAGCTGACCTGGGATGACTCGCATGGAACGGTGATCGGATCCCGTCGGGAAGACGAAGTGTGGCGAGCACTTAGAGATGCCCATCTCACGGCCGATCCTTGTGCCGCTACGATCTAACTCGAATTGCTGCCGACGCGGTTCGGACACTCGGCCGGTAGTGGCCGACTCGGCACTCGCGAAGTAGCATCATTGGGGCGCGGTCCAATGACCGCGCCGCAGAACTTCAGTCGTTAGACCTGCTGCGGCAGATTGGTCTTCTTTAAAGAGAGCCCATATGGAATTGCTCCTCGTCGGCATCTCGATTTTGGCCCCTCTCGGCATTGTCTACGTCGTGGTTCGCCGAGCGCGCGGTCACACCTCCGCCGTGGCGGCCACGATGATCGCCTTTGGCATCGCCAGCGTGTGCTGGAGTGCGTTCGAGCTGATCCGTCAACCCGCCGTAGCGTCCGCGATGCGCGCGCTGATGGGTCTTTCATTCGCACTGATCGGCCGCTCGATCTGGCAGTCGTCGCACACGGGTGATCTCGCGCGGCAGAGGTCTAACAACTAGTTGCTGCAGACGCGGTTCGGGCACTCGGCCTGTGGTGGCCTCCTCGGCACTGGCGCAGTAGCATCATAGGGCGTGGTCCTCCGGCCGCGCAGCAGAACTCCAGTCGTTAGACCTGCTGCGGCAGATTGGTCTTCTTTAAAGAGAGCCCATATGGAATTGCTCCTCGTCGGCATCTCGATTTTGGCCCCTCTCGGCATTGTCTACGTCGTGGTTCGCCGAGCGCGCGGTCACACCTCCGCCGTGGCGGCCACGATGATCGCCTTTGGCATCGCCAGCGTGTGCTGGAGTGCGTTCGAGCTGATCCGTCAACCCGCCGTAGCGTCCGCGATGCGCGCGCTGATGGGTCTTTCATTCGCACTGATCGGCCGCTCGATCTGGCAGTCGTCGCACACGGGTGATCTCGCGCGGCAGAGGTCTAACAACTAGTTGCTGCAGACGCGGTTCGGGCACTCGGCCTGTGGTGGCCTCCTCGGCACTGGCGCAGTAGCATCATAGGGCGTGGTCCTCCGGCCGCGCAGCAGAACTCCAGTCGTTAGATAGCCACAGGACTTGTCGTGGGATCTTGGTCTCCCGTTCTTTTCGGCAACGCATTCATCGTCGTGGTGATCACCGCTGTAGCTATCGCCCCGAACTCGTGGTGGGGGCGAGAGCTGCGGCGCGGGTACGGCATCCGGCCGACGGGCCAAGGCGGTAGCTATACTCGCTGGGATCACTTCCGCGCCGCTATTCTCGCCTTGGTCGGCGGGATTATCCTGGTGGCGATGGGCTTCCTAGTCGCGATTCTTGGAGATCGCTATCCGACCGCATCTACGGCCAACAGCATCGCTATGGCATACATGTTTGGCTTCGTACTGCTCGGGGGGCTGGCGATTCTGTGCGCAATCATTGCCGCGTGGAACGGGCTCCGGTGGCGTCCAACGGATCCTCGGGATGCCTCCGATGATCAGGCTATCTAACGAACGCTGAAGCTGACGAGCGATCTATTGATTGCTCGCTTCGCTCGCTCTTATTTGACTCGCTCGCAGCTTAGCTGGGGCGTTATGCGGACGCGCGCGTGCTCACGGTTGCACAGTTTCTTCGCGCGTAACTGTTCCATCCCGCCCCGATGACGAGCGCAGCGGAACCCCCGTAGATCATCTGCATCGCCGGAAATCCGTGCACGAGAATCACGCCGGCTGCGAGCGACACCGCGCCTAGCCCACCGACAACGAACGGGCCCCAGCGCCCGTGCGTCCGCGCGCCCTTCCAGAAGCCTGTAACGGCGACCGCCAGGGCGAGGAGCATCGCGGGCCACAGAATGCCGTCCTTGCGCAGGAATCCAAGGCCGAGTGCGGCCAGTCCACCCACAATGAACGGCGTTCCCGCGCAGCACAGCGCCGCGAGGATCGCACCGAGGACTCCCGCCCCATCACGTGTCCCCGGCTTCATCGGCTCGCCGCAGTCAGGGCCGCACGCAGCACCTCGAGACTGGGCCCTCCACCTACCGCGCAGCCCGCGCCGCTCGTCGCCGCCTTGTGCTCGACATCGACCCCATTCACGAGTACGGTCGGCGACGAATAGCCGCGTAGATTCGTCGGCGTCGCGGCCTCGCCTGTGTCCCACTCGCTCCATTCAGCAGACAATCCGAGACTCCCCAGCGCGTCCGCAATGCGTTGACGCGCCGATACAACGTGCGGGCATCCCTCGAAGTACACCAAATCGATCTGCATCGCTAACTCCTCTCCTCAGGTTCGAGCGCCGCCAGGATGGGGCACTCCTCCGTGACCGCTCGCGCGTCGCACGCACGAATGAGCCGTGCGAGCACCTTGTCCATCCGTCGCAGCGCGACGAGCTGCTCGCGGACGCGCGCGCGCGCGATCTCGGCGGACTCCTTCACCGGCTCGCAACGTCGCGGCTCCCGCACACGAAGCGCGAGGAGCGCGCGAATCTCATCGAGCGTGAATCCCATCGCCTGCGCGCGGCGAATGAACACGACGCGACGGACCGTGTCCGGAGCGTATTCACGGTAGCCGCCTGCCGTGCGGTGGCGAGCGCTCAACAGGCCGCGCCGCTCGTAGTACCGGAGCGTCTGCACGCCCACGCCCGCCGCCTCAGCGACGGCCCCGATGCGCAAAGGGACTTTCATACGATGTAGGATAAACCCTATACCACGGTATAGAGTCAAGGGCGCTCACGCCGCGCGCTCAGCAATGGCGCCGCATAACGACGCTTGCTGCCGACAAGCGCGGGGTTGGTAGCGGTTGTGGGGCCGCTGCTCCACTTTATGGAAGGAATGCAGCGGCCCCACAACCGCATTTTATGGGAGCGCTCGCAGCAGAAGCAAACGTTATCCAGATACCCATCAGCCGTTGACACCTCAAGAGCTAGTTGACGCCGTAGTGCGTCAGTATCTGTCGTCTGGTGACTTCAATGGCCTTCCAGCTCACGTACTCATCGGCCAAGGAGTCGCGACGCCGAGCGCACTCCGCGACGTACTGCTGCCGCTGGTTCGAACCGGCGAGCTGAGTGTCAATTTCGGAGATCGGCACCCAAATCCGCACATTCGCGCTTTCGCGGATCTACCGGTGGCCGAGCAGGCGGAGAAGCTTGAGGCGGACGCGGACGCGCGTTATGTACTTTATCCGACACCGCGACTGCTGGCCACGCGCGTGGATGCGAGCGACTACTCCGGGCGGCCTTACTCACTTCGGCTAGCCCTCGGCGCGGGACAGCTGGAGTATGAGTCGTTTGACTTGGCGGTCTTAGAGCACTATCGCCGCGATCCGCGGTACCAGCTCAGCACAAACGACATTCAAGCGAC
Source organism: uncultured Gemmatimonas sp. (assembly GCA_964484775.1). Classification (GTDB taxonomy): domain Bacteria; phylum Gemmatimonadota; class Gemmatimonadetes; order Gemmatimonadales; family Gemmatimonadaceae; genus Fen-1231. The sequence goes on along the minus strand of CAZAGK010000014.1, from coordinate 14,450 downwards.
CCTAAGTGTCCGCGACGAAGCTTATGACTCGCCCGGATTCCCAGAGAAACATAAGGTACACATTCAGCACTTTGGCTATTGCTACACAAAAGACCATCGCCGGGCAGTGTCCGCGTTTCTTACGGATCTCGATCGCCTGACGCCAGAACACCAACAGCTCTGGAAGACGCATTCCGTCGAAGGCAACTTTCAACTGCACCCGGACTACTACAAGTCGGCGATTCTCGGTGACTGGGGTCAGGGCATCTCACTCCGTGACGCTCTCGCCGAGGAACTGCGCATCATCAACGCGATGTGCGCCGCTATCGGATGGCCTCCGCTGTTCCGAAAGGCTGATGGCGAGCTACCACCGGAGTTATCCTTTCTCCTGCGTCCAACGGCGGCCGCGCTTAACGAGTTTGTCCTCGCACTCGATAAGGTCATCTCCGAGAATCTTAACCCGGCCTTCTTTCCGGGATCGATTCCGCGGAAGACGGAGAGAGATGTCGGCGACAACAGGGTCGAGGTTCAACAGCGCGGCACACTAGCGATGCTCGAAGAGTGGCTAGCGAAAGCTTTTCGCACCTCCGACCCTGCTCCGCTGACCGAAGCCATCGGAATCTTCAAGCGAGTACGCAAACTCCGTCAGAAGCCCGCGCACGCAATCGATGACGATCGCTATGACGAAGCGCTTTTCGATGAGCAGCGGCTGCTATTTCTCGACGCCTATAAAGCACTTCGGACATTGCGTCTCGTGATTCAGAATCACCCGAGGGCTGTTCCCGTGTTGAAGGAAATAGACGAGAGAGTGGAAAGTGGTCAGATTTGGCCCTGGTAGCCCGCACTGGCTAACACAAGTTGCTGCCGACGCGGTTCGGACACTCGGCCGGTGGTGGCCTCCTCAGCATTCGCGCAGTAGCATCCTAGAGGCGTGGTCCTCCGGCCGCGCAGCAGAACTCCCGTCGTTAGACCCCAGGCGACCCACTCGCCAGTATGCTGCTACCGCTCTCTCCGGAGACTGTCATGCCTACATTCGCGCGGCGACTTCTGCCCTTTGCCATGCTCGCCACGACCTTGATGCCGAGGACCGCGTATGCGACGTGGTCGATCGTGCTGCTCGATCGCGCAACCCAGCGGATTGGCGTAGCCGGTGCGTCGTGTACTGAGATGGTGTACGGCATCATGGGCCTGCTGCCCGGAAAGGGCGTGCTCATCGCGCAGGGGATCAGTAACACGCCGTCGATTCAACTCGGGATGAGGCTGCTCGACCAAGGCGTGTCGGCGGATTCCGTGTGGCGTGCGATCAGCGATTCGACCCTCGATCCGCAACTCTCGATACGGCAGTACGCCGTGGCGACCCTGCGAGGGGAAATCGTTCAGTATACGGGCCGCGAGACGCCCGACTATCATGGGGAGCGGAAGGCGATCGACGCGCTGGTGCAGGGCAATACGCTCCCCGGCCCGGAGGTTCTGGATCGCATCATGGCGGCGATCCAGGAAGCGCGCACTGCGGGGAGGCCGCTGGAAGACGTGCTGATGGCGGGCCTCCAAGCGGGCGCGGATGCGGGGGGCGACAAGCGCTGCGGTGCGCAGCGCGCGACGAGCGCTTTCCTTGTCGTCGCGAGGCCCGGCGAACCAGTCGGACGCCCCTACCTGAGCCTTATCGTGTACGGTGTCGATCGCGGCAAGGTGAACGCCGTGGACTTCCTGCACCGGAAGCTGTCGGAGTGGGAGGCGAGTGGCGGTCAGAAGAACTCGCGCTCTCGAATGGACTTCCGACCTGATACGACTACGCTGGAGCACCGTGACGACTTTGGTCTTGCGGACGTGACGGCAGGCTCGGCGCACGCGCTGGCGGCTAACACGCTCACCGCCGTGAGGGTCGATCCGCGGCGTCGGAATCACCTCGGCCATGACGCTCTCGTTCGCCCTCTGGCTTCCGCGCACCACCGGCGCGTGGAGGTCCCCGCAAACGGAACGCGGCGATCGAACGTTGCGACCACCCCCCCGTTGCTTTATCCTGACTCGTCACCGAATCCGCACCTACGAGCCGCCAGGAGCCACGTTTGTCACGCATGCGTAGCGCACCAGACCAGAATCCTCAGCGCGGTCCGAGGCCCAGGCGCGCAGCCGCGTGAGTGAACCCCGTCCATCGTCACGGTTCCAGCTCCTCATCGACCATCTCGGTGCCGGGCTCTCCCTGAGCTACCTCACCTTGGTGGCGATCGGCATGTTCCATAGCGCGCTCGGCTATCGCCACTTCGGGATCAACATTCTGGACCTCGCCGAGGCCAGCGACTTCCTGCTGGCGCCCTTTCGGGACCCCTTGGTGATGGTCGTGACCGTGCTCCCCGCGGCCCTCGCGTGGGTGTATCTGCGCTCGGCGGATCGGTTGTCCACGCGCCTTCGGGAGAAGCGCCGCGCGGAAGGCAAGGCGCGCGCGTGGTGGGAGAGCAGCGAGGCCACGATCGCGCGCACCAAGCCGCTCCTGCCCCTGCTCGGCATCGGCATGGCCATGCTCTGGGTCTATGTGAGCGCGGACGCCTACCAACGCATCCTCGCCGCGAAGGCGATGCGGGGGGAGGGACGCAACGTCATCGTCGAACTCACGAACGGAACACGCGATGGCGGTACCCCGCGTCGGCCGCTGGTCATGGTGGGCGCGACCAGTCGCTACTTCATCTTCTTTCGCACGGCGGACTGGCGGACCGAGGTGATGCCCGCCGGGAACATCCTTCGTATTCTTCCTGAAGATGCGTTGCCCACCTCCAGCGTGAAGCGCCGGGAGCGCAGTTGGCAGCGGCTCGATGCGCAACCAGCGCCGAACAGCCAAGCGGAGTCGACGACGAAGCCCTGAGTCAGCGAATACCCACACTCCATCGATCATGCTCCCGCCCCCCACTCTCCTGCTCTTGGCGACGCTGTTCGCCTCCACCGTACAGTCGCCTGCCCGCCCCGCGGCCGACTCTGTGCAGGTCCGCCTGCAACGGCTCGCCGACAGCGTCGTCGCCGCACGGCCGCGCATGCCGGGGATCATCATCGCGGTAGAACAGTCGGCCACCGGCAAGCGATGGAGCGTGGCGGCGGGACTCGCGGATACGGCGCGGAAGACCAAGCTCACCCCCGACCTGCCGGTCCGACTGGCGAGCAACACGAAGACCTACACCGCCGCTGCGGTGCTGCGGCTCGTGGAGATGGGTCGGCTCGCCCTCAGCGATCCGCTGGCGAAGCATCTGCCGGCATCCGTCGATTCACTCCTCCGTCGAGACGGCTACGCGACCGACAGCATCACCATCGAGCACGTGCTGAATCACCGGGCGGGATTCAATGAACACCCCGCCGTGCGAAGCTATGTCGGCATGCTGCGTACCGATCCGCAGCATCGCTGGACGACGCGCGAGCAGCTGCAGTGGCTGGTGGATAGTCTGGCACCGGTGGGACCGCCCGGAGCTCAGTTCCGCTACTCGGACGACGGCTACGTACTGCTCGGGCTGATCGTGGAGCGGTTCAGCGGACAGCCACTCGGCCCCGCAGTGCGGTCGCTCGTGCGTTTCGACAAGCTCGGACTGCGCCATACCTGGTGGGAACGGTTTGAGCCGGCACCCCCCGGAGAACCTGACCGGGCGCACCAGTACCTCGGCGGGCTCGACGCGTACGGCGTGGACCCCTCCTTCGACCTCTACGGCGGCGGCGGCATCGTCGCGCCGATGTCCGACCTCGCGCACTTCCTCACCGTGCTGATGGACGGAAAGGTGTTCGACAAGCGCGAGATGCTCGAGACCATGAATCGCCCGCGGAGCACGGAGATGAACGGCTACGGTATGGGCCTTTTCGGCTCCAAGGTGGGCGGCCTGACCGGGCGCGGCCACAGCGGCTTCTGGGGAACGTCCGCGATGGTGTTCCCCGAGGCGGGGGTGACGATCGCGATCGCGATCACCGATCAGGGCGAGTTCCGCCAGTCGAACGCCGTGATGGGCGCGGTGCTGAAGGTGTTGGCGGCCGATCGGTAGAGCAGGAAGGCCGCGCGCCAAGATGTGATCGTCGGGCGATCGCCTGCGGAGCAGGGGACGTTTCAGCAGCCGCCCGAGTTAGTGCTTCGCTGGCGCTCACCAGGGGATCATCGCGATGCCGAAGTTGATCGGGATCATGACTATGTCGCTGGACGGCTACGTTGCCGACCGCGCGGGCAACGTGGCGGACGTCATGCGTTGGTACATGGCCTCCGGCGACACGGAACTCGAGTCCGGCGGGCGCGACTCGATGACGCTGCGGATGTCTGCGGCGAGCGCCCAGCACTACCGCGCCCTCACCGCGACGCTCGGCGCCGTCCTCACGGGACGGCGCACGTTCGCGACCGCGGACGGGTGGGGGGGCCAGCATGCCTGGGGGCCAGCCTTCGTCCTGACGCATCACGTGCCGCCGGGATGGCCACGTCCCGACTCAACGGTGACCTTCGTGACCGATGGCCTCGAGAGCGCCGTTCGTCAGGCGAAGACCGCGGCCAAGGGGAAGGACGTCGGGGTGCACGGCGCGGACACGATTCAACAATTGCTGAACGCCGGCCTCCTCGACGAGCTCCAGCTCGATGTCGCGGCCCTGCTCCTGGGCGATGGCGTGCGGCTCTTCGACCGCCTCACGGGCCCACCCGCTGTACTCGGCACGCCGACAGTGGTGGCCGGTGTTGCTGTGACGCATCTACGCTACGTGATCCGGTCGTCGTAGGCATCGCGCGAGGACTTCGCCGATGCTGCGTTGAGAGCCCGGATGAGTGATACGCACTTCGTGCTCGAGCCGCTCGCGGACGTGACCTTATTTGAGATCGATCCATGCCCACCAAGCCTTCAACAACACACCCGAACGCCGAGGCCTTTCCACGGGGCCTCTCTGGTCCCGCGCTGCGAGCGCTCGCGCACGCCGGGATCAGATCCATGCCACAGCTCGCCCAGCACACCGAATCATCGGTGGCCGCACTCCACGGCATGGGACCGAAGGGGGTGCGTCTGCTGAAGGATGCACTCGCCAAGCAAGGACGTCGGTTCCGCGCGGGCTGACCCTGCGGGGCGCGGAGTCGCGACCCGTACGATCGTCGCGAACCGGAGACGCGACTCCCCCTGCCCGCACCGAAACAGAACCCGACCGCACCCGTAGGGAGTTGAACCGCCGTCGCACGTCTCCGCCAACCCCCCGGTGATGATCGGCCCCATCCTGCTCGCCCTCTCGTGGATCCTGCTGCGTCTCGAGGGGAAGGGTCTCAGCGTGCTCGGCGTGAACGCGCCCGCGGTGCGTCTCCGCGAGTTCGGAGCGGGCTTCGTCGTCGCCGGTCTCGTGGTCGTCATCCAGCAGCTCGGCCACTCGGCGTTCACGGACGTCCCGTGGCGGCTGAATCCCGCTGCCGACGCCGCGCTGGTCGTGCGCAGCGTCCGCTGGAACGTGAACTCCGTCCTCTACGAAGAGCTGCTCTTCCGCGGATATCTGCTGTATCAGGCCATCCGCTGGCTCGGCGCCCGCCGCGGCGTATGGCTCGGTGCGGTGGCGTTCGGGGTCTACCACTGGTTCTCCTACGGCGTCTTCGGGAACCCGGTCATGATGGCGTTCATCTTCGTCCTGACCGGCGGCTTCGGCTACATGCTCGCCTTCGCGTTCGCCAGGACGAATTCCATCGCACTCCCGATCGGCCTCCACTTCGGCTGGAACCTCGTCTCCTATCTCGGCTTCTCGACGGGGCCGCTCGGCCCGGGGCTCTTCATCCCAGGCAACGGAGCCGCACGCCTCGAAGCGACAGGGCTGCCAAGCCTGCTCCTCAACGTGATGCTTCCGCTCCTGCTCGTCGCGGGGGTATGCTGGTATCTGGCCCGCACCTATCCGCTGCTCCGGGAACAGAAGTCCGTGACACCCATTCCATAGCGGACGATGAAACGAGTCCTGTTGATCGCAGCCGCGATCGTCACCTGGACCGCGGTCGCCGCGGTCGGCGCGCTCCAAGGCTGGTGGCTCCGCCCGATCGCCCCCAAGGGTGATACGGGCGCCTTCCTCGAGGCGGCAACGAAGCTCGCCTCGACCCAGAGCAAGGGCGACCTCGCCCTCGTGCTGATCCGCCGAGACAGTGTGTTCGCTGAGCGGTTCGCCCCGTCCGTCGATCGGGTGGATCGGGACACGCGCTTCCCCTTGGCCTCGATGAGCAAGTGGTTCGCGGCCTACGCCATCATGCAACTCGTGCAGGCAGGGCGAGTGGACTTGGATGCACCGGTCGCGACCTATCTCAAGCAGTGGCAACTCCCGACTGGATCGTTCGACGCCAAGCAGGTCACCGTCCGTCGGCTGTTGTCGCACACCGCAGGATTGACCGATGGGCTTGGGTTCGGCGACTACTTGCCCACGGAGTCCGTGCCTTCGCTGCTGGAGACGTTGCGCCATCCGCGGGGATCCACGGATTCCGCCGTCACCATCGCGGTGGGTCAGGCTCCCGGAAGCGGATTCCGCTACTCGGGCGGCGGCTATCTGATCCTCCAGGCGCTGCTGGAGGATGTGACCGGCGTGCCATTCGCAACGTGGATGCAGGACTCGGTCTTCCGCCCGATCGGCATGAGTCGCGCGAGCTACAGCTACCTCGGAACGCTCGACAATGCCGCCCGGTCGTTCGACGCGCGCGGCGCGCTCGTCCCGACCTATCAGTACGCGGCGGCCGGGGCCACCGGACTCTCGGCGTCGGCACGCGATCTGGTCGCCTTCGCGCAGGCGCAGCGGCGGGCCACGGCCAGCGGCGGCGCTCCGTTGCGTCGGGTAGCGCTCGACCAGATGCAACACGCGGAGGCCCGCAAGTTCGGGCTCGACATCTGGGGGCTCGGGGTCGCGCTCTACGCCCCCACAGCGAGTGGCAAGTACGTCTACGGTCACGATGGCTCCAACACCCCGGCCATCAACAGCTCGATGCGGATCAACCCGGACAACGGGGATGCGGTGATCGTGCTGGTGACGGGGAACCCGTCGCTGGCGAGCGCGATCGCCGGCGAGTGGACGCTCTGGCAGACGGGGGTCGTGGATTTCCTGTCGATCGATCGTGCCGTCCGCTCGGCGATCGTGCCGTGGATTATCGGGCTCGTGATCATGGCGGTATTTTTGGTTTGGCGAAGAACGCGGCGACCCCGCGCGATGTGATCTCGCTGTCGTTGGTCCGACGCAACTCTTGAAGAAGGAATCATCGTGACGTCCACGAGAGCACGCGGAATTCTCGGTATGGCACTGACATGGGCGGTCGGCCTCACGGCTCTGGCGACATCGCTGCTCGTGGGTGGCGTCCTACTCGGCATCGTCCCGGAATCGGTGTACGGGATCCGAGAACTCGTGGCCGTAGCCGTTCGCGCATTCGCGGTCGGCGGCGCGGCAGGCGCAGGATTCGCGATGGTACTGGCGCGACACGAACGAACCTCCGTATTCGGCGCGCTTCGTCGCGGGCGAGTGGCGGCCTGGGGGTTCGTGGGCGCGGCGGGCGTTGCGGGAGCCCTGATGCTCGCAGCGCCGGTCGCACTGCCGACCGCTGTTCTGTTGTCTGCCGTATTCGGAGCGGGGTTGCTCGGCTCTGGCGCTGCCGTAGGGATGCTGACATTCGCGCGTCGCGCGGACGCGCAACTGCACCAGGGCACAGGCGCTCCTTCGTCACTGCCTCCAGCGCGCTGACCGCGTTGGGTGCAGTGCACCTGAGTCGTTCCCACCGTTCACCCCGCGATAGCCATGGGACTCCTGACCTTCAGCCTCAATGTCACCCTCGACGGTTGTGTGGACCATCAGGAGGGGATCGCCGACGACGAGACCCACGACTTCTTCACCCGCCTCATGAACGCGGGTGGCGCGATGCTGTGGGGACGCGTCACCTACGAGATGATGGAGAGCTACTGGCCGGCGGTCGCCCGCGGCGATGTGCAGGCGCCCCCGGCGCTGGTCGAGTGGGCGGTCCAGCTGGAGACCAAGCCGAAGTACGTCGTGTCGTCGACGCGGTCGGACTTTCCCTGGACCAATAGCCACCATCTCACCGGCGACCTGCGCACGAGCGTGCAGCAGCTCAAGGACGCGACCCCGGACGGTGTACTCCTCGGTAGCGGCAAACTCGCGACCGAGCTGGACCGGTTGGATCTGATCGACGAGTACAGGTTCCTCGTGCACCCGAGGATCGCCGGACACGGACCGACGCTCTTCCAAGGCGGGCTGCCGAGCACGCGACGGCTCGAGTTGATCTCGGCGACGCCGCTGCGCAATGGCGTGGTCGCCATGCACTACCGGCGCACGTACCACGCGACCGTCTAGCATGCGATCTTCCGCTGCTCTCTTCACGACGCTCGCCTTCTGCGCGCTCGCAGTCGCGGCGCAGAGCCCGGCACGGATGCCGGCGCCGATCCCCCCGCGCGTGCTGCTCGACGCCCACAATGCCTACCCCGAGTCCGGTCGTTGGGCCGATCGCATCGACCGCGCGCTCGGCACGGGGACTCCCGTGGCGATCGAGCAGGACTTGTACTGGCGCCGAGATGCCGCGAGCGGCGCGTTCGAGATCGTCGTGGCGCACGATTCGAGTGCGCTCGAAGGGGCGCCGACGCTCGAGTCGTACTTCTTCGACAAGATCCGCCCGATCATGGAGCGTGCGCTGCGCGAGGATCGGCGCGCCACCTGGCCCGTCATCGTGCTCAATCTGGACTTCAAGACGAATGAGCGCGCGCATCACGAGGCCGTCTGGGCACTGCTCGGGAAGTATGAGCGGTGGCTCACCACCGCGCCGCGCACTTCCACGCCCGGCACTTCCGCCGAGTTGACGATCGGACCGCTCCTCGTGCTCGCGGGCGAGGACAGCACGCAGCGCATGGATTTTCACGATCGCGTCCCGGTGGGCGAGCGCCTTCGGGTCTTCGGTGCCGTGCCGGTGCCCGCTCAGACCGGCGCGACCCGCGAGGCGCGCGCGGCGGCACTGGTGGGCGCCAGTCCATCGGTGCTGATCGGGCGTGCAGGGAACTATGCCCGGTGGGTGAACTTCCCCTGGGGTGTCGTCGAGGCGGGCGGACAGACCAAGGCCGGAGGCTGGGAACCCGCCGACAGCGTCCGGCTGACCTCACTCGTGACCCATGCGCACGCGCAGGGGCTCTGGATCCGCTTCTACACGCTCGACGGCTTCGCCCCGCAGGACGACCGCGGCTTCACCGCCTCCTACAACTTCGGCTCCGACTCGGCGGTCGCGCGGCGCTGGACCGCGGTGATCAGGGCCGGCGTGGATTTCGTCGCGACCGATCAGTACGAGCGGTTCGTGAGTTGGCGCGCTGCGGTTCGCTGATCAGCGTCCGCACGAGCGCGTCGGCCACCCATCGCTCGTAGGCGTCGCTGGACCATCGCCGCTCGACCACCAGCATGCGGTACACATCTCGGCTGGTGAACATCCACAGCACGTCGCGGACGCGCGGGAGGGTGAGTCCTCCACGCACCGTGCCGCGTTTCGCGATGCGGCGTGCGCGCGGCAGTTGCGCCGCGTAGCGGATCCGCTCGAACTGCTGCTCGAGCTCACGAAGCTCGGACGAGAACGCCGATGCGCCGCGGACGAGGCCGAGCCCTGTGCGCTCACCGTCGTAGATCGCGCGTGCGATCGCGGCGGTGAGCTCGAGCATCGCGATCGGCTCCTTCACCTCCGCGAGTCCCGCCGTGAGCGCCTGGTAGCGCTCGTTGAACAGCGAGGCTTCCATCATGGCCTTGAGCAACCCGGCCTTCGACTTGAACAGGCCGTACACCGTGGCCGGCGAGACGTCGGCGTGGGCGGCGAGCGCCTCGATCGTGACCTGATCGAGGCCACGCCGAGCGAAGAGAAGACGGGCCGATGCCATGATCCGGGCTCGCGTCTCGGCCGCCTTGGCGCGCCGGGCGGTCCCGTCGTACTTGCGGGTCGGACGAATGGGCATTTAGATATAGTAAACTATGACTAATTCCAACGCTACCGGACCCGTGTCCCCATCGCCCGCCCGTCTCTGGACCGGTCGCGCGCTCAGCACCATCGCCATCCTCTTCCTGCTGATGGACGGCGGCATGAAGGTCGCGCGAGCCACCCCCTCGGTCAGAGGCACGGTCGAGCTCGGGTACCCTGATGCGAGCGCCGTCGGCATCGGGGCCGTCGTGCTGGCGTGCACCCTGCTCTACGTCATCCCCCGCACCGCCACGCTCGGCGCCCTCTTGCTCACCGGATTCCTCGGCGGCGCCATCGCGTCGCAGGTCCGCGTGTCCGCGCCGTGGCTCAGCCACATCCTCTTCCCGGTATACCTCGCGGCGTTCATCTGGGGTGGCCTGTTGCTCCGGCGCCCGGCCCTTGTGCGCGCGTTGCTCGCCGCCAACTGATCCTCCGCTCGCTGGCAGGGCGCTGGAGATCCCGGCACGACCCCCGCGGCTCACGTTCGGTCCGACACGGTCGATACTTCTCCTGTAACCGCCACGCACCCGCGTTGGCGGCCACCGCGTGTTGGAGCGATCACCCGACAGCAGCGAGACCATGACTCGCCGCTGGCCGTCCGCGCCCGATGCGCACCGCGCCTGACCCCATGAGCACGTCGAGTCCGACGATCGCGGCACGACTGCCGGCTATCCGGCCGGTGGTCGTCCCGCGTGCGGGGGCGCGCATGGCGGGGGCCGCCGGACCGCTCGTATCGGCGAGCATCAGCTTCGCGCGATCGTCGGTCATCGGGGTGGACTCTACGGCCAGTTTGAGCGACGCGAACCTCGACTCATCGACCACGTCGCTCTCGCTCAACCTCTCGCTGAAGGCGGGGCAGCAGTACAACTTCTCGTTCTACTTCGCCTCGGGCGGGCCGAAGGTCTCGCTGGTGGATGCCGCCGGAAAGTCCACCGCCGTGAACATGTCGAAAGGGTTCACGGTCAAGAGCACCGGGGACTACCAGCTGCGCTTCGAGGCCGGATACTCGCTCAAGGACGCGGCGAACCTCGGCAACCTCAAGATCAACGCCAAGTCGGTGCTCCCCACGAGCAGCGGCGACAAGCGCATCGATGCATTGATCACCGGGGGCACCAGTCAGTGGTGGCACGGTTTCGACACCGTCGCCGTGAAGGGAGCGGACAAGATCGGATCGGCCAATGCGCTGGCGGCGGGGAGCGCCACCACCGCGCTCACCTACAGCTTCATGTCGTCCCAGCCGCAGGGGCAGAGCATGACCGGGTTCCAGGCGCTGACCGATGCGCAGAAAGCCTCCGTGCGCAAGGCGTTCGACTACTACAGCAAGCTCATCAACGTCACCTTCACCGAAGTTGCGGGCGACGGCACCGGCAACATCAACTTCGGTGCCAACACGCAGACGAACAGCGCGGGCTACGCCAACCTCCCGAACGCCAGTAGCGCCAAGGACAAGGACTTCCTCTATCTCGCCACCAACGCCGCCACCAACGGCGACCAGGGGGTGCAGGAGGGAGGCTACGGGTACGAGACCATCCTGCACGAGATCGGCCACACGCTGGGCCTGAAGCACCCCGGCAACTACAACGCCGGTGGTGGTGGTGCGCCCGGCCCGTACCTCGGCGCCAAAGAGGATGACCGCCAGCATTCGATCATGTCGTACAACGACAACAATGTGTCGCGTGGGGCGACCCCCTCGACGGCGATGCTCTATGACGTCGCCGCGCTCCAGTATCTCTACGGCGCCAACAAGAACGCCTCGACCGCTGCGAACGGCGCCTTCACCTTCAGCGACAAGAGCACGCTGCAGACGCTCTGGTCCGCCAACGGCACCGACACGATCGACCTGAGCGCGCTCACCAGCGCGAGTCACGTGGATCTGAACGGCGGCAGCTACTCCGACATCAACATCAAGGCGCCGGCGGGCGGCGCGAGCTACTCCGGCAACCAGAACGTCGCCATCGCGTACGGCGCGACCATCAACAAGGTCAAGCTGTCGTCGCGGAACGGCGTCGCCGAAACGGTGACGTTGAACGACGCCTTCACCAAGGGTGGTTTCGACACCATCACGTCGTTCGATGCGACGGACGACAAGATCTCGCTCAAGAAGTCGCTGTTCGGCGCGATCAAATCGGCCAACATCGAGTTCGGCGCTGCGGCGACCAAGGCCACGTCGAAGATCGTTGTGAATCGCACCACTGGCGAGATCTTCTACGACGCCGATGGATCCGGCACCAAGTCCACGGCCAAGAAGATCGCGCAGTATCTCGCGGTCGATGGGCGAGGTGACGTCTCGGCGTCCAACTTCCTGGCTGTCGCCTGACGCGGACGCCCGGCGCGGTCCAGCCACCCCGCCGGTAGTGGCCGCCTCGATCCCGGCGAGATAGAATCATGCATCGCGGTCCACTGACCGCGTGGCCGACCCTTGCTCGTCGGCGTTCCCTCTCGCAACGGATGATTCGTGCAGATCACGGTCGACACCACGGTCAACGCACCGATGGCGCAGGTCTGGCAGGCCTATACCACCCCCGAGCACATCGTCCGATGGAATGCGGCGTCCGATGACTGGCACACGACCAGCGCGACCGTGGACCTCCGCGCCGGCGGTGCCTTCAGCTCTCGCATGGAGGCGAAGGACGGCAGCTTCGGCTTCGACTTCGCCGGCACCTATACGAACGTCGTGGAGCATCAGCTGATCGAGTACGCGTTCGGCGATCGCCGTGCGCGCGTGGAGTTCGGACAGACCCCCGACGGCGTCCACGTCACGGTCGTCTTCGACGCCGAGGATGAGCATCCGGTGGAGATGCAGCGGGGCGGCTGGCAGGCGATCCTGAACAACTTCAAGCGTCACGTCGAAGCGCTGCGCTGAACCAGCGGATGCGCTCGGCCTGCCGTGCGCATGATCCGCAATCGGGCAGTTTTTGACGCGGCGCCGTGCGGCCGATCCAAACGTTTCGTGCGCCCGCGTGGTCAAACCGGTCATGAACCGACGACACTTCGCCGCCGCGCTCGCCGCCGCGGCGCCACTGTTGCTCCCCCGTTCGAGCGCCGCTGTACCAGCCCGCGCACGCCTCGCAGGACTCACTCCGCTCAGCGACGCGTTCCGTGCCTCGCTGCCGCAGCTCATGGAGATCTCGAGTCTCCCCGGCCTGGGCATCGGTGAGGTGCAGAACGGCAGGCCGACGGGGGCATACTTCGCGGGAGTGAACGACACCGGCACCAATGTCGCGGTTTCGGCGAACACGCTCTTCCCCGCTGCCTCGCTCGGCAAGGTGGTCTTTGCCTGGGCGGTGCTTCAGCTCAGCGATGCGGGCCGGATCGACCTCGACCGCCCCATCTTCGACTACTTCCGGCCTGAGGAGCGGCCATCGAGCGCACGGGAGCTGAAGATCACGGCGCGCCACATCCTGAGCCACTCGTCCGGTTTCCGGAACTGGCGCCAGGAGCCCAACGAGCCGTTCACCAGCCGCTTCGAGCCTGGCACCAACTTTCTGTACTCGGGCGAGGGCTACTACCTGCTGCAGCGGGCGGTGGAGCGGATCACCGACACCGGCATCGAGTCGTTCATGCGCGAGCGCATGGACCGATTGGGGATGCGGGAGTCCACCTATCTCTGGCGCGCTGACGCCAAGGAGCGGCTTGCCCAGGGACACAGCTTCTTCCGGGACAACCAGCCGACGCGCGACTACTACGATTTCAACATCAAGGTCTACGAACAGATGCGCGCGAGCGGCCAGCCTGCGTCCACCTGGCGCCATGAGCAGACGCTCGAGACCGCCCGCCAGTCGCGCCGCGATCTCACGCCGCAGAGCATGCGCCCGAACGTGGCGTCCGGTCTCCTCACGACGGTTCGGGACTATACGGCCTTCCTCGCCCGTCTTGCCCGACCCGCCGGTGAGGCCGCCGATCTGAGGCCGGCGACACGCGCGGCGATGCTCCGCGCGCACTCTCGCGTCAACCCACTGCAGGGATGGGGACTCGGCATCGGGCTCGAGTCCTCCGCACCCGGCGCAACGCCCGACTACCTCTGGCAGTGGGGCGACAACGGCGGGGGCATCTGGAAGAACTTCGTGCTCGTGCACCCTTCCAGTGGCTCGGCGATCGTGGCGTTCTCCAACGGCACCTACGGTATGCGCGTGATCGAGCGCGTCATGCGGAGTGCGGCCGGTCGTGATCTCGCGGCCTTCCTCTGGGTCGGGTGAGCTTGCGACCTGCCCCCTGACTCGCCGCTTCAACAGGTCGAATGCGCGGCGTGGAGTGGACGGTAGCGGCGAGCACGGTTCCACCGCATCTTCTCTGGGTCAACACGAGGAGAACAGGACGGTCGGTGTGACGTATCGCCTGCCTCGCGAGTTGTTCTTCTGATGTACTAGCCCACTCGCACCGACCGAAGATCCCATGCTGATTCGTGACCGCGCGAGGCGCCTGCTCTCCGCGCGCCCATCGTGGCGCACGCTCGCACCCTACGGGATCGGCACGGCCGTGGTGATCACCATCCTCGCCGCCTACGCTCGTCTGGCCCTCGTCCCGATCCACGGCGTGCACGACG
>CAZAGK010000013.1:0-45689 GCA_964484775.1 uncultured Gemmatimonas sp. | reverse complement strand
CCACAGCATCGGGGACGACGGTGACCCCGGCGACCCTCGCGCTCAACACGCTCACCCTGAGCGATGATGCCAAGACGGTCAGCGTGGACGTCGGCACCAAGCGCTATGCCTGCGTGCTCGAGCAGAACTCGTGTTCGGCGGCGGGCGACGCGGTCGGCGGTGCCGGTGGTCGCGGCGGACGCGGTGGTGCCCCCGGCGGACGTGCCGGCGGTGCGGGTGGACGCGGTGCGGCCGCCAACGGCGTGCTCTCCCCCGACGGCAAGCGCAGCGCCTACATCAAGGACTACAACCTCTGGGTGCGCGACGTCGCCACAGGCGCCGAGACGCAGCTCACGACCGATGGCGTGAAGGACTTCGGCTATGCCACCGACAACGCCGGCTGGGTGCACTCCGACCGCGCGATCCTGCTCTGGTCGCCGGACTCCAAGAAGATCGCGACCAACCAGCAGGATGAACGGAAGGTCGGCGAGATGTACCTCGTGAAGACGAACGTCGGCCACCCCGAGCTGCGCGCCTGGAAGTACCCGCTGCCCGGCGACAGCGTCATCCAGATGATCCACCACGTGGTCATCGATGTCGACGCCAAGCAGGTCGTGCGCCTCAAGATGCCTCCCGATGCGCATCGCGGGACCATCGGCGACAACATCACGATGGCCGACTTCAACTGGAGCCCCGACGGCTCGCAGCTCGTCGTCGCCAGCACCACGCGCGACCACAAGGCCTCCTGGCTCAGCCTTGCCGACGCGAAGACGGGTGAGGTGAAGAAGCTCTTCGAGGAGAAGGTCGCCACGCACTTCGAGTCGGTGACGGGCTGGCGCGTGCTGTGGGCCACCAAGGAGATCGTCTGGTACTCGCAGCGCGACGATTGGGGCAACCTGTACCTGTACGACCTCAACACCGGTGCCCTGAAGAACCGCATCACCACCGGCGAAGGGCCGGTGAGCAGCATCGCCCGCATCGATGAAGCCACGCGCACGCTGTTCTACGTCGCGATGGGCCGCGAGAAGGGACAGGATCCGTACCTGCACCACCTCTATCGCGTCGGGCTCGACGGCAAGAACGTCGTCTCCCTCACGCCGGATGACGGTGACCACACCGCGCAGATCTCCGCCGACGGCAAGTGGATCATCGATACCTACTCGAAGGCCGACGTGCCCCCGGTCGTCGCGCTCCGTGACGGCGCCGGCAAGCTCGTGATGCCCCTCGAGAAGGCCGACATCTCCAAGCTCGTCGCCACCGGCTGGAAGGCGCCGATCCCCTTCTCCGTGAAGGCCGCCGACGGCAAGACCGACATCTACGGCCAGCTCTTCCGTCCGACCAACTTCGATCCGACCAAGAAGTATCCGATCATCAACAACGCGTATCCAGGCCCGCAGACGGGCTCCGTCGGCGGCCGCATGTTCTCGGCGGCGCACGGGGACCGTCAGGCGCTCGCCGAACTGGGCTTCATCGTCGTCACGATCGACGGCCGCGGCACGCCGGGGCGCTCCAAGAGCTTCCACGACGCCTATTACGGCGCCATGGGACGCGACAACACCCTGCCCGACCAGGTCGCCGGGATGAAGGCGCTGGCCGCGCAGTACTCCTGGATCGACATCGACCGCGCCGCGATGTGGGGCCACTCGGGCGGCGGCTTCATCACCGCCGACGCCATGTTCCGCTATCCCGACTTCTTCAAGGTCGGCATCGCCGAGTCGGGGAACCACGACCAGCGCAACTACGAGGACGACTGGGGCGAGCGCTATCAGGGGCTGCTCGTGAAGGGCGTCGATGGTGGTGCCGACAGCTACAACGCCGAAGCCAACCAGACCGAGGCCCGCAACCTGAAGGGACACCTCCTCCTCGCGCACGGCACGCTCGACGACAATGTGCCGCCGGACAACACCCTGCTCGTGGTGGACGCGCTGATCAAGGCCAACAAGGACTTCGACCTGCTGATGATCCCCAACGCCGCGCACGGCTACGGGGCCGCGTCGAACTACATGATGCGCCGTCGCTGGGACTACTTCGTGCGCTGGCTGCTCGACGCCGAGCCGCCGAAGGGGTTCGAGATCAGGTAACGCACGACCTACCGCACACGAAGAAGGGCGAGGCCACGTCGGCCTCGCCCTTCTTCACATCCCGGCCGGACCAGCCTTACATCGCCGGTCCGAGGATCGCGTCGAGCTCCTTCTTCCGCTGCTCGAGCTCCTTGCGGAGCGTGACGAGGCGGTCCACCGCGTCCTTGCCGACACGCTGATCGACGCTGTTGGCCGCCGAGTACAGATAGGTGATATGCGTCAGGAGCTCCGGCTTGCTGTAGCGCTCGGCCGGGGTGAACATGTGCGACGCGAGCTCATTCAGCTTCTTGAGCCGTTCCGCCTCGGCACCCGTGGCGCCGCGGAGCCGCTGCTGCGCCGCGCGGAGACGCGCCGCGGTGCGGTTCGCATCCGAGACGAGGTCACGGACCTTCATGTTGTGCGCGAACTGTTGCTGGAGGTCGGCGAGTGTCACGCCGTCCTTGATGACGCGCGGATCCTCGACGATCGTCAGCGGCTGGGTATAGGTCTTGTCGCCGACCTTCAACCGCACCGAGTAGCTCCCCGGCACCGCCATCGGGCCGTTGGGGCCCTCAGGGTTGCGATCGCTCGACCACGCACCCGGATAGCGCATGTCCCAGGTGAAACGGTGCATCCCCGGCGTCTTGTCCACGCGCACCGGCCCGCGCGGTCCACGGAATCCGCCCCCTTCGTCATCATCGGCCGGAGCGGCCGCCGGCGCATCCACGGCGCCGCTTCCGCCAGCGCTCGAGAAGGTCTTGATAACCTTCCCCGCGGCGTCGAGGAACGAGAGCGTGATGTCCTCAGCCGGAGCCTGCGCGATGTAATAGTCGATCTGCGCGCCGGCCGTCGGATACTGCGCGAGATTCGCACGTCCGAAACCGCCGCCACCACGGATGCGCATGCGGATCGCTTCCTTCGGCTTGAGCAACGCCGAGGGCGCCGCCGCGAGCTTGGCATCGAGCTGGTGCAGCGGCGTGAGGTTGTCCAACACCCAGAACGAACGCCCCTGCGTGCTGAGCACCAGTTCCTTCCGCGTGAGCTTGATGTCGGTGATGGGCGTGTTCGGCAGGTTGAGCTGCAGCGACTGCCAGTGCGTCCCGTTGTCGAAGCTCACGTACATGCCGAACTCGGTGCCGGCATACAGCAACCCGGCGCGGTCGGGGTCCTCGCGGACCACGCGCGTCGGCTCGTCGGCGGCGATCCCGTTCTTGCCGTCGGTGAGGAGCTTCCACGACTTGCCGTAGTCATCGGTGCGATAGATGTACGGCGCGAAATCGCCGAGGAGGAACCGATAGTAGGCGACGTAGGCCGTCCCCGGACGCAGCGGGCTCGGCTCGATGTTCTGCACACGGCCGCCGGCCGGCATCCCCTTGGGGGTGACGTTCGTCCACGTCTTGCCGTCGTCGCGCGTCACCGAGATGACGCCGTCGTTGGAACCCGTCCAGATGAGCCCCTTGGTGATGGGGGACTCGCGGATGGCGTACAGGGTGCTGTAGACCTCCTCGCCCGTCGCGTCGCGCGTGATCGGCCAGCCGCTCGCCTGCTGCGGCTCTCCCTGCGGGTACGCCGTGAGGTCGGGGCTGATGCGCTCCCACGTGACCCCTTCGTCACGCGTGCGGTGCAGGTACTGCGAGCCGTAGTAGATGGTCGCCGCTTCGTGCGGCGAGACATCCATCGCGCTCACGCGCTGGAAACGATAGATGAGATCCGCGCCGCCGTTGCCATAGAGCGACTGCGCGCCGACCCAATACTGCTTCTCGTCGCCGGAGATGATGTTCATCCGGCTGAACTGTCCCTTGCACGAGCCGTAGACGATGGTCGGGTTGACGCGGTTCGGGATGATCGGCCCCGTCTCGCACCCGGGGCCGGTGCGCCACTCGTCGGCCATCCCCGTGCCGAGCGGGAGCGACGGCACGATCAGCGTGGTGTTGTCCTGCTGCGCACCGTACACGCGGTACGGGAACTGGTTGTCGAGCGCCACCTGATAGATCTCGGCGGTCGGCTGGTTGTACTGCGTGCTCCAGGTGCTGCCGCCGTCGAGCGAGACGTTCGCGCCGCCATCGTTCGCCTGGATCATGAGCTTCGGGTTCGTCGGGTTGATCCACACGTCGTGATTGTCGCCGTGCGGCACGCGCGCCGAACTGAACGTCTTGAACCCGTCCGTGCTCTTGAACCACCCCTCATTGCCGACGTACACGACATCGGCATTCGTGGGATCGACACCGAGCGTGGTATAGTAGAAGGGACGCGTCCAGAGCGTCTGCGCGCCGTTCACGAGCTTCCAGGTGGTGCCCTCGTCGTCGGAGCGGTACACGCCGCCGCCGGGCTTGGCCTCGATCAGCGCGTAGATCCGTTTGGGATCGGCCGCGCTGATGGCCACGTTGCTGCGTCCGAACAGCTCCGTCGGGAGCCCGCCGCCGAGCTTCGTCCAATGCTCGCCGCCGTCGGTGCTCTTGTAGATGCCGCCCTCGCGCGCGCCGGAGATGATCGTCCACGGCTTGCGCTGCCCGTGCCACATCGAGGCGAAGAGGACGTTCGGGTTGCCCGGCTGCAGCTCGACGTCGGCCGCGCCGGTGCTGTCGGTCACGAAGAGGACGCGCGTCCAGTTCTTGCCGCCATCGACCGTCTTGAAGATGCCGCGCTCCGGATTCGGCGCGAAGGCGTTCCCCAGCGCGGCCACCCAGGCGATGTCGGGATTGGTCGGATGCACGCGGATCGTGCTGATCTGTCCGACGTCACGGAGCCCGGCGAACTTCCAGCTCTTCCCGGCGTCGGTGCTCTTGTACATGCCGCGGCCGGTCGAGACGTTGCTGCGGATCTTCGAGCTGCCGGTCCCGGCGTAGATGACGCTCGGGTTCGAGAGCGAGACCTCGATGGCCCCCATCGAGCCGAGCGGGATCTGCCCGTCGCTGATGTTGGTCCAGTTCGAGCCCGCGTCGGTCGTCTTCCAGACGCCGCCGCCGGTGCTGCCGAAGTAGAAGGTGCTCGGCTGCGACGGGACGCCGGTGACGGTGGTGACGCGTCCGCCGCGGGGCGGGCCGATCATCCGGTACCTGAGGGCACCGAACAGCTTGGCGTCGTAGGTGGGCGCAGCAGGGGCCTGCGCCCGCAAGGCGTGGGGGGTGGCGAGAGTGCCGACGATCGTGAGTGACGCGGCGACAGCGCCGACGAAACGGTGGGGACGCATCCAGTGCTCCGGTGGAGGGTGTGCGTATCCCAAAATACGCAGTCGGGGGCCCGAGTGCTCGCCCCCGCCCCCTGACGCCCGAAGCTGCGTCTTCGGTGCCGCCACAGGGCCCTCAGCGCCTTGCTGAGCCCCTCAGCGCCCGGTCAGCAGCCGCTGGTAGCCGTCGTCGATCCTCCGGACGTACCCGACCGTCTCCTGCCACCGCCAGCGCGGCACCGTGGGCGCCACCTGCTCGATGGTGCTCCATCGGGTATGGTCGAGCTGCTTGGCCCGGGCGATGGCCGCGGCCCGGGTGATCGTCCCTTCCCCAGCGTTGTAGCTGCCGAACATGAAGGAGCTCCGCTGCTCCTCGGGGACCGAGCCGTCCCAGAGCTTCCACAGGTAGCGGTCGTGCATCACCCCGGCGGCGATGTTCCACTCGGGGTCGTCGATCGACCGGAACTCCGGACGCTGCGACTGGATCCCGCGGAAGGTCGCCGGCATCAGCTGCATGATGCCGCGCGCCCCCACGTGGCTCCGCGCGCCGGGGTTCAGCTGGCTCTCCGCCATGGCCTGCGCCTTGAGCAGGCGCCAGTCGAAGCCGATCCCGAAGTAGCGCTTGGCGTACTTGCGGAAGATCGGATCGAAGCGGGTGCTTGCCGCGACCTCGCGGCGGCTCGCGATCGGACGCGGTTGGGCGCCCACGACCGACGGGCCGAGGAGACCGGCGCAGAGCGCGAGCCCCGCCAGCCGCGCACGCATCTCAGTTCAGCGCCCGGGCGATGATCAGCGCGATCGAGATGAAGATCGCGGCGATGAAGATCGCGACCGCGACATTCCCCTTCTTCAGTTCGGCCGGGAAGTCCACCTGCGGGGTGAGCAGGTCGATCACCCGATAGCTCACGAACATGATGATCACGCCACCGATCGCGTACAGGAAGTTCAATCCGATCACCGACAGTTCCATCGTGTGCTCCCGGTCAGAAACGTTGGAGGTCCTTCCCGATCACCACGGGGCCCGAGTATCCGCCGCGCCGCACTCCGGCGATCAACTCGGCGTCGGTCCCCTGCATCCGTACGAGATGGTGCAACACCACCTGCTTCACTCCCGCTGCCGCTGCCAGCGCGCCCACCTCGACATCCGAGGTGTGGAACGCCTTCATGTACGCGGGCCAGCTCTCTCCGCCGGGGCGATCCTCCGGCACCAGTCGGCGCTCGGGGTATGCCTCGTGGACGAGGATATCCGCCCCGCGCGCTGCGGCCTGCAGCGTCTTGCTCGGCCGCGTGTCGCCCGAGATCACGAAGCTCCGCCCGGCGGCGTCGATCCGATAGCCGTAGGCCTCCTTCCAGTCACCGTGATCCACGGGGATCGCGGTCACCCGAACGCCGGCGCTGTCGTAGACGACCCCCGGTGCGATCTCCTGCACATTCACCCGCCAGCCGCCGACGGGCTCCCGCTCCAGACCATCGGTCCGGATGGTGATGTCCTCGCTCCACGCGGCGGTGATGTGGTCGGTCATCGCGCGCAAGCCATGCGGGCCGAACGCCGCCATCGGCGCCTTCCGCCCCATTACCCAGCTGGTGAGGATCAGGTCCGGGAGCCCGAGGGTGTGATCGGAATGCAGATGGGTGATGAAGAGCGCGGTCGGCCCCTGGATCGAGAGCCCCGCCGCCGAGAGCTGGCGCATCACGCCGGGACCGGCATCGAAGAGGAAGAGGCGGTTGCCGACCACGACCGCGGTCGCCGGGCCTGAGGCCTCGGTGTTGGGACGCGGCATGCCGGTACCGAGGAGCACGAGCACGGCGCTGTCGGCACGCACGACGGCGCTCCGCGCCGCCACGACGGGCGCGGAGCCAGGCGCTGGTGCCGCACCCGCTAAGGTGAGGCCGCTGGTCCCGAGCGCGACGAGCGCGACGATCGACCGAAGTGTTGGCATAGGAGGGAATCAAATGCGGCAGGCCCGGATCGCAACTGCGACCCGGGCCTGCCGTCCTGCGGTGCTACGCCTGGGCGCTGCGATCAGGCGCTGCGGTCGGTGCACCCCTTGAAGGCGGGGTTGTTGTACTCGTCGGTCGTCACGGGGAAGTTCACGTCCGTCCCGTAGTTCCCGCCCTTGAAGAACGCGCCGGTCGGGAAGACCTGAGCCTGCGTGAAGCCGTACTGCCGGATCATGCGGCGGAGGTCACCGAGGCGCTGACCACGTCCGAAGGTCCAGAACGCCTTCTCACGGAAGAAGAGCGTGGCCGCCTCGGTCGCCGTCGCCGGGGTCGTGGCGATCGGCGCCATCGCCGCCGGGGTGAACGGAGTGGTGACGTTGGCAGCCGTCAAACGCGGCGGCGCCGTCCGGAGGGCGTTGAGGATGGTCATCATCCCCGTGTAGTTCGCGGCCTTGAGTGCCGCTTCCGCCTCGATCAGGCGGGCGTCGAGTCCCGAGGCGATGATCGCCGCGTCACTGCGCGCCCAGATGTTGATGGTGACGAGGTTCGTCGTGTTGTCGAATCCCTTGCCCGCGGCGCTCGTGCCGGTGGACGACCCGGTGATCTTGAGGCGCGGATCGCCCGAGGAGGCGAAGGGGATGGCGTTCACGATCCGGCCGACCGCGTCCACGCTGTCGCCGACGGTCCAACGCTTGGCGTTCGGGTTCAGCGACCAGATCTGATTGTCGCCCGAGGTCAGCGAGTACGTCATGATCTGGTCGTTGAACGAGGTGGCCACGGTGGACACCACCGCCGCTGCAGCCGCCTGCTGGCCGAGGTCCAGCAGGACGCGTCCCTGCAGAACCTGCGCGGTGGTCTTCATCGTCACGGCGTTGGCATCGGTCGCCGGCAACGCGTTCGCGATGGCGGTGTCGAGATGCGCCTTGGCCGATGCGTAGACCGCGGCGTTGGAGAGTTGCGGTCCGTAGACGATCTTGCCCGTGTACGCCTCCGAGAGCGGGATGCCGTTGCAGAAGCTCTCCGCCAGCTGCATCTCGGCGATCGCCATCGCGAGATACATCGTGCCGATCTTGTACTGCTGGGTGCTCGCCGGCGGATAGGCCGCGAGTGCGACGAGCGCCTCCTGCGCGCTCGTTCGCACGCGATGCAGTTCACGGTACATCCCCTGCACGTTGGCGTTGCTCTCCTGCACGGAGCGCTGGTCGGTCTCGTTGCGCTGCGAGAAGGTGTCGCTGGACTTCCACTCGTCGGTCAGCAACCCGCCGAGCATCCAGGTCCCTTCACCGCCGGCGGTGATGTTGCGCAGGCGCCCGAGCGCGCCGACGCGGAGCGCCTCGGCGGCCTCGACGGAGCTGACCGTCGAGGGGTTGATGACGTCGGGGAGCGTGACGTCGAGCAGCTGGTGCTTGGTCGAGTCGCAGGCCCCAAGCGCGAGAGCCACAGCGGCCCAGGTCGCGCGCAGCGCGCGCTTTCTGATGGTCGTCATGTGAGTCGGTCCTGGGTTAGTAGTTGATGTTGATGCGGAACTGGAAATACGTCGGCGGACCGGCGGTGAGGAGCGTCTGCTGCGTGTTCCCCTCGCCGAAGTTCGCTTCCGGATCCACAGCGGTGTAGTTCGTCCAGGTCTTGACGTTGCGGACCGCGAGGTTGATCGACGCGCCGCGGGCACCGAGGAACTTGGTGGCGACACGATCCTCGAGGTTGTACGTCATGCCGATCTCGCGCAGACGCCAGAACTGCAGCGGCTCGATGAAGCCCCACGCGGTGTTCAGCGTCCCCTTGTTGGTCGTCGCCACCGCACGCGCCTGCTCGGCGACGGTCGCCTTCGGGTTCGCGTTGTAGGCGCAGGAGCTCGAGTTCGGGCAGAGGAAGCCCGTCTCGTTGTTGAAGAGGTTCGAGCCGCCCTTGCCGTCGATCAGGAAGTTGAACCGCACGCGGCGACGGAAGAGATCGACGCCCGTGGTGAGCGCGAACTCGTCGCGCGGCTGCGAGTAGCCGCGGAAGCGCCAGGTGGTGTCGACCGTCACTTCGGCCGGCGACAGGTACTTGTTGTTGTCGGCGTCGGCATAGGTGAACGGACGGCTCCAGTAGCCGTTCAGCGGATAGCCCGGCACCTGCTGGACCGTCGTGTTCAGACCGACGATCGGGATCGGACGTCCGCCCGGATCCACGCCGAGCGAGATCAGCTTGTTGCTGTTGTGCGTGGCGCTGAAGGTCATGTCCACGCTGACCACACGCGACTCGTACACCTGCGCGTTGATGAGCGCTTCCACACCGGTGTTCTGCACGCCGCCCAGGTTCGAGCGGACCGACGTCGCGGCGGTACCGGCCGACGGCGCGATCGTGAGCGCGAAGAGCGCGTCCTGCGTCTTCTTGTTGTAGTACGTGACCTCGAGGTTCAGCCGCTGCTTGAGCAGCTTGGCGTCGAACCCGACTTCGAACTCGGTGGTGCGCTCCGGGCGGATGTCCGGATTGCCCGGCAGGCTCGATCGCAGGCCGGCGATGTCCGAACCGGCGATCGCCGTCGTGGTCGTCGTGAAGGTCCGGAGGGCGTCGGTCGGGCCCGGCTGCGAACCGGACGAGCCGTACGCGGAACGGAAGCGGAACTCGTCGAGGAAGCGTGCCTTCGGGAACCAGCGCTCATCCGACATCACCCACGAGACGGAGAACTTCGGATAGTACACGCGCTGGAAGTTCGTGCCGAAGGCGCTGTTCTGGTCCGTACGCACCGCGGCGGTGAGCCAGAGGCGATCGTAGAGCGCCGCCGATTCTTCGACGAAGATGCCGAGCGTGCTCTGCGGGGTGGTCGCGCTCCCGATCGCCGGCGTGGTGCCGTCGGCCGGAGTCTGCGCGCCCGGCGGCAAGATGCGGCCGGTGGCCGTCGAACGCTGCGACAGGAAGTTCACGTACTGCACGCCGATCGTGGTCTTGCTGTTCAGCCACGGGCGCGGGTTCACGTTGATCGTGCCGCTGGTGTTCCACGTGAAGTTGCGGATGTTCGTGCGCGCGTCGGTCGCGAAGCCCTGACGGTTCGTGCCGAAGTTGTTGCACGTCGCGAACATGCAGAGGTTGTAGTCGATGCGGTTGGTGAGATCCATCCCGAGGTCGCTGCGCGCCTGGAGCCAATCCATCGGGCGCCAGTTGGCCTGGACACTCCCGATGAAGCGCTGCACGTTCTGGGTCGTGACCTGCTGGAACGTCTCGCCCGGGGTGTAGCTCGAGTAGCCGTTCAGCGGCGTGCCGAGCGACCCGACGTTGCTCACCACACCCGGCAGCGCGCCGGTGAAGCCCGGGCCCGTCATGCCGTTGAACCAGATGCTGTTGACGTTGTTGTCCACCTGCGGCAGACGCGTGTCGTTGCGCGTGAAGCCGAGCGACGCCGCGATGTCGAGCTTGGGGTTCACGGCCGCGTTGACGTTCGCGCGGAACGAGGCCTGTCCGAGCACGTTCGGGCGGATCCACTCCGCCTTGTTCAGGATCTTCTGGGCATCCAACCGACGCTGGTCGAAGGCCGGGGTGCCGAACGGTCCCGACTCCTTCTGGACGTCGACGCTCATGAAGTAGCGCACCGCCTCGGTGCCGCCCGAGAGCTGCGCACCGTAGTTGTCGCGGGCGCCGAGCTTGATCGGGGTGAGATCCTGATTGCTGAAGACGTTCAGGCTCGTGGTGCTGTCCATGGTGCAGGTGCCGAGCGCGAGCTGCGTGAGCACGCACTTGGTCTGCGTCGTGGCACCGGTGAGCTTGCCGATGATGGCGTACTGGGTCGGGTAGTCGTTGCGGTCCCGGATCTGCCCGTGCTCCGCGAACACGGTCCAGCGCGCCGCGCCCGCGCGACCGCGCTTGGTGGTGATCACGATCACGCCGTTGGAGGCGTCGGTGCCGTAGAGCGTGGCGGCCGAGGGCCCCTTCACGATCTCGATGTTCTCGATCTCCTCGGGGCTGAGATCGTTGGCACGGTTCTGCGTCGTGCCGCCGACGCCGATCGCGGCGCCGTTGCCCGACGTCATGCGCACGCCGTCGATCACATAGATGGGGTCGTTGCTGAGCGTGAACGAGTTGGTGCCGCGGATGCGCACGCGGCTGCCGCCGCCCGTCATGTTCGCGGGGAGCACCTGCACGCCGGGGGCTTTCGCCGCCAGCAGGTCACCGATGTTCTTGACCGGCGCTTCGGCCACGCGCGAGGCGACGTCGAGCGTCGCGACGGCGTTGCCGAGTTCCACGCGGCGCTGTTCACCCGTCGCGGTCGTGACGACCTGCTGCAGCTTCACGACCGACTCCTTCAGCAGGACGTCGTAGTTGGCCGTCTGTCCCGCGGCGACGTTCACCGTGAACTTCGATTCGGCGTAGCCGACGCGGAGCACGCGCAGTTCCGACCGTCCGGCGGGAACGCGGAGCGTGTACCGCCCCTCCGCATTGGTCGCGGCATACGCGTTGGAGGTGATCAGCACCACGCGGGCATCGCTGATGCCGGCCTTGGTGACACTGTCCTGGACGCGGCCGGTGATCGTGCCGCTGGCGCCTTGCGCGACGGCGGTGCCCGCCGTGGCCGCAGCGGCCACCAGCGTCATCGCCAGTGCGCGGAATCGGGCCCAACTCGTTCTGAATCGCATCTACGAGGCTCCCTGCTGTGTACGGAGAGCCGACGCGGAGGGATCCGCGTGTGTACTGCGCTCTGACCGCACGGTGGATAGGGGGGGAGGAAAGCGCGAACGGGGGAGACGATACGACACTGCGCCCTGTTGCGCAACATGTGAACTATTCGTCCCTATCCAATTGGCTAGGTCGGGGGCGGACCCCGACGACCTACCGCCCCGCGATCACGCCCGCAGAACGGGACCCCAGCCCCTCGTCCCACCACCGGTGCGCCAGCAGCGTCACCCCACCCGGCTGCACCGCGACACGCCCGAGCGTGACGACCTCGTTCCCGCTCGTGAGTCGGAGTTCCTGCGCGCCCGCGGGAAGCCGCACGCGGATGACGCCGAGGGTGCCGGGCAACACACCCCACGACCGTGTATCGGCACGATCGACCACCGTGCCGGCGACCGCCGCCGCTGCGAGTCCCGCGCCGAACAGCATCGACCAGTTCTTGCGCTTCCCCTCGTCATCGCGCGCGTCGAAGGTCTTCCCCGCTGCGTCGAGCGCCTTGAGTCGGATCGCCGAACGGACGAGCGCCCGCGCCACCCGCGCCGGCTGACCGCGCGAGAAGTCCGCGCGCACCGCCTCGGAGATGTCCGCCGTCCGCGCCGGGAGTGTTCCCGACATCCCGTCGACGCTGGCTCCGAGACCGCGCAGATCGCGCTCACGCGAGGGCATCTCCGGCCAGCTCACCGAGAGCATGGTCGGCGTGCCGTCGAGATCATCGCTGCGGTCCCAGCCTCCGCGCCGCCCCACGCGGCGACTCACCCGCTCCACCGTCCGCATGCGGATCCCGGCATCACCCGTCGACAGCGCGAGCAGCTCGCCGTCACCGACGACGGCATCGATCTCGCGCGCCACCGGATAGTCCACGAACCCGCGCTCCACGACCACGACCACGTCACCGGAGTCGGCGCCGGGAGGGAGCGTGTCCGCAGGCGCGACGAGACCGGGCATCAGGGCCGCGGCGTTCCGGTAGGCGACCGAGGCGTCGCTCCGCTCCCCCGCCCGCTCGTAGAGCGCCCCCACCACGTAGTGCATCACCGCCCGGACCTCCGCCGAGGCCTCCGAATGCTCGGCATCCGCGCGGCCGAGCAACGCGGCGAGCCGGCGCGCCTCGACGAGCGATTCGTCCCCTTCACCGCGCGCCGACCAGGTGAGCTCCCCGTAGAACGGGATGAACAGCCGCTCCGTCGGACCGGGGACGTAGGGCAGCACGGCATCGCTCGTGAGGAGCGATGCCGCGCCTCGGCTCACGCTCTTGGTGGCACGATCCTCGGTGAGCACGTGCGCACGGTCGAGTGCTGCCGCCCCGTCGTCGAGTCGTCCGGCATGATACGCGACGAGTCCGCGGTACAGCTGCGCGAGCAGCCGGTCGTCCGGCGCGGCGGCGGGGCGGTCCAATCCCTCGTAGGCGGACCCGAAGCGACCGGCCGCGAGCGTCGCGCGCAACTCCGATTCCGCGAGCAGCATCCCGCCCGGCCCGAGCGGCGCGAGTCGACTCTGCGTCCGCATCGAGGCGCACGCCGCAGTGGACACGAGGATCGCGAACGCGGCGAAGGCCGCGCGCACGGCCCCGCCCCTCGCACCCGTGCGGGAAAGGCGCACCTCAGCGCACCTGCTTCTCGAGCACGACGATCCGCTGCCGCGCCGTGGCGATCGCGTCCGCGAGCTTCGCGTTCGCGCTTCCCTGCGCACCGATCCGCTCGAGATCGAGCCCGTGCAGGAAGCGCTGATACCGCATGAGCGCTTCGGCGGGGCGCAATTGCAGGTCGAGGATCCGTGCCGTCTTGTACTGGAGTTCCGCATCGGCGGGGGCGAGCACACTCGCGCGATCGTAGCGGTTGAGCGCGCCGACGAGGTCGTTGGCCGCCACGAGATCGTCCCCCTCCTTCACCAGCGCGGTGGCCGCCGCGGCGTTCCGGCCCCGGCTCGCAGCATCGGCCGCGGCCGCGACCACGCGCACCCCCTGCGACTCGCGATACCCGATCACCACGACGCGCGGCCCTTCGAACTGCACCATCGCGATCTCGGAGACCATGTCGCGCGGGGCCGCGACGAGCGACGCTGGCACGAGCACCGTGGTGACGCCGGAGCGACGGGCCGTCCAGCTCTGGGCCGTGGTGTGCGTCGCCGCGTACACCTGCGACTCGCTCATCCCGAGCAGCACTTCACCACGTGCCACGGCGGAGCAGATCGCCGGCTCGCAGTTCGCGGCCGCGCTGGCATACAACGAATCCATCGTGGACTTCGCCACCGCACGCTCGGCGGCGAGCCCGCGCGCGAGCGGCAGATCGTCCATCGTGGGGATCCGCTGCCCGTTGTCGAGCAGCGGCGCGTCCTTGATGCGCTGCGGGAACGGCGCGCAGGCCGCGCTGCCGAACACGGCCAGCGCATAGACCGTCGGACGGAGCGCGAGATTCGGAGTGGTCGGCATGATGCGTCGCATGGGAGCCTCCGCTCAGGCGGTGAAACGGCGCTGCTGGATGTACTTCTTGATCTTGTGCTGCCCGACCCAGACCTTCGTGTTCGTCTCGAGATCGATCAGCGTGCAGTCGACCTGGTAGTACACGATCTTCTCGCGCCCCTCACTGTCGCTGATCTGCTGCACGTCGCCCTGGAGCATGTAGCGCGCCCCCTGTTCGCGGGCCTGACGCACCCGGGTCTCCGCTGCGGCATTCAACTGCTGGTCCGCACGCTCCGACCGCACCTCCTCGCGCTCATCGCGGCTCGCGACGAGCCGCACCGCGCTCGACGTCACGAACGCCCGCTCCAGATCCTTCTGGAACGTCCCGATCGGGATGTGCTCCATCGAACGGTTCCGGATCTCGCCGATGATCACCGTGGGCGCCGCACTGCCGTGGGTGACGCCGTACTCGCGCACCCAGTCCGCACCGAGGGCCTGCGTGATGAGCGCGTTGGCCACGAGACGCGAGTCGGCGTCGTTCCAGTTGCCGGAGAGATCGGTGACGGTGGCGGGATCGACGCGCGTCACGCGCTTGATGCTGCAGGCACCGAGTGCCAAGGTGATCAGGAGCACGACGCTGGCCGCGCGTGCGGTGTGATACGGAATGCCCATGGGGATCCTCTGAGTCGGAAGTCGGGGTCGCGCCCGTCACGCAGGACGCGGGACTGTCACACCGCCAAGGGGAGCATCAATCGGGCCACGGCGACGCGGGCCACCAAGTCGTTATCCCGCAATGCGTTACCGGTTTATCGACATACGGCGCCGTCTCAATTTTCGGACACACCCCGTCGCGTGGCGTGTCCATCCGATTCACTCTGGGCTATCATATGCGCCAAGAAGTGTTCCATATCGTTCCCAACTAGGAGCTCCCATGTCTGCCGACGTGATCGACTACAAACTCATTGGCGATGACCTGCAGGGCGTGATCATCACCCTCGATCCGGGCGAAGCCGTGATGGCCGAAGCCGGCGCGATGATGTACATGGAAGAGGACATCGTGATGAACACGACCCTCGACCCGAACAGTCAGGGCGGCAGTTTCTTTGGCAAGCTCATGGGCGCGGGGAAGCGACTGCTCGCCGGCGAGTCGTTCTTCATCACGCTCTTCGGCAATCAGGGACGCGCGCGCCGCGACGTCGCGTTCAGCGCCCCCGTGCCGGGGAAGATCTTCGTGTGCGATCTCTCGCAGTGGGGCGGCGAACTGATCGCCCAGAAGGACGGGTTCCTCTGCGCCGCGCGCGGCGTGGACCTCGACATCGCCTTCACCAAGAAGTTCGGCGCCGGTTTCTTCGGCGGCGAGGGGTTCATCCTGCAGCGCTTCCGTGGCGATGGCCTCGTCTTCCTGCACGCCTGCGGCGCGCTCGTCCAGCGCGACCTCCGCGCGGGGGAAGTGCTCCGCGTGGACACCGGCTGTCTGGTCGCGATGCAGCCGAGTGTCGATTACGACATCCGGACGGTGCCCGGGATCAAGACCGCGCTCTTCGGCGGCGAAGGCCTCTTCTTCACGCAGTTGACCGGCCCCGGCCGCGTGATCCTGCAGACCCTCCCCTTCTCGCGCATGGCCGACAAGATCGTCGCGTCGTCCTCGCATGGGCGCGGTCGTCGCCGCGAGGAAGGCTCGGTCCTCGGCGGACTGGGCGCACTGCTCGACGGGGACAACTGAGTGCCGATGCCGGCATCGGATCGTTCACGCGCCGATCGGGCACGCACGTCCCATACGTCACGCATCCGCCGCGGGACGGGCGCGATCGGCGTGGTGGGGAGTTGCGTGGCGGCGGGGCTGCTCGCCGGCCTCCTCTGGGTCGGCGCCCGTAGCACGGGCCCGCTCCCCCCACTCGGCCGATTGCTCGATCCGGTGCACGGCGCCTGGGCGCTCGCGGCCCGCGCGAACCTGCCGGCCACCGAGTCGCATGCGGTGCCGGGGCTCGGCGCGGATGTCGAGGTCCGCTTCGACGACCGCGGCGTGCCGCATATCTTCGCGCCCAGCGTGATGGACGCGTATCGCGCGCTCGGCTGGGTGCACGCGCGGGATCGCCTCTTCCAGATGGAGTTGCAGGCGCGCGCCGTCGCAGGCACGCTCTCCGAGCTGGCGGGACCTCGCACCAAGGATCTGGATCGCGAGGCGCGGGCACAGGGGCTCGCGTGGGGAGCGGAGAAGACCTTCGCCGCCATCGACCCCAAGTCGTCGGCCGGACAGGCCGTCAACGCCTACGCCGACGGCGTGAACGCGTACATCGCGCAGATGACGACCGCCGATCTGCCGCTCGAATACCGATTGCTCGGCGCCACACCGCAGCCGTGGAAGCCGCTGTACACCGCGTATCTGCAGGCGCGGATGGGGCTCACGTTGGCGTACAGCGATGGCGAACTGCGCCGCGCGCAGATCCAGGCGCTCGTCGGCAAGCCGGCCACCGAAGCGCTCTTCCCGGTGAACGCGCCGCTGCAGGAGCCCATCCAGCCGAACGCGCCGCACGAGCCGCGGGCGGACTGGCAGGTGATCCCCGCTCCGCAGCCGGCCGACGCGCAGAAGCTCGCCCGCGCCACCGACCTCGAGGACGCCATCGCGAAGTTCGCGGGATTGCCGCGCGACGCCGGGGAGATCGTCGTCGGGAGCAACAACTGGGCGGTGTCGCCGTCACGCACGGCGGCCGGCCACGCGTTGCTTTCGGGCGATCCGCATCTCAGTCTCTCGCTCCCGTCCATCTGGTACGAGGCGCATCTCGTCGTTCCCGATTCGCTCGACGTGTACGGCGTGACGTTCATCGGATCGCCGCTCGTCCCGATCGGCTTCAACCGGAACGTCGCGTGGACGGAGACCAACACCGGGGCCGACGTCGCCGACTACTACGTCGAGACCGTCGATGATCCCGCCCATCCCACCAAGTACAAGCTCGACGGCCAGTGGAAGCCGCTCGTCTCGCGCGTCGAGACGGTGCGCGGTCCCAAGGGTGTCGTGCTCGCGACCGACACCATCTACCACACGCACCGTGGCCCGATGGTGCACTCGGGTTCGCAGTGGATCTCACGACGCTGGCTGATCGTCGAGGCATCCGTCGCGACGGCGTACGAAGCGTTCCGCAACGCGAACCGCGCCGTGAGCGTGGCCGATCTGATGAAGGGGATCGAGGGCTACGAGGGACCGGCGCAGAACTTCCTGAGTGCCGACCAGGGTGGGCACATCGGCATCCGTTCGACCGGGCATTATCCCGTCCGGCCGGCCACCGCCGAGCGCGGCGACGAGCTGATGGACGGCACGAGCAGCGCCAACGATTGGCAGGGCTGGTGGAAGGTCGCGGACTATCCGCAGGGATTCGATCCCGCGCAGGGGTATCTCGCGAGCGCCAACCAGCAGCCGAAGGACCCCAAGGTCGACGGGCGCTATTTCGGGTGGGACTGGCCCGCGCCGTGGCGCGCCATGCGCATCAACGCGCTGCTGCGCGCCGACACGGCCGTCACCCCCGACGCCATGCGCCGCTACCAGACGGACAGCCGCAGCGCGCAGACCGACTTCTTCCTCGAGGCCTTCCTCGCCTCCGCGGCGGGCTCGGCCGCGAACCCGAGCTTCGAGCAGGGGATCCGCGAGCTCCGCAACTGGGATCGCACCTTCACCAAGGAGAACGAGCACGCGGTGCTCTTCGAAGCCGCGCTCGAAGAACTCTCGCGACGCACCTGGGATGAGCTCACGCTCCCCGGTGCGACCCCGGACGACCGTCCGCGCCGCGCGGCGACGCCGAACTCGATGGTGCTCGCCGAGCTGATGCAGGACCCGAAGAGCCCCTGGTGGGACGATCGCAGCACCCCGGCCGTGGTCGAGGATCGCGATGCGATCCTCCGTTCGGCGCTCGCCGCCGCCTACGAACGTGTGGTGAAGAAGCTCGGCAAGCCGGGGCCCGCGTGGCGCTGGGACCGCAATCGATTCGCGAACATCAACCATCTCCTGCGCATCCCCGCCCTCTCGCGGTTGCGGGTGCCGGTGCAGGCGGGACCGGGGACGTTGAGCCCGTCGAGTGGTGATGGCACCCACGGCGCCAGCTGGCGCATGGTCGTGGAACTCGGCCCCGAGGTGCGCGCCTGGGGCACCTACCCCGGCGGACAGAGCGGGAACCCGATCAGCAGTCGCTACGCCGACCGGTTGCCCAAGTGGGCGAGCGGTACGCTCGACACCCTGCGCTTCCCGCACAAGGCGGCGGAGTTGAGCGGCGGAAGACTCTCATCGGTACTCACCCTCACCCCGGGAGGGCGCTGACATGCATCCGATGCGATTCTTCATCCTGACCGCGATGATGACGGCCGCCACCGTCACCGCCGGTTGGTGGGGCGTGGCCGTCGTGGCGGCGGTCTGGGTGGTGCTCACCCGGAGCTCGCGCCAGCACCACTGGACCGTCGCGACGAGCGCCGGGGCCAGCTGGGGGCTGCTCCTCGGCGCGATGGCCCTCCGCGGGCCGGTCGATCGGGTGTCGGACGTGCTGGGCGGGATCATCCCCGTCGGCGCGATCGGCATCGTCGCCGTGACGCTACTCTTCCCCGCACTGCTCGCGGGGCTCGCCTCCGTCGTGACCGGCGCGCTCGCGCGCGCCGGTCAGTCGTCGTCGCCGAGCTGAGCTTCGAGGTTCGCCCGGACCTTCTCCAGCAGGCGCACCAGCTGGCGATGCTCGGTCTTGGTCAGACTGTCCGAGCTCGTCCAATCGGAGCTGTTCCCCTCGATGGCCGGGTCGAGCTTCCGCAGCAGCTCGGTGCCTTTGGGGGTGATGAAGCAGTTCACCTGACGGCGATCGGGCTTGGCCCGCTCGCGGCGGACGAGGCCGCGCGTCTCGAGGCGGTCGAGCAGGCGGGTGATCCCCGGCGCCTCGTCCACCATCCGATCACGGATGGTCAGCGTGGCCAGGCCGGTTGGCCCCGCCCCGCGCAGGATGCGCAGCACGTTGTACTGGGCCGGGGTGAGCCCCGAGCCCTTCACCGCGCGCCCGACGGCGCGACGGATGAGCGTGGCGGTGCGTACGATCCCGAGCGTCGATTCCTGCGCGAGGTTCCGGAAGGGCGACGACTGCGCGATCTCCTGCTGGAGCGAACGGGGTTTGGTCATGGATCCGATTGCTGACGGTATCAACTATTACGCTGTCACATAATAATTGGTTTCATCCGCGAATCGTACCCGACGCCATGTCACGGGTCAGCGGCCGATCTTCCCCGGCAGATCGGCAGCGATCCACGCCAGCGCCGCCATGATGGCCACGCAGCGCTGCATCTCCGCCGGGTCGAGCTTGTCCACCGTGTCGGCATCGGTGTGGTGGAACCAGAAGTAGCGCGAGCCATCCACCTCGAATCCGACCCCCGGCACCCCCAACTGCATCATCGGGCCGATGTCCGCCCCGCCGCCGGAGGCCCCGATGGTCACCGGACCCGCCCCCTTCACCAGCGTCGCGATCTGCTCCATGATGCGGCGGCCGCTCTCCGAGCCGGTGAAGCCCAACTGCGTCGGCGCGAACACGCCGCCGTCGCTCTCGATCATGAGCACGTGGTTGGCGACCTCGTTCTTGTGCGCCTCGGCGTACGCCCGACCGCCCCGGCTCCCGTTCTCCTCATTGGTCCAGCCGACGACCCGGATGGTGCGCTTCGGCTTGAGGCCAAGCTTCTTCATGAGCTTGAGCGCCTCCCAGGCCACCACCACCCCGCCGCCGTCGTCCATCGCGCCCTGGCCCACATCCCACGAGTCGATGTGGCCGCCGAACACCACGACCTCGTCGGGCTTCTCCGAGCCGCGGATCTCGGCCACGACGTTGCGCGACATGGCGTCGGGGAGCGTCTGCGCCTCCATCTCGAGCTTCACCACGACCTGCTCACCGCGATCCACCATGCGGTGGATCATCATCGCGTCCTCGACGGTGATGGCGGCGGCGGGGATCTTGGCGACGGTGGAGTCGTAGTTCATCGCGCCGGTGTGCGGGGTGCGCATCGAGTAGGGCGTGACCGACCGTACGAGGCTCGCGACCGCACCGACCTTCGCGGCCGCGGACGCGCCGCCCCCTCGATACGCGACGGTCGCGCCGTAGTTCGTGAACGGGACGTCCCAGAGCACGATCTTCCCCTTGGCTTCGGCGGCGCGCTTGGTCAGCTCCTCGAAGCTCCCCACGACGAGCACCGGGGCGGTGATCCCTCCCTTGGGCGTCGCGATCGAGCCGCCGAGTCCCAGCATCGGGAGCTTGGCGACGCGGGGCTGCATGAGCGTGGCCGACTCGTTCCCGCGCACCCAGTGGGGCACCATCGCCGGCTCGCCGTGCACGTTGTCGAGCCCGTCCTTCTTCATCTCGGCGAGCATCCAGTCGATCCCGCGCTCGAGCGCCGCCGACCCCGAGAGCCGACTGCCGGAATAGTCGGTGAAGCGCGCCAGGGTGTTCCAGGCCGCGCCCTTGTCGGCGAGCGCGCTCGAGACGATCCGGTCGGCCACCGCGCGATAGGTGGTGCTGACATCGGGCTGCCCCTGCCCCGCGAGCGCGGCCGGCAGGAGGAGCGACGGGAGGAGCAGAGCGAAGCGTGCGCGCATGGGATCGGTGGTCGGAAGTGGGCGGATATGCTCAGGCGGTGGGCTCACCGCTGGGCACCGGCGCCCAGCGGTTCAGGGTCTCGAACAGCTTGCTCGGGTTCAGCGGTTTGCTCAGGTAGTCGTCCATCCCCACGGCGATGCACCGATCGCGGTCGCCCGCCATCGCGTTGGCCGTGAGCGCCACGATCGGCGTGTGCCGTCGCCCGAGGCGCCGTTCCCGCTCGCGGATCAGGGTCGTCGCGTCGAAGCCGTCGACGATCGGCATCTGGCAGTCCATGAAGACGAGGTCGAAGTACTCGGTGAGCACGCGGCGCACCGCTTCATCGCCGTTCGCCGCGACTTCGACCACACAGCCGAACTTCTCCAGCATCTTCGTGGACACGATCTGATTGACGGGATTGTCCTCAGCGACGAGGACGCGCCGCATCTCACCCGGGGCGAGCTCCGGGACGGCGCTCATGCCACGCGCAGGGGTCGCGCGCGCGAACGGCGGATCGTTGGCGCCGGGACGCAGCGCGACGCGCAGCGCCGCCCGGAGCTGGGAACTGTGCGGCGGCTTGTGCAGGGTGGCCACGACGTTCGCCGCCTCCAGATCCTCCATGACGAGCGGATCCGAGGCCCAGGCGAGGAGGACGACGGGGACCAGGGCGAAGCGTTCGTCGCGCTTCAGGCCGCGCACGAGTTCGAGGCCGTCCACGTCGGACATGTCGCGGTCGACGATCAGCGCCGCATACTGCACGTCGGTGTCGGCGGCGGAGGTGAGCAGCGCGAGTGCCTCGGCGGCCGATGCCGCACCCTCGGCGCGGTATCCCCACTCACGGCACCGCGCGATGAGCGAGTTGCGACTCGTCTCGTTGTCATCGACCACGAGCAGGGGACGCGCCTCACCCTCGAGCGGCGGTTCGGGCTCACGGCGCGCGGGCTGGATGCCGAGGCGGACGGTCACCCAGAAGCGCGACCCGACCCCTTCCTCGCTCTCGAACCCGGCGGTACCGCCCATCAGCTCGGCGAGACGCTTGGTGATGGCCAGGCCGAGGCCGGTCCCCCCGTACTCGCGCGTCGTGCTGGCGTCGGCCTGACTGAATTCCTGGAACACGCGCGCATGCTTCTCCGGCGCGATCCCGATCCCGGTGTCGTGCACCGCCATGCGGAGCAGCACCGAATCGGCGCTGCGTTCGGCGCAGGAGAGGTGCAGCAGCACATGCCCCCTGGAGGTGAACTTCACCGCGTTCCCGACGAGGTTGAGCAGCATCTGCCGGACGCGCGATGCATCACCGATCACGTGACGCGGCACGTTGTCCACGTAGTCGAGCACCAGGTCGAGCCGCTTCTCCGCCGCCTTCACCGCGAGCACGTCGCACGCCGCTTCGCAGGTGGTGATGAGGTCGAAGGGGAGCGGATCGACCGCGAGCTTCCCGGCCTCGATCTTGGAGAAGTCGAGGATGTCGTTGATGATCGAGAGCAGCGATTCGGCGGAACGTCCGACCGCCTCGGCGTAGCGTCGCTGGTCGGGGGTGAGCGTGGTATCGAGGAGGAGCCCCGACATCCCGATCACGCCGTTCATCGGCGTACGGATCTCGTGGCTCACCGTCGCCAGGAAGGCGCTGCGCGAGCGGGCCGCAGCCT
This sequence comes from uncultured Gemmatimonas sp., assembly GCA_964484775.1. Lineage (GTDB taxonomy): Bacteria > Gemmatimonadota > Gemmatimonadetes > Gemmatimonadales > Gemmatimonadaceae > Fen-1231. The sequence goes on along the minus strand of CAZAGK010000013.1, from coordinate 23,274 downwards.
CGGCGGCGTCGCGCGCGCGGATCAGTGCGAGCTCGGTCTCCTTGCGCTCGGTGACGTCGTGCCAGACGCAGAGGAACGCTTCCTTCCCCTTCACCACCACCGGCGTCAGGGCGAGGTCCACCGTGAACGGATGTCCATCGGCGCGGAGCTGCACCCACTCGAACCGCTGGAGCCCTTCGCTGCGCGCGCGATCGATGGCCGCCGCGAGCGCCTCACCGGAGTCGCGACCATCCGGCTGGACCGAGGGCGCGAGCGCCGCGGGCGCGAGGCCGATGAGCTCGGAGCGCCCCGTGCGCCGGAGCATGTCGATCGCGGCCTTGTTGCAGTCGGTGATGCCGCTGTTGTCGAACAGCAGGTACCCGTCCGACGACTGCTCGAAGATCACGCGGAACCGCTCTTCGGCCGCGGCACGATCGGAGACGTCGCGCAGGATCCCCGTGTACACCACCCGGTCGCCGTTGCGCACGGCGGTGATCGACATGTCGAGGGTGAGGAGTCGGCCGTCCTTGCTCATCCCCATGACGAGATCGCTGCGACCGGCTCGCTGCTGCCGCGCGCGCTCGAGGTACTGCCCGAGCATCTCGGGTGGCGCCGACCGCCAGGGATCGGCCATCAGCACGCGCACCGGGCCGCCGACGATCTCGTTCGCGCGCCAGCCGAAGAGCCGCTCGGCGGCCGGGTTCATCGAGGCCACGACCCCTTGATCGTCGATCGCGACGATGGCGTCGACCGCCTGCTCGAGCACGCCGCGGGCGTTCGCTTCGGTCGCCGCGAGTTGCGCCGTGCGTTCCTCGACGCGCTGCTCGAGGCGCCCATAGGCCTTCAGGATCGTCACGCGACTGATCTGCAGCGCCAGCGCGAGCACCACGAGCACGCCGGCGATCACGAAGTAGTTGCGGAGCTCCTCGCGCTCGACCCGTGCCTGCTCCTGCAGGATGCCGTTCCCCAGGGCCCCGGAGAAGGCGCTCGCGTGCGCCTCCATGTCCGTCATGATGGCATGGAACGGACGGAGCTCCTGGGGGAACCCGGTGCGCGCGGCGTTCGCGGCTTCCGTCCGCAGCAACTCCAGATCGTGTCGGAGCAGGCCGAGTCCCTCGCGCATGGACGCATCGCGGACGGGATCCAGCAACGCCCCCGACTCGATCTCCCGGAGTCGAGCTTCCGCGCGCTCGAGTGGGGCGAGCACATCGCGATCGATCGCGACGCTCGCATCGCGGTTGCGGGCGCGCTCCAGCGCGAGATGCGCGGACGACACCGTGTGCCGGATCTGCTCCCCCACGGGGAGCAGCCGCGACGACCGCTCGAACCAGACGGCGCGTTGCCGCTGCGTGACGGCGATCAGCACCGCCGACACGACTGCAGCGAGCGCCAGCCCGATGGCGAGGCGGTCCAGGAAACGGGTCGACTTGTTCAGCACAGGCTTAAAGATTCACCGCCCGCGCTGTGGCGTAAGGGGCATCGGGCGTCCTCCCGAGCTGGAGAGGACGCCCGAGCGCTCTCAGAAGCCGATCCGCGCCGTCAGGAGCAGGTTCCGCCCGGCGATCGGGTAGAACGAGCGACCGCCGCTCTCGACGTATCCGCCGCCGAAGGCGCGGCGATCGGCGAGGTTCTGCACCATCGCCCGCCACTCGACCCCTGCCAACCGCCAGGTCGCCCCGAGATCGAACATCCACCAGGACGGCGTCACCAGCGACGCATTGCCGTCGTTCGCCAGATGGCTCTTGTCCACATAGCGGGTGGCCAGGTCGAGAGAGACGCGATCCGACGCCCGGTACGTCACCGTGTGGTTGAAGGTGATCGGCGGGGTCGCGATCGGCTCGACGTCCCGGTACGTGACGCCCGAGCGATCATCGGTGTACGACGCGATCCGGGCCTGCATCCAGGTGAGGTTGGCAGTCGTGGACCAGGTGGCGTCGAGCCGCCATTCCCCTTCCAGTTCGATCCCGCGGCGATAGCTGCGCGCGACGTTCTTGCGGAGCGCGCTCCCGGTCAGGCTCAGCGCGCCGATGGGCAGCACCTCGTCGCGGAACTCCATGTCGAACAGGTTGGCGCTGAGCGCGGCGGAGCGCCCGCTCCAGCGGACACCGGCCTCGTAGTCGTCGAGTCGCTCGGGGCGTACTCGACCGAGCGGCAACACCGAGGCCACGTTGCTCGCGTCCACATCGTCGGCGCCGGCGAACAGATCCCCACGCGAGGGCTCGCGCCCCGTGCGTCCCACCGAACCGAACAGTTCGAGCCCGCTCCGAACCGTGTAGGCCACCGCGAGCTTCGGGTTGAAGAAGGTCCAGTCGGTGCCGAAGGGCGCGATCGCCGCGCCCGACGACGGATGGTACTGCAGCGCCGCGCGCCGCACCTGGAGATCGGCGGAGAAACGCCAGTCCCCGAGCACGTACCCGAGCTTCCCGAAGGCACTCTGCTCCTGCTTGTAGCCGGTGTTGGCGTAGCTGCGCACATTCAGCGTCGGGCGCATGGCCATCGCGTGCTCCCGATGGTAGTCGCTGGCGTGGAAGCCGGCATCGAGCGACAACGCGCCGCGCGTCACCTGCAGGGCACCGATCGCGCCGACCCAGACGTGCGCGAGTGCGTAGTTCGCGTAGGCACCCGAACCGAAGTTCACGTCGTAGGCACCCGCGGCCGAGTTGCGGTACGTGGTCAGTGTCGTGCGCACGCCGTCGCTGAACGCATGCGTCCACTGGAGACTCGCCATCTCCTGGTGGAACAGATCGCTCTCCGCATCGGTGAGCGGGTTGTCGCGGGGATCGGTGCGCAACGTGGCCTCCGGCGAGGCGAGATACGCCATCCGCGTCCCCGAGAGGCCGGCGAAGCCGGAGAGCTTCACCGCATCGCGCTCACCGAACCATCCCGCGCTCAGGTACGTGGACTTCGCTTCATTCCCCGAGTGCCGGCGATATCCATCGGTCCGCTGCGCCGTCACGCGCCCATAGGCCGCGAAGCCCTGCTCGCTCACCCCCGTGGCGTACTGCGCGGTGAGCCCCTGCGTGTTGTACGACCCGCCGACGATCTGCAGGTCGCCGCCGCGCGGCGTCGTGGCCAGCGGGATCGACTGGAAGTTCAGGGAGCCCGCGTACGACGCGGTGCCGAAACTGCTGGCTCCCACCCCGCGCGAGATCTGGACCGACTGCACGCTCTGCATGAACCCCGCGACGTTCGAGAAGTACAGGACCTGGTCCTCGGGGTCGTTCAGCGGGACGCCGTCGAAGGAGATGTTGAGGCGCGTCTGGTCCACCCCGCGCAGTCGGATGTAGCTGTAGCCGGAGAAGGTGCCGGATTCCGAGTACGCGGTCACGCTCGGCGCGCGCTGCAGGAAGAGCGGCGCGTCCTCGCCGTGGTACGTGGCGCGGATCTCCTCCCGTGCGATGGTGTGCTGGGCGCCGGGGGCCGTCGGTGCCGCACGCACGGCGCGCACGACCACGGCCTCGAGCGTGTCACGCCGCGCGGCGGTGGAGTCCTTGCCGGCGCGCTGCTGCGCCGTGAGCGGAGAGGCTGCGAACGGGGACGCCGCGCCTGCGGCGAGAAGAATTCGCGCGAGGAATCGCGCGGTCTGGTACTGGGGCATTGCCGGGTCGCTCCGAAAAAAAGGAATTGACGATCCGGAGTGCGCTCGACCGGTCGGCGCGCGTCCCAGAAAAGGAGAACGCGCCACCCGGACGAGCGGGTGGCGCGTGACGGGAACGGCACGCGACACGCCGCACTCCCTACGCCGGTATGAACCGGGTCAGGTTCCAAGGGATTCTCTCAACCCCGCTTGCGCGGAGTACCCCTGGCGGCTGTCCCCGAATGGTTAGCGGATCCGATGCGCGCGCGCCAGTGGGCGCAGCGCACCTCCCAGGCGTTCGGCAGCGGCGCGGAGCGTCCGCGCATTGAACGCGGCGTAGCCGAGCAGCAGCGCGCCGCGCTCCTCCGAGGCCGTTGTGCGCGGGGCGAGCGAGTACCGCGACAAGGGCCACGTCTCCACCCCCGCCGCGTGCGCGGCGCTGGCCCATGCCGCGTCGTCCGCCCCCTTCGGTGTCCATCCGACCAGGTGCATCCCGCTCTCCGCCGGTGACAGCTCGATCAGCCCCGACAGGTGCTCCTCCGCCGCCGCCACCAGCGCCGCCTGACGTTCGGCGTACAGCGTGCGCATCCGGCGGATGTGACTCGCGAAGTGCCCCTCGCTGATGAAGTCCGCCACCACCGCCTGCTCCACCGACGGCGAATGACGGTCCGCATTGCCGCGCGCCGCGCGGAACGCATCGACGAGTCCCTCCGGGACCACCAGATAGCCGAGGCGCAGCGAGGGGAAGAGCGTCTTGCTGAAGGTCCCGATGTAGATCACCCGCTCGCCACCGTCGAGTCCCTGAAGCGACGCGAGCGGACGACTCGCGTAGCGGAACTCCGAGTCGTAGTCGTCCTCGAACACCCATGCCCGCGCCGATCGCGCCCATTCCAGCAGTTCGAGACGACGCGTCGCACTGAGCGTGACACCGAGCGGATACTGGTGCGACGGGGAGACGTAGGCCGCCCGCGCCCGCGGCGCGCGCCGGACCCCGTCGTGCACCATCAGTCCTTGCGCGTCGACGGGGATCCCGATCAACGACGCGCCGGCACCCGCGAGCACGCTCTGCGCGCCCGCGTAACCGGGGTCCTCCATCCAGACGGCGTCCCCGGGGTCGAGCACGACGTGCGCGGCCAGATCCAGCGCCTGCTGCGCGCCATTCACGATGATCACCTGATCGGCCGAGCACCGCGCCGCGCGCGCGAGCCGCACATACTCGGCGATCGCCTCACGCAGGGGCCGATAGCCCTCCGGTGGCCCGTACGCGAGCAACGACGCCGAGGCGCTGCGCCAGCGACGTGCGGAAAGCCGGGCCCACAGTTCGAGCGGGAAGGCGTCGAGCGCGGGGAGTCCCGCCCGGAAGGCGCGGGGTCCGGGCCATGGCATCGACGGGGTGAGTCGCGAGTGCGCGACCATCCGGGCCCCGCGGTCCGACAACCCCAACGTCGTGCTCGGCTTCACGAGATGCAGCGGGCGCGCCGGCTTGGCCTGCAACGCGCGATCGGGGAGCGACTCGGCCACGAAAGTGCCCGCCCGCGGCGAGGCGTCGATGTACCCCTCTGATCGCAGCTGATCGAAGGCCTGCGCGACCGTATTGCGGGAAACGCCGAGTTGCAGGGCCAGCGCGCGGCTGGCGGGAAGCCGTGCCCCACCGGCGATCCGCCCCGCGACGATCGCATCGCGCAGGCCGGCGTAGAGTTGGCGGAAGAGCGGGATCCGCTTCCCCTCGTCGAGCGGGACGAGGAGTGCGGCGGACAACCGATGACGGGGCGCGAGCGCAGGACGAGCGGACATGTCTCCCTCCGGGGCTTGGCACCTAACATACCATCATTTGTGCCCACTGGATGGGGCCAGATCGCCGATGCTCGCCGGGGCCAGCTGCAACGCACATATTCCCCGCATGGCCCTGCTCTCCTTCCTCGACCGATCCCACTCGGTCGCCCCTGCCGATTTCGACCGCTGGCGCGTCCCTCCGGCGGCCCTCGCGATCCACCTCTCGATCGGGCAGGCCTACGCGTTCAGCGTGTTCAACCTGCCGCTGTCGATGTTGCATGGCGTCACCGCCAGCGCCCCCGACGACTGGAAGCTGAGCACCATCGGATGGATCTTCTCGGTAGCGATCGCCTTCCTCGGGATCTCGGCCTTCACCTTCGGCCGCTGGTTGGAAGCGGCCGGACCACGGAAGGCGATGTTCGCCTCGGCCTGCTGTTTCGCCGGCGGCTTCCTCGTCGCGGGCATCGGGGTACGGATGCATGCGTTCGCGCTCGTGATCCTCGGCTACGGGGTGATCGGCGGGATCGGGCTCGGCCTCGGCTACATCTCTCCCGTGAGCACCCTCATCAAGTGGTTCCCCGATCGACCGGGGATGGCCACCGGGCTCGCGATCATGGGGTTCGGCGGTGGGGCGATGATCGGCTCCCCGCTCGCGGTCGCGCTGATGGAGCGGTTCAAGAGTCCGACCGACACCGGGGTCGCGATGGCCTTCGTCGCCATGGCCGCGCTGTACTTCGCGTTCATGATGTTCGGCGTCTTCACCGTCCGACTCCCGGCGCCCGGATGGGTACCGGAGGGCGCGCACGCCGAGCACGGGAGTCGCGCCGCGAGCCGGATCGTGGCCCCCGCCCCCGACGTGCACGTCGATCAGGCGATCCGCACCCGTCCGTTCTGGCTCCTCTGGGTGGTGCTCTGCTTCAATGTCACCGCCGGGATCGGCGTGCTGGGGCAAGCGTCGCCGATGATCCAGGAGATGTTCCCGGGCGTGATCGGCGCGGCCGCCGCCGCCGGATTCGTCGGCCTGCTCAGTCTCGCCAACATGACCGGGCGCTTCCTCTGGTCCTCGTTGAGCGACGTGATCGGCCGGCAGCGCACGTACATGATCTTCTTCGCGGCCGGCGCCCTGCTCTATGCCGGTGTCCCCGCGACGGGGCGCGCCGGGAACGTCGTGCTCTTCGTCAGTTTCTACGTGCTCATCATGACGATGTACGGAGGCGGCTTCGCCACCATCCCCGCCTACCTGCGCGATCTGTTCGGGACGATGCACGTCGGCGCGATCCACGGTCGACTGCTCACGGCATGGAGCGTGGCCGGCGTCGCGGGACCGGCGCTCGTCAACTACATCCGCGAGTATCAGATCGGGCGCGGGATCCCCAAGGCCGAGGCGTACTCCGTCACGATGTATCTGATGGCGGGGCTGCTCGTGGTCGGGTTCCTCGCGAACTGGATGGTGCATCCGGTGGACGCGCGGCATCACCATCGCCCGGAGGTCCGCTGATGTCGCAGAAGACCCGCCGCGACCCCGTCGCGCTCACGCTCTCCTGGCTCGTCGTGCTGATCCCGGCGGCGTGGGGCGTCGCACAGGTGGTCCTCAAGTCGGCCGCGCTCTTCCGCTGAGAGGGCTCCGCGCGGCTCGCGCGCGCGGCTCCCGACCGGAGAAGCTTTAAGCCGTGGCGGGCGAGCCGCGGGCGTCGAGCGCGGCGAACTCGGTGTCGAGCGAGGTCACGAAGAAGCGCGCGTCGATCCCTCGCGACGCGCAGTAGTCGGCGACGAACCGCTTGAGTCCCTCGACATCCGCTCCAGCCTCGGGGACCGGGGTCGTGCCGATGAAGTCCAGCCAGCCGAAGACCAGTTGTGGGAGCGAGCTCCCCTCGGCCTGCGCGAGGAGCCGCATCGTCCACAGATTCCCGAAGTTCGTCATGGCCAGATCGAGGCGATCGCCGAAGTCGATATCGGCGCGCGACATCGTGGCGTGCGACCGCACGAAGTACGGCGGCTCGGGATCGTAGGTGATCCCCAACGCCTCGGCCTTCTTCCAGAGCTCGGTCCCGGGAAGGATCTGCAGCAGGAAGGCGGAGAGGCGGTTCGGCTTCAGTGATGCCGCGAACTCGAACGAGGCCCGGAAGGTCTCCGGCGTCTCCCCCGGGAGCCCGTAGATCAGCTGCAGCTCGAACGGCACATCGTACTGGTGCAGGAACCCGATCCCGGCGAGGAACTTGTCCATGTTCAACCGGCGCTCGACCCCCGCCAGCACGCCGGCCTCCGTCGTCTGCAGGCCGACCTCGACGAACTGGAAGTTCGCGTCGCGCATCTGCCGTGCCATCTCCTCATCGATGAACTCGGCCCAGACCTCCGTGTGGAAGGGGATCCCGCGCGTGTTGTGTTCGGCGATGAAGCGGCAGATCTCCTTGGCGCGCACGGCGTTCAGGTTGAAGATCGGATCCATCAGGTACAGTTCGTCGATCTCCTTCTCGAGCCAATAGCGCAACTCCTCCTTCACCCGATCCAGATCGAACCGGCGATTGCGGATGGAGAAGTCCTTGTTGTAGAAGCAGAAGTTGCAGCGGAACACGCAGCCGCGTTGCGTCTCGAGGCAGATGATCCGCCCCGTCGCGTCGAAGTCGGGCAGCAGGTAGGGAGAGCCGAGGAGATCGAGGTCGTCGAGGATGTCGGCCGGCCCGGTGTCGACGATCGTCCCGCCCGCGCGGACGCAGACGCCCTTCACGGTCGAGAGGTCGGAGCCGTCACGCCGGGCGCGCACGAGCGCGTCGAAGACCAGCTCCCCCTCGCTCAGCACGATCGCATCGAGCGCGGGGTGCTTCTGCATCACCGCGCCCGCCTGTGGTCCGACCTCGGGGCCGCCGGCGACGATCAGCAGCTCCGGACGTCGGGCCCGGAGCTGTGCCGCGACCTCCATGAGCAGGCGGACGTTCCAGACATAGCAGGAGAGCCCCACGATCTCCGGCTCGGCGGCGAGGACCTCGTCCACGATCGTCGCCACGGCATCGCGCTTCACGTACTCGTGGATCCGCACCGCCTCGAGCGGCAGGGTCCCCTGCTGCACCAGATACGCCTTGAGGTGCAGCGCGGCGAGCGGGGTGAACTTCGGGTTCGCGTGGATGGTGACGAGGCTGACCTTCATGCGCCGTAAGCTACGCGTCGGTCGCCGGATAGAGTAAGCGTCCGCCCCTCGCGAGAGACGGACGCTCCTCGGACCGATGCGGGCCGATCAGTGCGTGATGGTGATGAACCAGGCCGCGATGATCGGTCCTCGCGCGCCCCCGCGTCCTCCGCGACCGGCCGCCGGAGCGGCGGCGCCCGGGGCGGGCGTCGGAGCCGGCCCGTATTCGGGGGTGAAGACGTAGGCCCGGTGCCTCACCTCGTCGACGGCGATGGTCTTGGCGCCGGGGAAGGTCTTCACCGTCTCGCGCAGGGAGTACTTGTCGGGGGCGTCCTGGTGCCAGACGGTGACGTTGCCGTCGCGGCCGGCCGGCAGGTAGATCAGCTTCTCCCCGCCATCCCAACCCAGGGCGTCCACCCCGTCGCCGTTCGAGAGCTCGGCCACGACCTTCCCCGACGTGGCGTCGACCACCACGGACTTCTTGCTGCACCCCGCGAAGATCCGGTCGCTCCTGGCATCGTAGGCGATCCCGGTCGGGCTGTCGCACGGTTCGATCGACCAGGTCGCGGACACCTTCATGGACTTCAGGTCCACCACGTCGATGGCGTTCTTGTCCTCGATGTTGATGAACACCCGGCCTTTGCCGTCGCTCGCCCCACCCTCCGGCGCGAGTCCGCTGAGCGTGATCGTCCCCTTCACCTCGCCCGACTTGGCGTCCACGACGACCGTGGTCCCCATCGGCTTGCTGTGGTTGATGGAGAGAATCGTATTGCTCCCGGCGTCGTACCAGATGCCGTCCGCGCCGTCGATGCCGATGTGCACCTTCTTGAGGACCGCGAGGGTCTTCAGATCGAACATCGTGAGGGTGCTGTCGCCGGCATTGGTCGTGAAGCCGTGATTCTCCTTCGGCGCGAAGGCGATCCCGTGCACGCGGGGGGTGTCGGGGATGTCGCCGACGACCTTCCCGGTGAGTCCGTCCACGACCATCACGTGGGTGCTGCGTGACACGAAGACCCGGGCGGTGGCCGGGTCGACGGAGAGGTAGTCGGTCCCGCCCACCCCCCCGATCCCGACCTTCTCCGTCTTGAACTGCTGGGCGGCCCCGGCGGCGGGGAAGATCAGAACAGTGGCGGCTAAGGCCGCGAGCACGGCACGGGAACGGGGCATGGCAACCTCAGACGTGGGGGAACGGAGGGCGGTCCAGCGGGTGGTACGAAGGTCGTCCGACCTGACACCAGGATGACAATAGCATCCTGGGACCCCGGGCGGGGGGCCCGAAAGGGGAACTTGGCTACCGGCTATCCGGTTCGTCACTATATGGGGAGCGTCCCATGTGGTAGAATTCGTGACAGTACCACCCTTCCCTATCGATGACCCCGCCGTAGCTTTGGCGGGTCACTTGGCCTCCGGCCGTCCCGCAACCCTCTTGTGCGCTGAACTTATGACTGAGGCGATGGCGCTTCCACGGATCATCCAGGGCGGCATGGGGATCGCCGTGTCGAACTGGCGACTGGCCAACGCGGTCTCCTCGCGGGGGCAGCTCGGCGTGGTCTCCGGCACGGCCCTCGACACCGTCTTCGTCCGGCGCCTGCAGGACGGCGACATCGGCGGGCATATGCGTCGCGCGATGGAGCGCTTCCCGATCGCCGGGGTGGCCGAGGCGGTCCTGGAGAAGTATTTCCGGGCCGACGGCAAGCCGCCGGCCGAGCCGTACAAGCTCCTGCCGGTCTACAAGCAGAAGGTCAGCGCCATGCGCGACCAGATCACGATGCTCGCCAACTTCGTCGAGGTCTGGCTCGCCAAGGAAGGACACGGGAACCCGGTCGGGTTGAACCTGCTCACCAAGATCCAGATGCCCAACATCGCCTCGCTCTACGGCGCGATGATGGCGGGGGTGGACTTCGTGATCATGGGCGCCGGGATTCCGCGCGAGATCCCGGGGGTGCTGGACGCCTTGGCCGAGCACAAGCCGGCGGCGATGCGGTTCGACGTGGAGGGGCTCGCCTCGGGCGAGGTGCAGCAGCTCACGCTGAATCCGGCGGATGTCGGCGGCGACCCGAGCATCCCGATCAAGCGTCCGATCTTCCTGCCGATCATCTCCGCGAACTCGCTCGCGACCAATCTGGCCCGCAAGGCGAACGGCCGTGTGGACGGGTTCGTGGTGGAAGGGTGGACGGCCGGCGGGCACAACGCCCCGCCCCGCGGCACGCCGACGTTCAACGAACGCGGTGAGCCGATCTACGGTGAGCGCGACGTGGTCGATCTCGCCAAACTCGGCGAACTCGGGCTTCCCTTCTGGGTCGCCGGCGGCGAAGGGAGCCCGGAACGGCTGCAGGCGGCGCTCGATGCCGGCGCGGCCGGGATCCAGGTCGGCACCCTCTTCGCCTTCGCCGACGAGTCGGGCTTCACCGCCGAGCTCAAGCGCGACGTGCTCAAGAGCGCGATCAAGGGAAAGGTCGATGTGCTCACCGACGCGCACGCCTCGCCGACGGGATACCCCTTCAAGGTCGTGAGCTACGAAGGCGACGCCAACGACGGCTCGAAGCGGAATCGCATCTGCGATCTGGGGTATCTGCGCAACGCCTACAAGCGGGACGATGGCCGACTCGGCTACCGATGCGCGTCGGAGCCGGTGGCCGACTACGTCAAGAAGGGCGGACTCGAGGCCGAGACCGCCGGGCGCCGTTGCCTGTGCAACGCGCTCGAGGCGAACATCGGGCAGCCGCAGCACCAGAAGGACGGCACCGACGAGGCCCCGCTGCTCACGAGCGGCGACGACCTGATGCAGATCGCCAAGTTCCTCGAGGGACGCACGAGCTACAGCGCGGCCGACGTGCTCGACTATCTGCTCGCGCCGATCCCCGCCGCCGTGTCCGCCGGCGAGGCCACCATCCGGTAGCCCACCCCGCGTTTCGTCTCGATCCCGATGGACGATCCGGCGCGCGCGAGCTTCCCTCGCACGCGCCGGATGTTCACTTCCAGGATGTTCGTCCCCGGTTCGAAGGCGAAGCCGAACACGCGACGCAGGAGTTCCTCGCGCGAGGAGAAGTCGTCGCGGTGGAGCAGCAGGAACTCGACGAGCGCCAGTTCCCGGGGCGTGAGCGGCACCGCCTTCCCCTCCACGACCAACGTCCGACTCAGCCGGTCGAGCCTGAGGTTCCCCGCCGCGAGCACCTCGTCGTGGTTCGTCCCGGCGCGACGCAGCAGTGCGCGCACGCGGGCCAGCAGCACCTCGCGCGTCACCGGCTTGACCACGAAATCGTCCACGCCGGCGTCGAGCGCGACCACCGCGACATCCTCGGCGCTCTCGGCGGTGAGCATCAGGATCGGGGTCCGACGATGCGCGCGGCGGAACGCCGTCGCGAAGTCGATGCCGGTCCCGTCGGGCAGGTTCAGATCGAGCACGAGGACGGCGTACTCGCCGGCGTCGGTGCAGGCACGCGCCTGGGCGAGGTCCGCGGCGATGTCGGTCTCGAAACCCGCCGTGCGGAGCACGAGGCTCAGCATCGCGGACAGCACGGTGTCGTCGTCGATGATGAGCGCGCGCATGGCAGAAGATACGTGCCTCCTGGCGGGGTGCCAATATCGCACGTCGTGCGAATAACCGGTGAGCGGTCCCGCCGCGCGGGCGCGAGATGACAGAACTGTCACCCGTCAGCACCTTGCGCTCCTTTCCGGAAGATCGAAGCGTTCACATGACCGTGATGCGCACGGCCGCGTGGCACACCCGCCCCCTCTCCGGAGTCCGATCATGTGGGATCGTTCGACCAGTCCGCGCCTGTCCGATGAGATGAAGCTCGCCATCACGATCGTCGACGTGCGCGGTGGGGAGAGTCGTCTGTCGTACTGCAACCGCGCCTTCGAGGAGCTCACGGGATTCAGCCGTGACGAGCTGATCGGACGTCGCATGCGGATGCCCCGCGGCGCGGCGAGCGATCCGGCACAGATCGAGCGACTCAACGCGAGCATCGCCGAAGGACGCGAGTGCACGGTCGTCCTCCAGAACCTCCACAAGAACGGTCAGCCCTACTGGAACGAGCTCCATATCGCGCCCATCCGCAGCGGCAGTGGCGTGGTCACGCACTTCCTCGGCGAGCAGCGTGACGTGACGTTGCAGGTGGAGCTCGAGCGCGAGTTGCGTTTCATGAGCCGCGGGATGGAGCTGATCGGCTCGCTCATGCGCGACGGGGTGTACCACCGCGATCTGGGGGGCACGCTCACCTTCTCGAACGCGACCTTCGATCGCCTCACGGGACTCGGCCCCGGCGAGCAGTCGATGCCGGCCTTCCTGAACCGCGTCGACCCCGATCATCGCGGGATCGTGCAGGACTGGCACGACGCCTCATGCGCGGGCCGGGTGGTCGAGGTGCAGTTCCGTGTCCGCAACGTCTCGGGTGAGAGCCGCTGGACCACCGGGCGTGCCGGTCCGTTGCGCGACGAGCGCGGGATCCCGGTCGGCTCCGTGGGTGTGCTCGCCGACCTTGGTGCCGGGTGGACGGTGAACTGACCACCCCCTGAACGTCGGCTGGGATCGACAGCGCGCGCCGCGGTAGCCAACCCGTGGCGCGCGGTGTCACATTTGGGCGGGTTTCTCCCCTTCCCCCAGACATCAAGGGTCCTCTCGTGCTGCGTTCGCGTCCTCCCGTCGTGCATCCCTGGCGTCTCGCGCTGTCGCGCGCATCGATGGCCGTCGCGCTCCTCTCCAGCGTCGCGCTGGGACAAGGAACGGCCCCCGCGGCCAAGCGGGCGATCAACGTCGACGACTACCCGAGATGGCGCAACATCGAGGGGGCGCAGATCTCGCCCGACGGGCGCTGGGTGGCGTACACGACGCGTCTGACGAACGTCCCGACCGCCGACGCCAGGCCGGTGCTCCATATCGTGAATCTGGAGAGCAACGCCGACGTGACGGTCGCCGATGCCTCCAACGCCAGCTTCGCCCCCGATTCGCGATGGGTGAGCTACTCGGTGGATCCGGTCGCCGCACGAGGTGGGCGCGGTGGTCGCGGCGGCGGTGCTCCCGCTCCGGCAGCCCCGGGGGCGCCGGCTCCAGGCACTGCACCCGCGCCGGCGGACAGCACGGGCGGGCGCGGAGGGGCCGCCCCGGCCCCCCAGCGCCGCGTGGAGCTCCGGGAACTGGCCACGGGCACCGTGAGGGCCTGGCAGGATATCCAGTCGATCAGTTACTCGCCCACGGGGAGCCGCGTGCTGCTCCGGCGGCGTGCCGGCGGAGGCGCTGCCGCCGGGGCAGCGGGAGCACCCGGTGCCCCGGCAGCGCCCGGCGGTGGGCGCGGCGGCCCCGGCGGAGGGGCCGCGAGCACGGCGGGCACCGATGCCCTGTTGCTCGACCTCGCGACCGGCCGGGTCCTCTTTCTCGGCAGCGTCAACGATGCCGCGTTCAATCGTCGTGGCGATCTCCTCGCCTATTCGGTGGGCGCTGCCGTGATCGACGGCAACGGGCTCTTCGTCATCGACCTCAAGTCCGGCGCCACGCACCCGCTCGACAACGACGCCAGACTCTACAGTCGCCTGGCCTTCAACGATGACGGGAACGCCCTCGCGGTCCTCAAGGGAAGCGACGTGGCGCGGATGCGCGAGCACGACAATGCGCTCGTCGTCGTGCCGGACGTGCGGGCCGCGATGTCCGCCACGACCGCGCCGGTGGTCTTCGCCCCGAAGAACGCGGGGAACTTCCCACGGGGGTTCGTGATCAGCGACCGCGCACCGCTCGGCTGGAGCGACGACAACGCGCGCGTCTTCTTCGGCGTGATCCCGCAGACCGCGGCACCGGACACCGCGCGGCGCGCGAATCCGGATTCCGTCGCCAACGTCGACGTGTGGGGCGCACAGGACGAGACCGTACAGTCGCTGCAGATGGCCCGCGCCGAGGCGGATCGCAACTTCTCCTTCCGTGCCGCCTTCACGGTGGCCGGCGCGACCTTCGTCCCGCTCGCCGATTCGTCGCTCAAGAACGTCGAAATCTCCCCCGACGGCCGATGGGCGGTCGGCCGCGATCAGCGCGGGATGATCGCCGACTACGGGTCGGCGAAGGCCGATCTGTATCGCGTCAACGTCGCGACGGGTGAGCGGACCCTCATCCGCAAGGCGACGCTCATCGGTCAGCACGCGCCGGGCTTCTCCGCCGACGGCAAGCACTATCTGCTCTGGATCGACGGCAAGTATCAGGACTACGATCTCGCCAGCGGCACGCTCAAGCTGCTCGGTGGTGCGTCAGCGCCGAGCTTCAGTGACACGCAGTTCGATCATCCCGGCCCGCGTCCGTCGTTCGGCGTCGCCGGCTATGCCAAGGACGGCAGCGGTGTGATCGTCGAGCATCGGTTCGATCTCTGGTTGCTCCCCTACGATGGCTCGGCGCCGAAGAACCTGACGAATGGCGTCGGCAGCAAGCAGGAGATCAAGTTCCTGCCGGTGCGCATCGAACAGCCCGACCCGACGGCGACGCTCGCGGAGCGTGATCCGCGCGTGATCGACCTGAGCAAGCCGCTCACGCTCTCCACGTACGGGGAGTGGACCAAGAAGGCCGGATTCTCGCGCCTCGCGAACGGTGCGCTGAGCGAGGTCGTGTACGACGACGCCGCGTTCAGCACGCCGATCAAGGCCGCCAAGGCCGACCGGTACCTGTTCACGCGACAGACGTTCGCCGAGTTCCCCGACCTGCGCGTCTCCGGCGCGACGTTGAAGGAGTCGCGGAAGATCAGCGATGTGAACCCGCAGCAGTCCGAGTTCCTCTGGGGGCATCGCATCCTGTTCGACTACAAGCTCAAGGACGGCCAGCGCGCGCAGGGGATCCTCGCCGTCCCCGATGACTACAAGCAGGGGGAGAAGCGTCCGATGCTCGTGACCTTCTACGAGAAGAACTCGGCCAACCTCCATCGCTACTCGGCGCCCTCGTATCTCACCGGCATGGGATCGGTGCCGATCGAGGCGGTGAGTCGCGGCTACATCACGATGCTCCCCGACGTGTACTTCCACACCGGGATGAGCCACAGCGACATGCTCGATGCCGTCGAGGCCGCGACGAAGAAGGTGATCGAGATGGGCTACGCCGACCCCAAGAAGATCGGACTCAACGGTCACAGCTACGGCGGCGAGGGCGCGGGGTTCATCGCGACACGCTCCAAGATGTTCGCGGCGGTCGGCGTGGGCGCCGGCGTGAGCGACCTGACGAGCGACTTCTCGCAGAGCTGGGGCTGGACCTACCAGAACATGGCGGGGGCGTCGGGGCAGAACGGGCTCGACTACTATCTGTACGGCCAGGGGCGCTGGGGCTTCAGTCCCTGGGAGAAGCCCGAGGTGTATCGCAACGAGAGCTCCCTCACCCACGTGCCGGAGACGCAGGCCGCGGTGCTGATCATGCACGGCACGGCGGATCCGACGGTGAGCTTCGTCGAGGGGCTCAACTTCTACACGGCGCTCCGGTACAACAAGAAGGACGCCACCTTGCTCGCGTACCAGAACGAACCGCACGGTCTGCGCGGACTCGCGAACCGGAAGGATCTCACGGTCCGCTACATGCAGTTCTTCGATCACTACCTGAAGGGCACACCGAAGCCGGAGTGGTTGGCGAAGGGCGTGCCGTTCCTGGTGAAGGAGGCCGAGGGGATGAAGCCGCGGATGTGACGTCGCCGACGTCACGTACCTCCACGGAGCGATGCGATCGAGGTCGCCGGGCACTGTGCCCGGCGACCTCGATCGTTCCCTCCCCCATCAGGTGCGTGGTTACGGCTTCTTGATCACGGTGCCCACCGCACCGGTGACCGTGGCACCGACCGCACCCTTCGTACCGGCCGCGGCAGCGTTGCCCGCAGCGGCCGCCGTCCCGGTCGCGCCGGCCGCGGCGCTACCGGTCATGCCACCCATCGCGCCTGCGCTCCCCGCCACACCGGCACTCGCCAGCGCGCCGATCTGCGCGTCCGTCGCGTTGGCATCGATGCGACTCGAGATCTGCGTGATCGCACGCCCGGGCGTGACACCCCGCGCGGTGAGCCGCGTGAGCACGTCGAAGGCCACCACGAGCGAGCGATCGCTCGGCATTTTGCGCGCGAGCAGACCGATCTGCGCCTTCGTCACCCCGCGCTCCATCGCCTGCGAACCACGATCGATCTCTTCCGGAGAGGCCGACTTGCGCCCCGCGATGAGGATCGCCTCCTGCGTGGCCTGCATGTTCCCCCGCACGACGCCGGCCTGCGCGATCACCTGCGCTTCGGTCGCGCCCTTCGCGCGTCCCTCGTTCACGCGCCGCGCCATCGGCTCCCGCGGGAGCTTGGCCGTCGCGGCCTCCTCGTACATCGCCTCCAGCTTGGCGCGTCCTTCGGCGCTGAACTCCTTGGGCGCGTGATACTCCCCGCGCGCATCGGCGTTCACGTTCGCCGACGCACCGGCCTGCACACTTCCGTTCCTGGTCTGCGCCGATCCCCCGGCGGTCACCGAACCCTTCGCCTGACCCGAGGCCTGCGCCGCGACTGCCGCGGGGGTCAGGGCAAGGATGAGCGTCCACGTGGCGTGTCTCATAGTTCCTCCGGTCCTGGGGTGCATCACTTGGTGCCGGCCTGAGTGCCGCGCACCACTACGAACGCCGACTTCCCGCCGAACCCATCATCCACCGCCGTCACACCCGGCGGCACGCGCCATTCCTTGCCGTCGATCCGGAATGCGTACCGGTACTCGCCGGGCTCGAGCTCGGCGTCGAAGTACCAGACGCCGTTGGTGCTCGCCCACGCCGGCACCGGCACCCATCCGTTCCAATCACCGGCGATCTCGACCGTCTGGGCGTTCTGCGCCCGGATCGCGAGACGGGTCACTCCCGACTTGGGCCGTTCGGCCCCAACCGGCTGCGGCAGCTCGGCAGGAGCGCCACTCCCGCCGATGCGCCACGAGAGTCCCGCGCTCGCGTAGCGTCCTCCCGGACTCCCGAGCAGTCGATTCGAGGGATAGCTCCCCGCCCCCACGTCGATGGAGATGCGCTCGAGCACACGGAGCGACGCGCCGCCACCGACATAGTCCAGTTGCTCATCCACCGCGCGTCGCTGGCCGGCGGTACCGCTCAGCGTCAGCGCACCGGCGACGATCGTCACACTCGCCATCCGATCGGTGACGCGCGGCCCACCGTTGGAGAGCTGCCCATCCTCGGCCCGCACGCCCACGACCGCCGTCGGCCAGCCGAAGCCCCCGACGCGCAGCTGGACGCCGTACACCGGCCCCAACGTCCGCCGCGATTGCGTCACGAGCTGCGTCTGCCCCGGGATCGGACCCGGCAACGGACCGGAGCTGGTCTGCGAGACCGTGGTCTGCCCCGTGCCGAGGTGTCCTCCCCCGAAGAGCGTGATCGGACCGCGGCTCCATTCGAGCGCCGGCGTCACATCGCTCGACAGGAAGGTCGCGTTGAACGAGGACTTCGACGCGTCCACACCGGCGTTCAATGTCAGCGCGACACCGCCAAGGAGATCGGCGCGCGCGCCGACCGCGCCGGCTCCCCCGAACTGCCACACCTCGTTCTGGAACCGCGTGTAGTTCCCCGAGAGCATCACGCTCCAGCGATCGCTCGGCGTCATCGTGAAGGTCGGGCTGACCGTCATGGCATCGGAGCGCACGCCACGTTGATCGGTGGCACTCCCGGCGCTGATCGCGAGCGTCACCGGTGCCTGGGCGCCGAGTCCGCATGGGATGGACCACGCCAGCATCGAGGCGATCCGCAGGGTACGTCGGACGGTTGTCATCAGGGCCTCCGTGTTCAGGTGGGCGTTGACCGTTCGCGACTAGAAGTGGAATCCGAAGCGGACCGGGAACCAGACGTTCGTCCCCGAGGCCACGAAGACATCCGTGATGCCGATCTCCAGGAACGTGTTCGGGTTGCCGGCGAACCGGCTGACGCCGAGCCCGAACTGGATCCCAAGGTTCGTCTGATCGCGATTCAGTCCGTTCTGGAACGAGACGCGGGTGTCGTACAGGCCCGCACCGCCGAACAGATAGAACCGATCGCCTCGGCCCTGATGCACCGCGTTCGCCGCGAGCGCCATCTGCGAGAAGGCGTTGACCCCGCCGAGTCCGCCGAAGCGGTCCCAGGACAGGTCACCACGCAGCCGCCAGTTCGGCGAGGAGAGTCGGCCTTCGGCGCGCAATCCGATGTTGAAGCCGAGGTTCGCGTTCACGCCGAGTTCCCCGACCGGGAGCGACACGCCCGCGAGGCCGGACCACTGGGTCCCCGACGGTTGCTGCGCACCCAGTCTCGCGCCTGCGCCGATCAACACCACGGATAACAGGAGTCGACGACCGATCATCGTGCACCTCCAGCTGTCGGTGAGGAGCGCCGCTGCCGCGACGCCGAATGCGCCTTCGCCGAATACATCGCGCTGTCGGCAGAGGCGACGATCATGTCGACGGTGCTGCCATCGCGCGGGTACTCGGCAACGCCGATGCTGACGTCCACGCGCCGGCGCTCCGCACGCCCCCAGAGTGCGCGCCGGATGCGCCAGCCGAGCAGCCCCGCCGCGCGCTCGTCGGATTCGGGGAGCACCACCGCGAACTCGTCGCCGCCGTATCGGGCCGCGGTGTCCACGGCACGGCAGCAACCGGTGATGACCTGCGCGACCTGCACGATCACGTCGGTCCCCGCCGGATGACCGAACTCGTCGTTGATCGCTTTGAGATTGTCGATGTCCAGGAAGAGGATCGCGAAGCCGCGACCGGTGCGCTGCGTGCGCTCAACCTCCGCCGTCAGGGCGAGGGTCAACCGGCGCCTGTTCGCCAGCCCGGTCAAGGCATCGGTCCACGACGCAGCCTCGAGTGCCCGCGCGGTCGCGAGACGTTCCGCCTCGACCTCCGCGAGCATGGTGACCGCCGCGACCGCGGTCCCGAGAACGGCCCCCAGCGCAGCGATCAGTGCCCACCAGGGAGTCGGGATCACCTCCTGCTCGACGGTGAGCAGCGCGGCCGCAGCGGCCGGCAGCAGACCGGCGACGATGCCGAACAGCGTGGCCCTGGCGGTGAATCGCCAGGACCGGCCGAGCAGGCGCACACCATCCGCCGCAGGGCGCGATACGGGCCGTTCGATCGAGGAGCGCAAGAAGGACTCGGAGTTCACGTGGCCCTCGCAGGCAGGGGGAATCCCGGACTTCTGCGATGCACGTTCGCTCTCAGGGCAAATAACGGGTATCGGGGTTACCCACCCAACTCATCGCGCGATGTCGGGGAAAACCCCAATTCCGGCACCCCTTCGCCGTCGACGGCGCGGCGGCCGCTACTCGGCGCTGTCGCCGGTGGTGCTGTCGGACTTCAACACGCCCGCCTCGGTGGCGTAGCGCACGAGTTCGGCCCGGGAGCGCGCGCCGAGCTTCTCGTAGAGACGGGAGCGGTAGGTCTCCACGGTCTTCACGCTGACGCGCATGAGCTCGGCACTCTCCTGATTGGTGAAGCCTCGCGCGAGCAACTGCAGCACCTCGCGTTCACGGCCGCTGAGCAGCTGTTTCGGCTGCGACGGTCGTCCGTGACGCGCGGTATAGGCGACATCCGCTGCCAGCGCCTGCGCCGTCGTCGAGTCCACGAACGTGCGTCCCGCCGACACGGAGCGGATGGCGTTGATCAGCTCCGTTCCCGCCGTGCGCTTCACCACGTAACCGCGCGCGCCCGAGGCGAGCGCGGAGCGGAAGTAGGCGGGATCGTCGTGCATCGTGAGGACCAGGATCCCGGTCGTCGGGCAGCTGTCGCGGATCGTCGCGATCATCTCGAGTCCGCCCTTGCCGGGCATCGTCAGGTCGAGCACGAGGACATCAGGCAGGGTCCGGCGCGTCTGCTCCAGCGCCTCGCTCCCATCCGACGCCTCGCCCACCACGGCCATATCGTCCTGCGACTCGATGAGCATGCGGAGTCCGGAACGGAGCACCGCGTGGTCGTCGGCGAGCACAATTCGGATCGTCATAAGTCGGATTCGGTCGGAGGGTTGGGGACGCGAACGACGACCGTCGTCCCCCGCCCCGGTGTGGAGTCGAACCGCGCCGTGCCGCGCATGTTCGCGGCACGTTCACGGATCCCCAGCAGTCCCATCGGAGGCTCGCCGCCTCCCCCGCGCAGCACGCGCGTCACATCGAAGCCGCTCCCATCGTCCTCGATCACCACCGCCAGCTCCCCCCGCGTGGCGCCCATGAAGACGCTGGCACGCGTGGCCGCACTGTGCCGTGCCACGTTCGTGAGAGCCTCGATCACGATCCGGTACAGCTCCGCCTGCAGATCGGTCGCCAACGATTGTGATTCGACCCCCTCGAGGTGGAGGTCGACCGGGATGCCGTGGGTCGCCGTGAACTCCTCCGCGAATCGCTCCAGCGCCTTCCGCAACCCATGATCGTCGAGGACCGTCGGATGCAGCCCGCGTGCGAGACGCCCGATGTTGGTGATGGTGTCGGCGGCCACCCCGCCGAGCCGCTCAGCGAGCGCGTGCGCGTGCTCGAGCGTCGGTGACTGGCGCAGTGCACGGAGCCCGACGACGATCGCCGTGAGCGACTGTCCCGCCTCGTCGTGCAACTCGCGCGCGATGCGGCGCCGCTCCTCCTCCTGCACCTGCATCAGCTCGGCCAGCAGCCGGCTCCGCACCGAGTCCTGTTCGCGCCGCTCGGTGATGTCCACGCCCAGCGCCAT
Source organism: uncultured Gemmatimonas sp. (assembly GCA_964484775.1). GTDB lineage: Bacteria > Gemmatimonadota > Gemmatimonadetes > Gemmatimonadales > Gemmatimonadaceae > Fen-1231. Next base: position 2,176 of record CAZAGK010000013.1, on the reverse strand, counting down.
CCCCACCGTGACCGTACCGTCGGGCGCCCGCAACGGCATCGCCTTCACCAGGTACACCGCGCTCAGATACTCGAACTCGAACTCCATCGTGCTCCCGGCGAACACCTCGCCGAAGCGTCGCGCCAACTCCTCGGCCTGCGCGGCGGGGAGGACCTCGCGCAGGGTGCGTCCCTCGGCGAGCGTGCGCGAGAGGCCGATCCGTTCGAGCACGGGCCCGTCGGCCACGAGCAGGCGGAAGTCGCGATCGAACAGCGCGACCGCCGCGTCCGGGAGATCATGCGCGAGTGCGCGGTAGCGGGCGTCGCTCTGCGTGAGCTCCTCGGTGCGACGTTCGAGCTCCTCGACGCGCAGGGCCCGCTCGAGAGCGAGTCCTGCCGTGTGCGCGACGGCCTGGAGCCGCGCACGGTCCGTCGGCGTGAACGGCGGTTCGTGCGGGTCGCGCATGAGGGAGAACGAGCCGATCTCCGCCGCGTTCGCATCGGTCACGGACATCGTCAGCACATGGGTGTCGTCGAACCGGTCGCCGGCGAACGGGTCGCGCCCTTCCGTGACGCCGAACGCGACGCCCTGCCGCTGCGCGCGGCGCGTGCGCAGGCCGGACGCATCGCGGATCCCCGCACTCGCGCGCCCGGCCGGCACCACCGAGGCCCCCTCGAGGATGAGCACATCGAGGACAGCTCTCACGTCGACCGTCGCTGCGAGGCGTGCGGTGATGTCGTACACCTGCCGCAGCAGCTCGGCGCGTTCCCGGGCCTTCTCCTGCGTGAGCCATTGTTCGGTGATGTCGTAGCAGACGCCCATGATGCCGGCGATCTGGCCGGTCGGCGACGACACGACCTTCCCCGCGGTGATCAGCATGCGCGGTGTGCCGTCGAGTAGAACGACCCGCTGCGTGCGCTCGAAGGTCGAGCGCTCCGCCATCGCGCGGCGCACCACCGCCTCCATGTCGGCGCGCTCCGACGGATGCAGCAGCGCGAGACACTCCTCGACCGAACTCTCGGGTTCGCCGTCGATGCGGAGGATCTCGGCGAGCTGGGGGGACCAGGTCACGCGGCCGCGTCGCGCATCCCAGTACCAGCTACCGAGATGCGCGAGCCGTTGCGCGGCGGCGAGTTGCTCCGACTGTTGCTGGAGTTGCAGTTCCGTCGTGCGACTCTCGGCCACCGCGCTGCTGAAGATCAGCGTCGGCACGGCGAGCAGCAGCAGGAAGATCTGCAGCTGCACGAGGCTCGCCTCGAGTGTGGGGAGCGCGAGCGGTCCCTCACCGACGATCACGTGTCGGGTGGCGATCGCGGCGACCAGTCCGACCGCCATCGAGGCGCCGCGCATCCCGTGTCGCAAGGCGAACCAGAACACCGGCGGGAAGATCGCGTAGAGCAAGCGTCCGTCGACGCCGAGCACCAGTTCGGCGAAGAAGAAGAGGGCGCCGTAGGTCACGATCAGCTCGAGTACCCGATGCGCGGATCGCGCCGGGACGTCGAGGGGCTGGGTCCAGGAGAGCAGCAGCGGCGCGACGAGGAGCATCCCCACCGCATCGCCGGTCCACCAGGGGACGAGGAGATCGAGGAATGTCGATCCGGGGGCATCGCCGGAGATCGTGAGCGCGGCCACGCCGACGAGCGCCGAGGCGAGCGTACTGACCACGGCGCCGAGCACGACGAGGGCGAAGACATCGCGCATCCGGTCGAGCGTCGACCGGAAGGCGCCGAGCCGTGTCATCAGCTTCAGGGCCAGGATCGCTTCGACGGAGTTCCCGGCGGCGATCGCGAGGCTCGCCGGCCAGGGGACGCCGTTGGAGAGGTTGAACGCGAAGGCGCCGAGGGCGATCGCGGGCCAGCACCACGCGCCGAGGTGCACGACGAGGAAGAGGGCGATCCCCGCCGGCACCCAGACGGAGGAAACGACCGCATGCGCCGCCGCCGCTCCTTGGGAGAAGCGGGCGGCGAGCAGGTACGCGATGGTGGCGCCGGCGATGATCGCGGCGCGTCTGAGGAACCCTCGCAAGCGGCCTCCGCAACCAGTATGCCGGTTACTTTAGCGCACGAGGAGGCCGGCCGCGAGCGGTCGGTCGGATTGGGTGGGGAGGCGAATCGGAATGGCGCGCACGAATGGCGCACGCGGGAATGGCGCACGCGGGAATGGCGCACGCGGGAATGGCGCACGCGGGAATGGCGCA